>JADGPU010000055.1 GCA_017882305.1 Bacteroidales bacterium | reverse complement strand
AGGTGGTTCGAACTGATATTGTTACTTCTTGCAGTGAACCTTGTGGGTCAGGTAGTTATTTTCAAGCTTTTAAAGAGAGAAAAACTTACAATCGCCCTCTTTCATCTTTCGTTCATTCTTATGATTATTGGAGCAGGGATAACCAGATATTTCGGATGGGAAGGTTCAATGCATATACGCGAAGGAGAGGAGCAAAAACAGTGCTTTTCAAATGAGAAATATATCGGATATTCTGTTAAAGATAACAATGGGACTATTATCACAAACCATACCCAGAAGTACTCAATGACCTCAGTTTCAGCCGATAATTTTAAAAAAACAATAAAAGTCAAAGGCATCGAGTATGAACTCCTGCTGGCAAAAATCATCCCGAATGCCTCTGAGATTATTACTGACAGCCCTGAAGGAGAACCCATTGTTTCGCTGCTTGTTACAAAAAACATGACGGAAAGAGAGACTATTATTCTCAAAAAGGGAGATATAAAAACTTCAAATGGAATCTCTTTCGGCTTTGCTTCACTACAACCTGCTGAAATAAATATTTCACTTGACTCTGGAAAGTTTTTTATATTATCCGGATTAAAACTGGGTGAAAGGAATATGATGACACAGGCCCCCACATCAACAATACAAGGCAAGCCGATTGAATTAAAAGCGATGCAGATTTTAACATTAGATGACATTAAAATTGTACCTCAGCAGATATCAGTTAAGGGGGTTATTAAAGCTGTTGCTGTAAAACCTGAGGAACAGACTACAGGTTTGAATGCTTTTATATTTCATCTTATTAGCGGCAAAAAATCGGCAACAGTATATCTATGGGACAGAGAGGAGGAAAAGGTTGCTTCAGCCTCCTGTGAGTTAGATGGAAACAGAGTTGAGCTTAGCTATGGCTCAAAGTCAACTACACTTCCATTCACAATTAAACTTAACGATTTTATTCTGGAGAGATATCCTGGTTCTTCCAGCCCTTCAGGTTATAAGAGCGACGTTGTTCTTCTCGATAAGAGAGAAAATGTTGAGAAACCTTTCATGATTTTTATGAATAATATCCTCAAATATAAGGGGTATCGTTTTTACCAGTCCTCATTCGACCGTGATGAAAAGGGTACAATTCTCTCCGTCAATCACGATATGGCAGGTATGCTGGTTACATATACCGGTTATGCATTGTTATTCTTTTTCATTATTCTTTCATTACTTAATAAAAATTCAGCGTTCCGTAGTATAAATGCCGGATACTGGAATTCTGCAATCAGGAAAAGTGCTCCGGCTATCCTTCTGATTCTGTTTCTGTCGGATGCTACAAATGCAGATGCACAGAAACTAGTTCCGGAAAAATCTACGGCAATTGAGTTTGGTAAAGTGCTTGTTCAGGATCAGAAGGGGAGGACCAAACCACTTTTTACACTTAGTAATGATATTCTACGGAAGGTGACAAGAGAAAATGAATTTGAAGGACTTACCTCAATGCAGGTCTTCCTGGGGATGTATTTTGATTTTAATAACTGGAAGAATGTTCCTCTGATAAGGATTTCGAATAGTGATCTCAAAAAGAAACTGGGTATCAAAGGGGAATTTGCATCCTTTACCGACCTGGTTAATCTGGAAGGGAATGGAAGTTATAAGATTTCTGAAGAAGTAAATGCTGCATATTCTAAAGCTCCGGCAGAAAGGAGCAAGATGGATAAAGAGTTGATGAAAATCGATGAGCGGGTAAATATCGTATACATGATATATAAGGGGGATTTTATGAAACTGTTTCCATTGAAGAACGGAACCCATGATTGGGGAAACCCACAGGAGGCTCTTCAAAAAGCTGCAAACAAAGAAGATTCGCTTTTCATTGTGAGTATTGTTCCCGTCTTGTCTGATGCCTTGCAGACAAATAATATAGCGACTGTCCGACAGGTTTCCGAATCAATAACCAGGTACCAGAAAAGGTTTTCAGAATATGCTCTTCCTTCAGAATCAAAAACCAATGCAGAACTATTGTACTATAAACTTGGCATATTTGAACGGCTCTTCCCTTTCTATGCTACTGTTGGACTAATAATGCTTATCGGGCTTATTGTCATGGTGATCAGGGGTAGGAAAAACCCCTCCTTTTTTGTAAAGATTCTTGGATGGCTATTATTTGCCGGGTTCCTGTTCCATACTGTGGGACTTGGTCTCAGATGGTATATTGCCGGTCATTCACCCATGAGTAACGGATATGAATCGATGATTTTTATCTCGTGGGCTACACTTTTGGCAGGATTCATATTCAGCCGCAAATCGGCATTTGCTCTTTCTGCAACAGCAGTACTTGCTTCAATGACTCTGATGGTAGCACATCTGAGCTTTATGGACCCTGAGATCACCAACCTCGTACCCGTTCTTAAATCATACTGGCTTACCTTACATGTTTCTGTTATTACGGGCAGCTATGGGTTCCTGGGACTTGGTGCGATACTGGGACTTATTACTTTAATACTTCTTTCTTTATCGAACGATTCAAATCGGGAGAGGATCGCGAATACTATTGATGAACTCACCGTTATCAATTTTAAGACTCTTACTCTCGGGCTATATTTTCTTACGATCGGAACTTTCCTGGGAGCAGTCTGGGCAAACGAATCATGGGGGAGATACTGGGGCTGGGATCCAAAAGAAACCTGGTCGTTAATTACTATAATCATATATAGTATAGTAATTCATAGCCGCAGGATACCCGGAATGAAAGATATCTTCACATTTAATCTGATTTCCCTCTTTGCCTTCTCTTCGGTACTAATGACATATTTCGGAGTGAATTATTATTTATCGGGAATGCACTCCTATGCAGCCGGGGAATCTTCACCTGTGCCATCGTTTGTTTATATTGTTGTTATTGTTCTGGCAGCACTGTCATTCCTTGCATATTCAAAATATAAAATCAGGAAATAGACCGGAGATAACTACTATACAGGTAGAGACGCGCAATTTGCGCATCTCTACCTAAATTTTCCAGGATCAATTTTCCAGGATCATAATTTTTCGGGTGGAAGATGGGAGTAGAACCTGTTTATCTGAACCCCGCTATCTGTCTGAAAAACAATCTTAATTAAAAACATATTAAAATATTTAACGTATATTATTTCTTCTTTGCCTTTGAATACGCTATTGCAACCGCTTGTTTTTGCGCCTTTTTCATCGACTTTGGATGACTCGTTCCTATTGTTCCCGTCTGTTTGTAATCGTGGAGTAATTCCTCAATGTTTGAACTAATTACTTTCTTTGACTTTCCCTTTTTTAGTGGCATCTTCTTATAGTTTTAATGATAATTCTTCGATAATAACATCAAGGTTTTTCAGACTGCGTGTTGTTATTCTTTCTTTGAGTAAGAATATAAATGATTGGCAAAATTCCAATTGTGTTAAATATAGCGATACATATAAACCAAGCAAGATGGTTGTTTCGTGCTGCTTTCCACATTGCAATCAATTTCCATATAGCGTCCCATATTGCAATAATAATAATTGTCGTGATGAGCCACGTTAACGTAGAGTGAAGATATTGTTCCATTTGATTTTAGTTTTAGTTCTTTAAAAGAACATAAAGAGAGTAACCCGAACACTTTTATTCTAAACCATAAAATTCTTACAACTTCCCTTGCTCTTCAAGCCATTTCCTTACTCTTTCATGCTCTGCCTGATATTTTGCTTCAATATCCTTGGAAATCTGCTGAAACTCTGGTTCATTTCTGATGCTGTTGAATAAAGGGTCTGTTTTTATTAACATTGACATCCATAAGGGCACTCGTTGAATTTGATTAAAAATTCTTAAATTTTTATATGCTTTATCCTTCTCTCCCATGAATGCATATACTCCTGCAAGATCATAATATGAATATAAAATTTGTCCAACATATGGGCGGCTTAATTTAATTGCCCTGTCACAGTTTTTTATTTGTTCCTTGAAATAGTATTCAGCTTCTTCTTTATAACCATTCTGCCAGTAAGCATATCCTATACGATGCAGATTGTTTATAGCGTTATAATCGAATTCTCCCTGAGCTTTCAATATTTCAAGCCACTTTTTAAAGTATTTTAATGATTCTTTATACTGACCGAGATTTGCGTAATTGCCTCCAATTATTCTCAGTAAGGCGGTTGAATCTATCGCACAACCTTTTTCTGCAAATTCGATAGATTTCTTAAAATTATTAATAGAGTTTTCATCTGAGCTTAATTGAGAAAAATATGACAATGAATCGCCATCCAATTTTAATTTGTCAAGAAAATATTGATTAGCTTTATCAGGAAATCCAGCATGAAAATACGCATCACCAATTGCGCCTAATAAAAAAGGTAATTCTGCTCCACGATTAAGGGAAGCAGCTTTTTGATAATTATCAATGTTATTAACAAGATCGTTAAAATAATAGAAGTTTCCTTTATCATAGTAAGCCATCCAATCGTTTGGGTTTAGTTTTATGGCTTTATCATATTCTTCAACAGCCTGTTCTGGTTTGCCTATTTCACGATAATATATTCCTTTTAAAGTATGTGGTTCAGACAAATGATCATCAAAGGAAAGAGCAATATTTGCAAGAATCAGAACAGAATCCATGAAATTTTCAGAGAAATATTCTTTCAAATAGTGCTTTTGCCAATATACTCTTGCCAGACCTGAATATGCCTGAGCAAATGTGGAATCATATTTCAATGATTTATGTAAGAAATCTTCGGCTTTTTTCAGCGACCCTTTTATATACTCTTCTCTTCCCATCTGGTAAAAATCATAAGCTGTCAGGTTGGTAGTTGGTATTTTATTAATAAGTTGTTTTTCTTCAGGGGTTATACTTGTTTTCAGTTCGGCTGCTATTGACTGTGCAATTTCACTTTGGATAATAATAATATCACTTGTCTCATGTATTTCACGATCATATGATTTACCCCAAAGATGTTTTTCATTATTACCAACAATTAATTGTACCCTAAGAACGAACTTGTCACCATATTTTTGACCGCTTCCTTCAACGATGTAATTCACATTCAGTCTTTTTGCTATTTCAGGAGTAGTAGTTTTAGTATCACCTCTGAATTGCTCTGTAGATGTGCGTGAAAGAACCCTACTAAAATCACTGATCTTTTGAAGGTTATTGAGTATCTCTTCCATGACACCATTCAAGAAGTATGTCGTTGAATCATTAGGACTGTCATTTCTAAAAGGTAATACTGCTATGGATTTTTCAAGCTGTACTTTAGGTTTAGATAAGTTGGGGATTAAGAAATAACCAAGCACAATCAGTGCCAAAATAAACAAAAATACAATAGTAATTTTTGTTTTCAAGTTTACTGGCTTTTCAGATATTGTGCTAACAACCTCTTTTGTAACTTCTCCTTCCTGTTGATTATGTTTCTTTATTGCTGAAATAATCTCTTTCACAGCATTTGCTACCTTATTAATCTGATCCCGATAATAAGTTTTATTGATGTTATCCTGTGGGTGATCTTCATTGGCTCTTAAAGGTCTGTTAACACCTGCTGCCTTATAAATAAACTCTATGCTTCGCAGCACTCCGCCTATTTCATTTTCAAGAATATTTTTATCTTCTGGGTCAAGGTCATTAATCTTAATTGGTAATATCCTGCTGGCTACATTTCCACTTGTAAGCCTGATATCTCTTCCGAATTGATCTTCCTTTGCCAGTTTGTTAAAGGCAACAAACTCATGTTGCCATGCAAAACTTTTTAAGTCACAGTAGGTTTGTGAGATTATGGGGATGAAGATCAGGCATTTTAGTTTTTTAGCCAACGATTCGTCAACAATATGTGTTTCAAGCAGACCATCCTGTGGATTGATATCGAAGTAAATGGATATGTCTTCTTTAAAGGTGGCATGTAACTCCCGCATTAAATTATCGACAAACTCTGTCACCCAGCCATCGTATTCATTGTCTTTCTGGCGATAGCTGATGAAGATGTCGTATTCGTAGCCTTGGATGAGACTTGACATGATAGTAATTAAGTATGATAAAGTTATGAAAGACAATGACACAAGCAAAATAAAAATCCAGCCACTGAAATTCATGTTTTCAGCATCTCAATTGAGGCTATTTTAATGAGTTTTAGGACACTCTTCTATTGATAGCAGCATTACTTATTATTATTCTGATATACGCTGAGAGGCAATTACTCGTGGCAAGAGTGTTAAATATTCCTTTGAGCTTTTGTAGACCTTGAAAAAGTAGATTTAAGAAGCGTCCGTCTCAGCATAGAAGTGTATTATTAAATTATGATAATTAAAAACTGCAAATTGTTTCCTACGGGAATCTCAAATATGATTTATTATTTCTGATGATTTTTCTGTACTAAAAACCTCTTGTAACAAGACCTCCTGCTGGGTTTCATTACTAAATTATCTGAAGTTTTATTTAGTTTCTTTTAACTATTTTGTTTCTTAATTTTCCAATTTCGATGCTAAACATTGGGATAACTATTGATTTTTCAAAATTCAAATTAGCTTGTAAGTCCATTCCAATACTTATAAATCTCGAAGGCAATATTTTAAATCCAAGTTTTAAAGGAATCCCTAAAGTGGCGAAAGAGACTGAACCATTATCCCATTCATTACCCGCATTTTTACCTCCCCAAAATAAACCTAATCCTCCCTGATATTGAAATCTTAGATACCTATCCCCAACATATTTCCCAATTAAAAAATCTATTGGAAAACTCCATATATTGGCATTTGAATTAAAATTCCAAAATTCATATATTCCAAGACTATAGATAAAATGTCTTCTTAGAATATTAATTTCTCCACCTCCACCTAACCAATTGTAACTAATACCTAATTTTGCATTTAAATAGTATCCATCAATTTTGTTTTGACCATTTAACAATCCATTTGTACAGACTAACAGGGATATTGCTATCACTATGGTTGAACAAAAAGTTTTCATATTATTTGCGGTCGGTTAAAAAATAGAAGTTAAAATAACTGTAAGTCATTCATAAAATTAAAGTTAAATAAAACAAAAAGCAAATAAGCCCAAATAAATTGACATGATTTACATCAAAAAAGTATTTATGTCAATATCCTTTATACATCACTAGAACAACTGCCATTAGCTAAATATATTCAGCCAAAAATAAAAAAGTTTGATTATTTAATTTTGTTGGCATAAATTTGATAGGTTGTATTGAACGTGCGAAATATTTTTATACAAGATTTTACAGAAGGCGGCACTTCCTCATTGAGAGTATCAGATAGCGTCAGACATTGAAATTAATATCAAGTGTCGCCTTTTTTAAGTTCTTTTTGGTCAGGACAATTTGACCGTTGAGGCGGTGCTCCTTTTACTCCACAAGCACTGGAGAAATGCAGCGAGACTTTATTAGTGCCGCCTCTTTTTTCCAATTTTCAATTTTGGGTAAAAGATTCATTAAATGTTAATTGTTTGGATGAACTTTTATTAAGATTAAAAGGTTATCAACATATTCTTATCCTCTCCCAAATAATCACGAATAAATTTTTGATTAAAAAAGATGGTTACCCTCCCCTGTATTTGAGGTATTAAAATATCGTCCGTTTATCTATACATATAATCCCGAATTGCATATAAATAAAATCGGCATAAATAATTTAGTACAAAGGTCTTCATTCCAATACAAGACATACTACTATTATAAATCATTATAATTACTTAAATATGTGTGATTTATGTAACTTTTTCAGGTAATTGTATAACGTTTATCACAATTAACAAATCTAGCTTTACTCTGCGAAAATTTCAACGTAACTGAAAACTATTGGTTATCACTTAATTACATTGGTTTTCAATTGCACAAGACTTAATCGAAAATGATATGAGCAAAAATGGAAAATTGCAAGAGTTACTCATTGCTAACAAAGAACTTGCCTTTCAAATAGCTGAGAAAGAAAGACAGGTTGCAGAGTCAGTCATTGCAAACGAAGAAAAAGCAAAACGGATAGAAGAATTAGTCATTGCTAACGAAGAAAAAACAAAACTGATAGCAGATAAATTAGTCATTGCTAAAGGAGAGAAACAAAATCGTGCAGATGAGTTAGTTATTGCTATCAAAGAACTCGTGCTGGCAAAGGAAAAAGAAGAATTGGTAGCAGAGTTAATCATTCTTAACAAAGAACTCGTGCTGGCAAATAAGCAGGAAAAACTTGCTAAAAAAAAATATATCGAATTATATAGTTTTGCACCATCGGGTTATCTTACACTTACCAGAGAAGGTAAAATAGTTGAGTTAAATCTCCTTGCTTCGAAAATTCTTAGCAAAAAACCCGCTATTTTAAAAGATTGTTGGTTTGGCAATTTTGTTTCAGATGATACAAAACCAATCTTCAATCAGTTTCTTGAGCAAATATTTAAAAGCAAAACCAAACAATTATGTGATGTGATGCTGTTAACATATAGCAACTTACCCGAATATGTTTACCTTATTGGTATCGTTACCAAAAATGCCGAACAATGCCTTGTAACCATAGTTGATATCAGTCAGCGCAAGCAGGTAGAGGATGCTTTGTATGAAAGCGAAGAGAAGTATTCCAAGGCTTTCCAGTCATCCCCTTATTCAATCGCCATAACGAGTGCGAAAGATGGGAAATTCATAGAAGTTAACGATGCCTTTACTTCGGTTTCAGGTTATCCCAGAGAAGAGGTAACTACCAATTCTGCGGTTGGACTTAACATGTGGGTAGATAAAAAAGAGCAAAAGTGGGTAATATCTACCCTTCTTGATGGCAAGCATGTAACAGGAAAGGAATTCTTGTTCAAAAAAAAGAATGGGGATATTATTACGGGTTTGTTTTCTGCCAGAATCATTAAACTCAATAACAAACTCTGCGTTATATCCAGTATTAATGACATCACTAAACGCAAACGGGCAGAGGAAGCACTTAAAAAATCCGAATTGCTTCTGACATTAAGTATAGAGAACCAAAAAGACACGATAATTTTTTCCACTGACCAAAATTATCGGTATTTGTATTTTAATAAAGCCCATTTGGATTTCATGAAGTATGCATATAATAAGGATATTAAGACTGGAATGAATATTCTGGATTGTATCACTTCGGATGATGACAGATTAGTGGCTAAGTATAATTATGACCTTGCGTTGAGGGGTGAATCCCATTCGGATGTAAGGATATGTGGAGATATAAATCGTGCCTTCTATGAAAGTTTTTTTAATCCTATTACGAATGATAAGAATGAGATTATTGGTGTTACGGGTTTAGCCAGAAATATCACCGAGCGCAAACAGTTTGAAATAGAACTAATTAAAGCCAAAGAAAAAGCCGAAGAAAGCGACAAATTCAAATCCACATTACTCACAAATATGAGTCATGAGATACGTACACCCATGAACGGCATTCTTGGCTTTGCCGAACTATTGAAAGAACCGAACTTAACAAGTGAGGAGCAACAAAATTTTATTAAAACTATCGGGATAAGTAGCGCACGCATGCTCAATACAGTCAACAATGTTGAAGATTTTTCGAAAATAAAATCTGGACTGATGAAAGTTAATAAACAGGATTCGAACATAAACGAGCAAATCGAATTCGTTTATAACTTCTTCAAACCTGAGGTTGAAAGTAAAGGGATGCAGTTTTCCTTTAAAAACGGTTTGCCATCAAACGAAGCAATCATTAAAACAGACTTTGAAAAAATCTATTCAATCCTGATTAACCTTGTTAAAAATGCTATTAAATACAGTGATAAAGGTTCAATTGAATTTGGGTATGAAAAAATGGGGAAATACCTTGAATTTTTTGTAAAAGACTGTGGCATTGGGATTCCTATAGACAAGCAGGAAGCCATATTCGAACGTTTTATTCAGGCTGATATTGGAGATACAAGAGCATTACAGATAACAGATTTGGGATTATCAATATCTAAATCTTATGTTGAAATTCTAAATGGGAAGATTTGGGTGGAAAGCAAAGAAGGAAAAGGTTCAATATTTTATTTTACCATTCCTTACAATGCTGTATCAGAAGAAAAAAACGCATTCAAAAATGCTGTTATTGAAAAGGATACAGAAGTTCAAATAAGTAATCTTAAAATATTAATTGCCGATGACGATGAAATATCGAGATATCTGCTTACTCTAAGAATCAAAAAATTCAGTAGAGAAATTTTAAATGCACAAACTGGATTAGAAGCCGTTGTGGCTTGTCGGAATAATCCAGACCTTGATTTGATATTGATGGACATTAAAATGCCCGATATGGATGGATATGAAGCCACTTGTCAAATCCGTCAATTTAACCCAAATGTAGTCATCATTGCACAAACAGCCTATGCATTTTCAGATAAAAGAGAAAAGGCAATAGAAGCGGGATGCAACGATTATATTACAAAACCAATTAATTATACCTTATTGAAATCGTTAATCAAAAAGCATTGTAAAAAATTGCTTTGAATTATTCAATAAAAGCAATTTTAGTGCGTTTTGAGCGTACTTCTCGCATAGCAACAGAAATGCCCATGTGTATATGGATTTGAGTTTATGTCTTACTATAACATTCTTCATCTACTAATGATTCTATGGTAGTCCGTAAAAATATTTGACTTCTTGATTTTATTAGTGTAAATTTGGTTTTGTTGTATTGAACGTGCAAAATATATCTCATTAAAGTGTATAGAAGACGACACTTCCTTTTAGACTGTATCAGGTTTCTTCAAACATTGAAATTAGTATCACATGTGTCGCCTTTTTATCATAATGGTCAGATGACCTCTGAGTCAGTCCTTCCCGACCTATAGCACGAGGATAAACAGCGAGACATTTATATAGTACCGCCTCTTTTATTAAATAAAAAACACTCTAATATTTAATTTAAATGAGTCACACTCAATTAAATAATTATCAAATAAGTTGAAACTCTGATTCACATATGAAACAATTTCGTTAAATTTATAGGTTCAGAGGTATATCGATAAAAAGTAAATGGGTTTTGAATCATTTTTAGAAATGAATCTGATAAAAGCAGTTGAAACTAAAAGGATTCTCCATCTCTTGCGGATTCTATTTGAATATACTTCAGCTACAAAAGTCCTTTACTAATGCCAATAGAACGCTCACGATAATTTTAAGATTATGTCAAAAAGTTCCATAACAAAACCATCGTTTGATATTTTCAATCTTGTAACTGATGATATTGAAAAATTAGAGATAAAGGAAAATTTCCACAAAGATAAGTGTCTTGTAAAAGACAAGACTGATGATAATAAATATTATAGTGCATTTATACTCGATGAGAATCAACGAACAAGAATAATTTGTGATGTTACATTTTATCCTTCAAGTATTACTAATAAATACATTCCTCGATTGGCTTTTAAAAAAGTTGACCTTGAAAACAATGACAAGACTATTGAATTATTAAAGCCAATAAACATAGCCTTTACAAAATCTGCCTTTTCTATCCAGTATAATGATAAGGATTATGAAACAGAACAACGTTTAAAAGCACTTATTAAATTACATGGAGTACAAGTTCCTGTAGCCTCTGCTATCCTTACATTATGCTATCCTGAAGAATATTGTGTTATAGACCGTAGAGGCTGGAGACAAATCTTTTATAATGATAAAAAAAAGACTTATTACACACTAAAAGAGTATATTAACTATATGACGATAATTAAAAGAACAGCACTTGAATTCGGTGTAACACCTCAAGAGATTGATATGGCAATTTGGCAACATGATATTGAAATGAATCGTAAAAGAAACTAATTCAAAAAGAAATCAGTACCAAAGATTTCTTTAGTAACTCCACGATCATTATGTAATCCTTTATCCAATATCATCACACACATCTCGTCAAGGTTCTTACCAAGGATTTTTTGATCATCTGCATTTGCACATAGCAAACCATTTTTCATTTTAATCCTACTAAAAACAAATGAGTTACCATTTTTATCCTTTAGCCTTTTAATACAACCAAAAAAACAGTTATCAGGACTGGTTTTTGCCATAAACATTTCTGTGATTTCGAATTTATTTTTCTTGTCTTTATCCATACGAAAATATTTGATTATAAAGATACATTAAAGATTGATAATGAATAATATCAACATAAATATTTAGTAATATAATTGAAGTTAAAATTCAAATTCAAGGAGATCACCATTACCATCCTTGTAGTTACTTCTGGCAACAGGATTCTTGTTAGTTTGAGCACATTTTTCGCAATATGATTTTATGGTTTCATAATCCAATAATTTATTGAGGTAATCCAAATCGATTAAAACCCATTTACATCTGGTTTCTGGATATTGAATGCAATGGTCAATGGTAAACTTCTTTTGGGTTCTGATGTCCTGTACATTCAGATGTACAAAGCCATCTTCAAAATAAACATCCAGTAATATAACTGGATACATTTTGCTATTTTTATCATAGGGATGTACAATTAGGACGTATGTTTCTCCAGTACTTATGGTCTTGTCAATAGCCATAATGGCTTGTGAATTAATGTAGTAATTGCCTTCATAATCAATAATATATAAATTGTTTAAGCCTAAAATGGTTTCGTCATATGGGTGATTATCTTTTAGTTTCATAATTGGACAATCTATTAATATAATATAATGTACACATAATCAGGCATATCCACCGTAACCCCCCGTATAAGATACCCCCGCCCCCCTATGCCATTTCTGGGCGTGGGTGCTACGTCAATAAATACTCAGGTTAGAAAAATATTCTGAAAATATTTTTATTTTCAATGAAATGGTCGGTATACAAAAAAAATTATAAAATTTTATAATATGGGGACATATTGAGTGCACCTTGACCCAAACTCTTATAAATTTCTGGACAAAAATTTTAATTCCTATGAAGTCCGAAGTCTTCAGAAAATAAAAAGTCTTAGAAATTTTACAAAAAAATATTTTTATTTGCTAATAAAGTAAAAAGTCTATATATTTAAACTCTTGTTATTAAAGGAGTTAGCAATAAGGGGAAACTTAAACTATTTTTAATTAAAAACATTAGTTTTTGCAACGTATAATTAGAATATGGTTAGAAGAAAACTTTAATCATAAAAACACGAAAGGCAACTATCGTATATTCAGATAATTGCCTTTGTTATTTATTGTTAGTGGGGTGGAAGATGGGGCTCGAACCCACGACCTTCGGAACCACAATCCGACGTTCTAACCGACTGAACTACATCCACCGTTTCAGGAGTGCAAATTAAGGCCAAAATTTCTATTTCACAAAATTTTAAATTTATTTTCTCATGCTGAAGTCAATTACTATCTTTGGATAGTTCGGAAAGAAATGAACTATCCTGTACAATTTCCAATCCTTTTAATTGTTATCAGGGAGTATGTGTAAAAGACCTTTTTCGTTTTGAGAAAAATACAATTAATAGACAATATATCAGGGCTGCAACTCTTCCAGTTGATGAAGCCGGTTATATTCTTCATTGTCAGTATTGTATTAACAAAGAGTTCTCTTTCCACTCAGGATATCGGGCAATGGGAAATGTTTATGTTTATCAGCGGTCTCCTGACATTTTTCTGGGTTACGGGAATAATTCAGTCTCTTCTTCCTCTATATCACAGGAATAAAACCTTTAGGAAAATTGGTGATAACGGAGTAGACAAATCACCTGAGGTCTTTAATGCATTCCTGCTGTTGTGTTTTTTCAGCCTGCTATTTTTTATTCTGGGGCATTCATTAAAAGGCAATTTTTCTGTCTTTCATAACAGAGGAAATGTACCATTCATAAATCTGTTATTGTTATATATTCTCCTGAGTAGTCCGGTTTGTCTTATTGAGTATATCTATCTCCTTAATAACCGTTCCTATCGGATTTTTCAATACGGGTTATATACTTTTGTGGCCCAGCTGATCTTTATTATTACACCAATATTGTTAGGTAAAGATATAATCTGGTCAATTTACGGATTACTCTTAATTACCGGGTTCCGATGGATATGGCTGATAATTTTGTTACGGCGATACACCGAAATGAAGATATCTGTCGATTTTATTAAAGAGCATCTTTACCTGGGTATACCTTTGATAATAACTACCCTTATAAGCGGATCAGGTCAGTATATAGACGGTATAATTATTTCGGCCTTTTACAAGGATCCTGCTATATTTGCAGTGTTCCGTTACGGGGCAAAAGAATTTCCTCTGGTGCTCATGCTTGCAAACGGATTGAATGCTGCATTGCTTTCAGAGTTTTCGACCCGGGAAAAGATGAAGGAATCGATTGAAAAGATCAGGGTGAAGTCGATAAGGCTTATGCACTTTCTTTTCCCTGCCACAATGGTAATGATGCTGATCGCACGCTGGATTTATCCGATAATGTTCAGGCAGGATTTTGAAAAAAGTTCAGGCGTATTTCTTGTGTATGCATTGCTCATTATACCACGGCTTGTATTTCCCCAAACAATAATTGTAGGAAGAAAGAAGACACACATAACTCTGATTGCTGCAATAATTGAAATTGTTGTGAACATTTCTTTAAGCCTGTTGATGTTAAAATTGGGTTATAAACTTCCAGGTGTAGCGGTTTCAACATTTGTTGCCTATGTGGTCAGTAATCTATTTTTGGTGTTATATGTCTGGTTTAAAATGAATATTAAGCCGGCTGAATATATACCTCTCAAAATCTTCGCCTTATATTCTTTTCTCATTGGAATCCTGTTTATTCTAATCGACCACAGGATAATAAATATTCAATAATCCTGATACTGCATATCAATTACGATTAAATTATTTTTTAAATCTGTATATTGATAAAGAGACATTTTAATAATAAAGGTTAGGTTAATAAACAAGCTTGTCAGATGCAAAGAACTATAATCCTGGTCATTATATTTTATTCCTTAAGCTCTTCTCTGAAAGGTCAGGAAATATTTCCTTCAGACATCCTTAAAATACAGGAAATTAATATAGAAGGGAACTTCATTACAAGTAAAAAATTAATTTATCGTGAACTGGTTTTTAAGATCAATGATTACATTGATAGAAATGATATTGAATATATTAAACAGACAAGCATTAACAATCTGAACAAATCTGCTCTATTTAATTTCATTGAAATACACACAGTTGAGATATCCTCAGGAATACTTATTGTAAATGTTAAACTTACTGAACGATGGTTTATATGGCCTTCAGCGTATTTAAATCATACCGAAAGAAATTTCAGTGAATGGTGGCGTACAAAAGATCTAAAAAAACTGGAATATGGAGTCAGCATTAAAGTAAATAATTTCAGAGGGATGGGGGAATCTCTTGAGATGAAATATCACATTGGCAGTTTAACAAGATATGAATTTGAATATAAAGGGATTCATCTTGATAAGGCAGAACATCATTTTTTATCATTGCATACTACTGTTATTGCCCAAAACAATCTTCCCTGGGTAATTGAATCCAACAAACAAATAATTATGAAATCCGGGAGAATATTACTGAACAGTACAGTCTTAGATGCTAAATATATATACAGGAAGGAATATTTTAATTTTCATACTCTGGAAATTGGTTATTCATATTTTAAAATTGCAGATACGATTTTAAGCCTTAATCCGTATTTTTTTGGGCTTAATAATCAGAGCCAGAGATATTTTAACATTGGATATGAGTTTACCAGGGATACACGGGACTCTCATTTTTATCCTAAAACCGGATATCTGCTAATTGCAGGAATAAACAAAAAAGGGTTAAGAATTTTATCTGACGAATACAGTAGCACAGATGTCTTTCTGCAATTATTTGCCTACCAAAAACTTACTCACCGGTTATTTGTTGCTTCAGGTATATTGTACACTTCAACTTCAAATAAGGATTATGTCTTTTATTCACAGACAGGTTTGGGATATTTGCAGTTTGTCCGAGGATACGAGTATTACGTTGCTAATGGAAATAGGGCATTACTTTTTAAAAGCCTTTTTAATTTCGAATTGTTACCGATGAAGGTGATGAATATAAAAATCTGGCCCCTTCGTAAAGCTTATCAATTTAATAAGATTCCGATTGAGATATATACAAATGTCTTTTTCGATGCAGGTTACGTCTATGATAAAACGGGAGAATATAAACAGTACAACAATACCCTGGTAAATAAATTTATGTACAGCACCGGAATGGGGATTGATTTTATAACATATTATGATAAGTTATTGGGGTTCGACTATTCATTCAACGCCTTCGGGGAGCATGGCTTGTTTATTCGCTGGAAAGCTGCGATACGATGAAAAAAAGATGAGATATTTTATCCATTATATCATCAGGAGAGTCCAAATAAAGCATGTAGTTATTATCTGGCTTTTAGTTAATATGGCTTCAGCCTTTTTTACCCAGCTTTATTCCGATGAAGCCTACTATACACTTTTTGCAAAGCATTTAGACTTTGGTTACTTTGACCATCCTCCATTAATCGCTTTGTTGATCAGGATGGGTCTTATTTTATTCAATAACGAATTTGGCGTTCGTCTTCTCTCTGTCATTGCTATTACTATCGCTTTGTATTTTACATTTGAACTGGCTGAAATTCAAAAACCGTTTTTATTCCTTATTGCCATATTCTCAATATTTGGGTTGAATGTTTTAGGCTTTTTAGCTCTTCCTGACAGTCCACTACTGTTGTTTACTGTTTTATTTTTTGTGGTTTATAAAAAGTTTCTTAGAAAGGAAAGTTATGTAAACTCGTTATTGCTGGGCCTTACCATTACTGCCATGTTATATAGTAAATACCATGGCATACTGATCGTAATATTTACAATATTTTCGAATCTGAAGCTTATAAAGTCCCGCAAATTCTATATTTCAGTGGCAGTGGGTTTTATTCTATTTGTACCACATATTATATGGCAATTAAACAATGACTTCGTTAGTATTTCGTACCAACTTTTTGAACGAACTGCTTCCTATTATAAAGGTTCATTTACTTATGAATATTTATTTGGACAAGTGCTATTTTATGGTCCTGTTTCAGCAGTTTTCATGCTTGTTTCAGCTATTATATTCAAACAGTCAGATTTATTTGAAAAAGCATTAAAATGGAATTTGTGGGGATTTCTCGGGTTTTTCCTGGTAAGTACATTAAAAGGACGAGTAGAAGTGAATTGGACATTACCAGTTATTATTCCATTGCTTATTTTCTTTTTAAAAGCCAGTTCTACAAGACCCCTTTTTGAAAAATGGTTTTGCCTTTTAGCTTACCCGGTTATTATAATAATTGTTCTTCTTCGAGTGGAAATCGTTTATCCTGTTTTTAACCTTAAGGTAAGCAGAATTGATGATTTCAGAGGGCACAGGGAGCTTGGAAAAGAAATTATTGCTAAATGCAAAGGATTGCCAATAATAACCAATAATTATCAAAGAGCTGGAATTGTGTCCTTTTATACAAATACTTTTGCAGCAAGTATTAATGTTAATAGTCGCCGGAACCAGTTCAATTTATGGCATGCTGACGACTCCCTCAGGTTTAAAAAAGTAGCTTACGTCAATAATTATTTAGATGAAGGAGTTAAAATCCAAAATCCTGTTTACAAAGATTATAAGGTAACAATTATTGACTCATTACCGGTGATGAATGATATTCTCATAAATACACGATTAAGAAGATTAGAGGTTAACCCAAATGAAACATTTGATATAAAAGTAGTTTTATTACCGAAGAAGGCGCCAGATAATTATCGCGACGCCGGAAATTACTCAACCAGATTGTATGCCAGTTTGTATTCGGAAGATAATCTGTTGAATAAAGAAGTTTGCCCTTTACCAATTGATCTCCTTTTAAAATGGAACAAAGGAGAATACAATTTTCATTTAAATGCTCCTGCGCAAAGTGGCAATTACAAAATTTTTATTTCGTTGAACACATCTGAAATTGGAATATGGAGCACAAAAAAGACAATTTATTTGACTGTCAGATAAAAGCATTTCACCTTTACCTTTCAGTCAGGACTCGCTGAGAGTAAATGAACAAGTATTATGTCATAAAAAACTGTTTATATTTGCATCTTATACCGTTAAACTGATTGAGTTCGCAGACAGATTGCTGATTCTCATATAACTAATATTATGAAAGTAGTTGAGGTCAAAACAAAAGAAGATAAAAAAGAATTTATAGATTTTCCAAAAGAATTATATAAATCTGACCCTTATTGGGTTTGTCAGCTTGATTCAGGCATTGAATCTGTTTTTGATCCGGCGAAGAACCATACTTTTAAACATGGAGAAGCAATACGGTGGATTCTTAAGGATGAAAACGATTGTACAATCGGGAGAATTGCAGCTTTTATAGACAGTGTAAGGTCATCTGCCAACAGACAGCCTACAGGAGGTATTGGTTTTTTTGAAGTTATTCAAAACAGAGATGCTGCATTCAGTTTGTTAAATACGGCCCTTGAATGGCACACGTCACATGGGATGGAGGCGATGGATGGACCTGTTAATTTTGGTGAAAACGATAATAACTGGGGACTGCTGGTGGATGGGTTCATGCAACAGGGATTTGGAATGCCATACAATAAAAAGTATTACAGATCCTTTTTTGAGGAGTATGGTTTTAAAAACTATTTTGAACAATTCTCTTATCACAGGGAAATAAGAAGTGTTGATGAAAAGATAGTTCAGTTTCCTGAGCGGATCATGAAAATTGCCGAATGGCTCTCAACAAGACCAGGGTATTCTTTTCACCATTTTGAATTCAGGAACAAAGAAAAATATGTAAAGGATATTGTGGAAATTTACAATTCGACATGGTCGGTTTTTAAAGAAGATTTTACGCCGGTCGATCCTGCAATCCTGGAAGAGTCACTTAAAAAGGCAAAATTAATTATTGATGAAAAGCTTATCTGGTTTGCTTATTTCAATGATAAACCTATTGCATTTTTTGTCCTCTTTCCTGATCTTAACCAGATACTTAAACATTTTAATGGCAAATTGCATCTCTGGAACCTGATGCGATTCTTCTATTTTAAAGCGACTCATGAGATGAGCAGAATACGGGCAGTTGTCGGAGGAGTCCATCCCACACATCAGAACAGCGGAGTAGAATCTGCCATCTTTTTACAACTTTATAAAGTGTTTGAAAGAAAACCATGGTTTAAAGAACTGGAACTCTCCTGGGTAGGCGATTATAATCTTAAAATGATTGCAATATATGAAGCTCTTGGTGCAAAGAAGGCGAAAACTCATATTACATACCGGTATATCATTAATCCCAAACTTCCTTTCGTCAGGTATAAGGATGAAATATCTGATAAACAGGGATTTACGCAGCAACATTCATGAGCTGATCAATAATTTCTTGATTATTTTGCATTTTAAAGAATGTTAATTAATTTTGCAAGCCCTAATAAGGGAATTTATTAGGATTAATTAGGATAAAAAATATTGAATAATGAAAAATGGTATTCATCCAAGTAACTACAGGTTCGTAGTTTTTCAGGATATGTCAAACGGAACTTCTTTTCTGAGTAAATCAACTGCACCATCAAGAGAGAACATTAAATGGGAAGATGGGAATGAATATCCTCTTATCAAGCTTGAGATTTCAAATACATCTCATCCTTTCTATACAGGTAAAATGAAACTTGTTGATACTGCCGGTAGAGTTGATAAATTTATGAACCGTTACAAGGATCATATCGGGAAGAAGAAATAGCTATCGGATTAAACTGTTAAAAGTAGGGATATGCCATGGCATGTCCCTACTTTTTTTTTTATTTATTCTGTGGCACAATCATTGCATTGCCCAATTTCACAACAGTTGTAAAAATATTATGTAATTTTGACACACTCACTGAAGACAAAAGACAAAGGTAAAAAG
>JADGPU010000054.1 GCA_017882305.1 Bacteroidales bacterium | reverse complement strand
CGTTGTTGACGTGAAGGGTGTTCTTCGCGGAAAAATAAAGAATCATACATACTGGAGCCTGTAAATGAAAAAGAAAATCCTGGTAACCGGAGGAACCGGATATATCGGTTCACATACATGCGTTGAATTAATCGGGGAGGGATTCGACGTAATAATTATTGACAACCTGTATAACTCTACTGCAGACGTAGTTGACAGAATACAGATGATTTCAGGAATAAAACCTTTTCTTGAAGTACTCGATCTCTGTGATAATAAAAGACTCGATAAATTTATTCAGAAGCATAAAGATATCTCAGCTGTCATTCACTTTGCAGCCTATAAGGCTGTGAGTGAGTCTGTTAGTAAGCCACTAGAGTATTACCGGAATAATCTTTTCTCATTGGTTAATCTGCTGGATGTAATGAAACGCTTTGACATCCCCGACCTGGTATTCTCATCCTCATGCACAGTCTACGGACAACCTGAAAAGCTTCCGGTAACTGAAGATGCTCCGCTGCAACCCGCTACTTCCCCTTATGGAAATACCAAACAGATCGGTGAAACAATAATAAGGGATACAACCGTCTCAGACAAGAACATAAAAGCAATTTCATTAAGATATTTTAATCCGATCGGGGCACATCCTTCGGCTTTGATAGGGGAATTGCCCAGAGGTGTTCCTGAAAATCTTGTTCCATATCTGACGCAAACCGGGTATGGCATAAGGGAAGAACTAAAAGTTTTCGGGGATGATTATAACACGCCCGACGGATCATGCATAAGGGATTACCTTCACGTTGTAGATCTTGCAAAAGCACACGTAATTGCCATAAAAAGACTTATTGAAGGCAAAAACAAAACAAATTATGAGGTCTTTAACCTTGGTACAGGCAATGGTGTTTCCGTTCTCGAGGCTATAAAATCATTCGAGCGCGTTTCGGGAATTAAATTGAAGTACAAGATTGTAGGAAGAAGAGCCGGAGATATTGAAAAAATATGGGCCGATCCATCATTTGCAAATAAAGAGCTGGGTTGGAAAACCTTAAGCTCCCTTGATGAAGCAATGAAAACAGCCTGGGATTGGGAAAAGACCGTCAGGAATAATAAATTGTAATTATGAAACGAACTATTCTTATAACTGGTGGCGCAGGGTTTATTGGTTCACATGTTGTCAGAAGATTCGTTTCCAAATATCCTGAATACAAAATTGTCAATGCCGATAAGTTAACTTATGCCGGGAACCTGGAAAACCTTACAGATATCGAAAAAGAAAAGAATTATAAATTTGAAAAAACTGATATAGTTGAAAAACAATCTGTTCTGGATCTTTTCAAAAAGTACGACTTTGACGGAGTAATCCATCTTGCTGCCGAATCACATGTCGACCGTTCAATAACCAGCCCTGATGAATTTGTTTTCACTAATATCGTCGGAACTGTAAATCTGCTCAATGCGGCTCTTAACAAATGGAAGAATGCATTCGAAGGAAAACTTTTTTATCATATTTCGACTGATGAGGTTTATGGTTCTCTTGGAAAAGAGGGCCGCTTCACTGAAGAGACTGCATACGATCCAAAAAGTCCTTATTCCGCCTCCAAGGCCAGCTCCGACCATATGGTGAGAGCGTATAATCATACCTTCGGAGTTCCTGCAGTAATCTCCAATTGCTCGAATAACTACGGACCAAACCAGTTTCCCGAAAAACTCATACCGCTTGCAATAAACAACATTAAAAATAATAAGCCCATCCCCATTTACGGAAAGGGAGAGAATGTCCGCGACTGGTTATATGTTGAAGATCATGCTTCAGCAATAGATCTTATCTTTCATGGGGGTAAGGTTGGGGAAACCTATAATATCGGTGGTAATAATGAATGGAAAAATCTTGATCTGATACTACTTCTTTGCAGGATTATGGACAAGAAACTTAATCGTTTTGCAGGAACATCCGAAAAACTTATTACTTACGTAAAAGACAGACCCGGACATGATCTGAGATATGCAATTGACTCCTCAAAATTACAGGAAGAACTTAGATGGTCGCCGATACCTGAATTTGCTGCCGGTCTTGAAAAAACGGTCGATTGGTATCTCACAAATACCAAATGGCTCGACAGGGTATTATCAGGAGATTATAGCAAATATTACGACAATATGTATTCCGGTAGATAGCAGGCGTCTGATTTTTATTATTTTTTATTCGACAGTTACCGACTTAGCCAGGTTTCTGGGTTGATCTACATTACACCCTCTTAATACAGCAATATGGTATGAAAGTAATTGAAGAGGGATTACTGCAAGCAAGCCGGAGAAGATTGGAAGTGTTTCAGGAACTTCAAGAACATAGTCAGCCATCTTTCCGATTATTTCATCACCTTCCGTGACAATTGCAATTACTTTCCCTTTTCTTGCTTTAATCTCCTGTATGTTACTCACAATCTTTTCATAAGTGTCATCTTTTGTAGCGACAACAACAACAGGCATATTCTCGTCTATAAGGGCAATCGGACCATGTTTCATTTCTGCAGCAGGATAGCCTTCAGCATGTATATATGAAATTTCCTTCAGTTTAAGGGCACCCTCAAGGGCAACAGGGAAAAGATATCCTCTTCCAAGGTAAAGTGCATTATGTGTATTCTGAAAAACTTTTGCAAGTTCAAGGGCCTGGTCGTTTACCTTAAGCGCATTCTCAATTTTACCGGGGATTGCTGCCAGTTCAGTTATAAGTTCTTTATATGCGGAATCGGAAATAATTCCCTTTTTATGACCTATTACAAATGCCATCATTGCCAGAACCAATACCTGTGTTGTAAATGCTTTTGTTGATGCAACACCGATTTCCGGACCTGCGTGTGTATAAACACCCGCATCGGTCTCCCTTGGAATACTGCTGCCTACAACATTACATATTCCTATGACTTTTGCGCCTTTCTCCCTGGCAAGCTTAACAGCTGCAAGGGTATCGGCAGTTTCGCCACTCTGACTTATAGCAATTACAAAATCACCTTTTTTTATTATCGGATTCCTGTAACGGAATTCTGATGCATATTCCACCTCAACCGGAATCCGAGTGTATTCTTCAAAAATATATTCTCCCACCAATCCGGCATGCCAGGAAGTACCGCAGGCGATTATTATTATCCTTTCTGCCTGGGTCATTGTCTCAATAACATCATGCAGTCCTCCAAGCATCACTCCTGAATAATCAGGTAATATCCTCCCCCTGAAAGTATCATGTATTGCACGTGGTTGTTCAAAAATTTCCTTCAGCATAAAATGAGCAAATCCTTCTTTGTCAATCTCACCTATTTTAAGATCAATCTCTTTGACTTCCGGTTGGATCTTTTCAATTCTTATGGTTTTGAGGATAAGTTCATCTTTCTTAATTATAGCGATATCGTCATCATTCAGATAGATTACTCTCTGTGTATATTCAACAATCGGGGTGGCATCGGAAGCAATAAAGTTTTCACCTTCTCCCACTCCTATTACAAGAGGGCTACCCTTCTTGGCTGCAAACAGCCTGTCGAGCTCCTTTGTGCAGATTATAACCAGTCCATAGGTTCCTTCAACCCTGTTAAGGGCCAGAGTAATTGCCTGTTCAGCAGTGAGATCACCCTCGAGGTACATGTGCTCAATGAGATTGGCAAGAACTTCTGTATCAGTCTGACTTGTAAATTTTACGCCTCTGCTCTCGAGGTGTTTCTTTAGACGTGCATAATTCTCAATTATACCATTATGAACAACGATGAAGTTGCCTTTATAGGAGACCTGGGGATGGGCATTCAATTCATTAGGTTCCCCATGTGTAGCCCATCTTGTATGTCCCATTCCTGTTGTACCGTTAAAGCTGGATTTATTAACAAGGTCTTCAAGGTCCTTTACTCTACCCGCGCATTTAAATATTCTGGCTTCGCCGTTTATAAGAGCCATACCGGCAGAATCATATCCGCGATATTCAAGTCTTTTCAGACCATTAATAATTATTTCCTTCGCATGTTTTGATCCTATATAACCAATAATTCCACACATAATGAAAAAAATTTAGAATGTAAATAGGAAGATAATTATATTGGTTCGCAAAATCTAGAACTTGGTATAAGTAAATTCGAACTTAACAGGAGTTTTGTTTTTATTAGCGTTCAGGATAACATTCTTAGTTCCTGAACCCTGATAGATCTCCACTTCAGGTTCTACATTACCTGTAGCGTCTTCGAGATATGCCTGGATAAAAGCAGGAATGTTGAAATTATATACCTGGGCAGTGGAATCGAGCCTCCCGTCAAAGAAGCCATGAGTAACATCTACAGTTGAGGCGAGTGAATAGTCAGGCACGATATACTTAGTTCCGGTTTTTGATCTATATCTCAGAAATAACTGAAGTGGCACATTAGGTGTTATATACGGATTACTACTCGTAGGTTTGAAATGGACCGGAACAACCAGCCTGGCTCTATTAATTGCAACTTTACCAAATGAAGCATCTTCTTTTATCTTTTTAAGGCCCGGCAAAGTTACTCTTGTATAGACTCCATCAAGCGATTGCAGGTAAGAGAGAGTGTCTTTATAAGTTGTATTTCTGTGTATCATTTTATCTCCAAGAGTGGCAGTACTATAATCATGTGAAAATTTGTTAAAGGATGCGTTTATGTTCTTTGCATCAAGAATAAAAGAATATTGTTTGGAGGTACCGGTGTTATCATGTATGAATAAAACAAAATAATTATTATACTGCGTCTGGTCTGTTAAAAGACTTAAAGAAATGAGGAAAGGATCAGAAGTTGAATTCATCTCGAAGTACAACCCTTTAAAATAAGATCTGAAATCAGGTATATTATTATTGTAAAATAACTTTGTTGTGTCGCGTGTAAGATAATTCCCAAACTCTACCCCATTTCCCGGCAAAGACAGTACAATATCGTTTATTGTATCTGTCCTTAGTGCAGGCAGAACAATATCGGTCACCTTGAACCCTGCAGGAGTTACAGGTGTGTTCGGATAATAGGCTGAATCAACATAAATCTGGTCGGCTATCTCGGAGAAGCTTAAAGAATGTATTACGTCTGATCCTGATCCTCCCTTTGTAGTTAGAATATGCAGAAACAATTTCATCGAATCTACAGTAAAAGGTTGACCATCCCATTTGGCATTGAGTCTTATTTGCGAAACAAATCCTGCTGTTGTGCTCCCAAAATAGGGATCATAGTCATGCCCCACATAAGAAACTGAAGAAAGGTCACTCCTGGATGAATCATCATACATAGTATAAGAGAAAACACTTAATGTATCTATGGATTTAATTGAGACAAAATCACCATTGGGAAGAATATCTCCTCCAATTTTTAACAGCCCTTTCTCGCATGAACTGGAAAAAACAGCAATTATTACGAAGAGTGCCGGGAGGAATATTCTAAAGAGATTTTGAGAGACAGAAACAATTCTGTGAGGATGTAGGGAACTATTATAATATCTTGTCATAAAAATCATTATAGGCATCAATATATTCGGTCTCATCCTTAAATTCAAGAACCGGTTTGTTTACTGTAATCAGGTATTTTTTCAATTCTTCGTTTATATCCTCGCTTCCGATAATGATCCCGTCAGAATATTTGATAGCCAGTTTTGACACGCTGACAAAATCCGGTTTCTTGACCATTTTAAGGTTTTCCCCATCTATCCCATCGAACCGCAGTTTATCCGCGAATGTTGATCTAAACGGAGTTTTAAAATCATTATTGTAAATTGAATAGATTATTTTGTAATTATGAAAAAGAGGATCATCATTGTATATACTACGCAGATAAACCGGCACCAGGGCTGACATCCAACCGTGGCAATGCACAATATCGGGTGCCCACCGCAGTTTCTTAACTGTTTCAATCACACCCCTGGCAAAAAATAATGCTCTTTCATCATTATCTTCAAATTCACGTCCCGACGCATCGCTGATAATATGTTTTCTCTGGAAATAGTCGTCATTATCAATAAAATAGACCTGCATCCGTGCTGATTGAATTGAAGCAACCTTTATTATGAGGGGATGGTCAGTATCGTCGATAATAAGATTCATCCCCGAAAGCCTGATTACTTCATGAAGCTGATTCCTTCTTTCATTGATACAACCATACCTTGGCATGAAAGTCCGGATCTCTTTGCCTCTTTCCTGAATGCCCTGGGGGAGAAACCTTCCGATCTTCGACAACTTTGTCTCACCTAAATACGGAGTGATCTCTTGTGAAATGAATAATACCTTCCTGCTTTCCATTTACCTGCCTGGATATACCATTTCGATTTAAGGTGCAAAGATAGTAAAAATTAATAACATTATAAAAATGCGGATATTCATAGAGAACCGAAGATCCGCATTAACTGTACATTTTTTTCAATTTAATCACAAAGTAACACCAAGGATTTTAAGAAGGTTCACCAAGTTTGTGAATTAAACAAATTAAGTTTGTAAAAAATTCTAAAGAGATGAAGGCTTTAAGTACTGTTATTGAGTTGCAAAGACAGCTAAGAAAAATGAATCTTGCTCCCGTTGGATTTGTTCCAACTATGGGAGCTCTTCATGAAGGTCATTTATCGCTGGCAAAAAGAGCAATACAGCAATGTCCTGTGGTAGTTATAAGCATTTTTGTGAACCCTACGCAATTCAACGATAAAAATGATCTTAAGAATTATCCAAGAACGCCTGATAGCGATCTGGAACTGCTTAAGAGTGTTCTGAGGGAAGCAGATCTGGTATTTATTCCGGGTATCAAAGAAATTTACCCTGAAGAAGATAAGCGGGAATTTCATTTTGGAAACCTCGATAATGTAATGGAGGCTCTGCAGCGCCCCGGTCATTTCAATGGTGTAGCACAGGTTGTAAGCAGATTATTCGAAATTGTAAAACCAGACATTGCCTTTTTTGGGCTGAAGGATTTTCAGCAACTCGCCGTAATCAAAGCTCTTGTAAAACAGACTGGTAATAAAGTGAAAATAATTGGCGGTTCCATCATTCGTGAAAGTGACGGACTGGCAATGAGCAGCAGGAACCGTTTACTTGACCCGGAAATCAAAAACCATGCTGCAATAATCTATAAAACTCTCTCTGCTGCCGCACGGATGATTAAAAATTATGATATCCCTGAAATTAAATCATTCGTAAGAGACAGTATCAGCATGGTTCCTGGATTCAGCATCGAATATTTTGAAATAGTGGATGATATAGAACTGATCCCATTAAGCACAAAAGAGGAAATGAAAAAAGACAGACAGTATTTCGGATGCATTGCGGTATCTGCTGAAAAAATTCGCCTCATAGATAATATTGAAATTGGATTGGTGTGAACCAAAAGGTTAATTACCTTTGCACTTTAATTAGGATCAACAAGATATCAAAACATGTTAATAGAAGTAATAAAATCAAAAATCCACAAGGTTACAATTACCGGAGCAAACCTCCATTATATTGGAAGTATTACAATTGACGAGGATCTTATGGAGGCAGCAAACCTGATAGAAAACGAAAAAGTCCATGTTTTAGATCTTAACAACGGAGAGCGTCTTGAGACATATGTCATAACAGGTATTCGCGGGTCGGGAGATGTCTGCCTTAATGGTGCTGCTGCAAGAAAGGTTCTTGTTGGTGATATTATCATCATATTGTCGTTTGCATTTTTGGATTTTCAGGAAGCAAAATCATTCAAACCTGTAATCATTTTCCCCGATACTAAAACCAATAAACTGATTTGAAGTTGAGAAAAGGTATTCTGCAGTCTATTAAGTTTATAGCCTTTTTCGCTGTCGGAGTGCTCCTGCTTTGGTTCGCATTCCATAATATCAACTTTTCAAAACTTTGGGTAGAATTGAAAGAAGCAGATTATTCATGGCTCCTGCTATCGGTTCTATTCGGGATGTTTGCCTTTGTGAGCCGGGCGCGAAGATGGGTACTACTGGTAAACCCTCTCGGTTTCAAGCCTTCAACCAGAAATGCTTTTTACGCGCTAATGACCGGTTACCTTGCAAATCTTGCTTTGCCACGAATCGGAGAAATTACACGCTGCGTGGCATTGGGTAAAAAGGAAAAGATTCCGGTCGACCAGCTAATCGGAACAGTAGTAATTGAGCGAACTATAGACTTTCTTTCCCTTCTTCTTATAATGATAATCCTGATATTCACAAGCGGAGAGCAGATAGGTCTGTTTCTCAAAGAAAGTATTCTGATACCGATCCAGCAGAAAGTAAATTCAGTCTTTGGAAATACGTGGATCCTCTGGGTGGTTCTTTTTTTGCTTGGGTTAATCACTATGTTTCTGATGATCAGGCACAAAAAAAGGCTGCGTAAGATCCGTTTTTTTTCAAAGTTGTTCGACCTTATTCGTGGAATAATTAACGGACTCAAAACTATTACTAATCTTAAAAGAAAATGGGAATTCATTTTCCATACAATATTTATATGGATTAACTATGCCCTTATGACATGGGTTGTGGTATTTTCCCTTGAAAGCACTTCACATCTGACTTTCGGAAACAGTATTTTTATTTTGGTTATTGGTGGACTGGCAATGTCGGCTCCGGTTCAGAGCGGGCTCGGAGCATTTCATTATATTGTCTCCCGCGGTCTGCTTATTGTTAACGGAATACCTGTTGAAGATGGACTGGCATATGCATTACTGACTCATGAATCGCAATTGATTCTTGTTGCAATTACCGGCGCCATATCCTTCTTCATCATTTTCAGAAAAGAGAAAAGTGTTTCCCCTGAGGTTCAACCCCCCAATCCCCCAAATGGGGGGCTTTAGATATTCATAATCATTCTGATTATTACATTATTACTGTTTTTCTCTGTGAAACTCTGTTCATCCTCTGTGTCACTCTATGTAACTAAAAAAATTTCTTTCAAACCTCTATGACTACTCAATATAGTTTAGCTATTATTATGTAATTTTAGGTAATTTTAACTTGTCACTGAAATTATAAATGATTAAGAAATAAAACCCCCCGGTTGGGGGTTTAGGGGGTAAAATGGCAAAAAGCAAAACGGTATTTGTATGTCAGAACTGCGGTGTCGAATCGGCTAAGTGGATCGGAAGATGTCCTTCGTGTAAAGAATGGAATACCTATCATGAAGAGATAATTGCTCCTGCTTCTTCACGTGAGGCTTCTTTCGTCATGAACCAGGAAAAAAGAAAACCTGAACTTCTGGATAGTATTAAGGCTGATGAACATGGTCGTCAGAAAACAGGGATCTCTGAACTCGACAGGATACTCGGAGGTGGTATAGTCGGCGGATCACTCATTCTTCTTGGCGGAGAACCCGGTGTCGGCAAATCAACACTTGCTCTTCAGCTTGCCCTTGCTCTTAAAGGCAAAAATATCCTTTATGTTTCGGGGGAAGAAAGCGAAGAACAGATAAGCCTCAGGGCACGACGGATGAAGAACTCCAATCCTCAATGCTATATTCTGTGCGAAACCGACCTCGAAAGTATCCTGACACATGCTGAAAATATCAAACCGGGATTAATAATTATTGACTCAATCCAGACAATAAACAATTCGATGCTTGAGTCATCTGCAGGTTCTGTTACACAGGTGAGGGAATGTGCTGCACAGCTTCTTAAATATTCAAAGATAACCGGAATTCCTGTTTTTCTTATCGGTCATATTACCAAAGATGGGACACTCGCTGGTCCGAAAGTTCTTGAACATATCGTCGATGTGGTTCTCTATTTTGAAGGCGATAATAACTATGTTTACCGTATTCTCAGGTCGGTTAAAAACAGGTTCGGCTCCACGGCTGAATTAGGCATCTTTGAAATGGTTGAAACAGGTTTAAGGGAAGTTAGCAACCCTTCCGAAATGTTTATCAATCAGCACGATGAGGCTCTCAGCGGCATCTCAATTGCAGCCACTGTTGACGGACTGAGGCCGTTTCTTATAGAGACACAGGCACTCGTCAGCAGTGCCGTCTATGGTACTCCGCAGAGAAGTTCCACCGGCTTCGATATCAGGAGGCTTAATATGCTGCTTGCGGTACTTGAGAAAAGAGCAGGATTTAAATTAGGTGTAAAAGATGTTTTCCTGAATATTGCCGGGGGTATAAAAGTAAACGACCCCGCAATAGATCTGGCAATTATAAGTTCCGTTCTCTCTTCAAACCTTGACATTCCTATTGGCCGTGAAGTATGCTTTTCGGGTGAAACTGGTCTGTCGGGAGAAATAAGACCTGTTTCGCGTATCGAACAGCGGATCCGTGAAGCATCAAAAATGGGATTTAATAAAATATATATATCTAAATTTCACAGAAATATATCAGTTAAGGGACTGAATATAGAAGTTATACCTGTCGGAAAGATAGAGAATCTGGTAAGATCACTTTTTAGTTAGAGGCGCAGAGCACAGGGCACAGAGCATGGGGATAAATTATATTGTTTATTGCCCCGAGCACTGAGCACTGAGCATTTTAATATCTTACCCTTCTCGAATTATCTCCATGTGAAGTGGTTTTCTTAACTCTGTCGCAATCAAGTTCCATATTGAAATTCGACGGAACCTCAAATTCATCAGCCTCCAGAATTCCGAATTGAGGATCGGCATAGACTTTTTTAAGAAAGATAGCCATGATTGGAAGTGCCATATTAGCTCCCTGTCCTTCTCCAAGTGTTTCAAAATGAATTGCCTGGTCCTCCCATCCGCTCCATACACCGCCGACTAAATTGGGTGTAACACCCATAAACCATCCATTTGAATGATTCTGGGTCGTTCCGGTTTTACCTCCTATCTGATTTTTAAGATTATATGGCTCAACTGTCATTCTTCTTCCGGTTCCTGTCTTTACAACTCCTTGCAGAAGATGAAGCATCAGGTATGCCTGGTCATCGCTTAAAACCTCTTCTATCTTAGGGGTGAACCTCGAAATTGTATTTCCATTCTTATCGTCTATCCGGGTAACATACATTGGCCTGGTAAATACTCCATGGTTGGCAAAAGTACCATAGGCTCCAACCATCTCCTCAAGTTTAATATCTGAAGTACCTAAAAATATTGATGGTACAGGATCAATAAAACTCCTTATCCCCATTTTGTGCATAAGATCAGTAACTGCTGTTGGTTTGAACTGTTTCATTAACCATGCGGAAATATAGTTTTCCGATTGAGCAAGCCCCCATGCAAGTGTTACCATTTTGCCATGATAATCTTTGGGTCCTGAGCTTCTTGGTTTCCACGGAACAGTATCACCTGGCAGATCGAAAGTCTGTGGAATGTCCATAACCTCATAACATGGAGAATAACCATTTTGCATTGCAATCGTATAAAGAAAAGGTTTTATAGTGCTTCCAACCTGTTTCTTTTGCTGGGTTATAGCATCATATTTAAAGTATCTGAAATCGGGACCTCCCACATAAGCTTTGACGTTGCCGTTATGAGGATCTTCCACCATAAATGCCGAGCGGATAAAATATTTATAATATCTTATGGAATCGAGAGGTGTCATCGTTGTATCCCTGTCTCCTTTCCATGAAAAGACTCTCATTCTAACACGGGTATTAAACGCCAGCATGATAGAATCTTCGGAAACACCTCTTGCGCGCATTACATAATACCTGTCACTTTGTTTTAGCGAAGCCATTATTAAATCTTCAACTTCATCTTTCTTGATATCATCAGAATATGGAGGATTCTTGAACCATTTTGCCCGTTTGTAAAAATCAGGTTGAACCTCTTTTGATAAATGTTCAGCCAGTGCCTCCTCAGCATATTTCTGCATGCGCGAATTGATAGTCGTATATATCTTCAGCCCGTCTCTATACAAGTCATAACTGGTTCCGTCGGGTTTCTTATTCTTATTGCACCAGCCGTAAAGAGGATTGGTTTGCCATTCCCATAAATCATCATCATATGAAGATTGTTTTTCATATTTATTCCTGTCAGGTTCAGGTTTCCTCATTATTTTTGTTAAATACTGCCTTAGGTAAGTTGCAAGGCCGCTATTATGATCTTCTACTCTGAAAACGACCTCAATCGGCAACTTCATTACTGAATCTGCAAAAGAAGTGCTTATATAACCATATTTTGCCAATTGGGAGATTACGACATTTCGCCTTTGAAGCATAAGATCATAATTCCTTATCGGATTATATCTGGTTGATGCTTTGAGCATACCTATCAGAACTGCTGCCTGCTGAAGATTTAGTGAATCGGGGGTTGTATTGAAGTATACTTTTGCTGCAGATCTGATTCCGATAGCATTATAACTGAAATCGAACTTATTGAGATACATAGTTATTATCTCCTCTTTTGTATAGCTTCTTTCAAGTTTAACAGCTGTCTGCCATTCTTTGAACTTTGAAACACCAAGTTTGATCCTTCTCATAAGGGAAGAATTTTTTGCAGTATCTCTCGGATAAAGCTGTTTTGCCAGCTGCTGGGTGATTGTACTTCCCCCACCAGCGCTCTGACCCATCAGGATAGTACGGATCCCTGCACGTCCAAGACCCCGGATATCAATACCGGAATGTCTGTTATACCGGATATCTTCTGTAGCTATAAGTGCTCCTGTCAGATAGTGTGATAGATCTTTATACTCAGTCCATGTCCGGTTCTCGATACTGATTTTTCCGAGCAGGACCCCATCTTCGGAAAAAACCTGTGCTGCTAAATAATATTCCGGATTTTCAAGCTCTTCGAAAGAGGGCATTGGACCAAGTTTCCCCCTTGAAATAAGTATGAATAATGTTATAACAACTATGAACGGAAAAATGAATATTGCCCAGAACCAGATCAGGTATTTTTTGTCGTTTGTATTACCTTTCATTTAAATAAGAAGTTTGGCCCAAAAATAGTAAATAATAAAGAATCTTAACGGTTTATTTTGAAGTTTGGTACCTAATTGATTTACTTTGTCGTCTGAAAAAAAAATAAATATCTGCCATAATGATCGAAAATCTTGTAATCGTTGAGTCACCTGCCAAGGCGAAAACTATAGAGAAGTTCCTGGGAAAAGATTTCCGTGTTGTGTCGAGTTTCGGACATATCAGAGACCTGTCTAAAAAGAACCTTGGTATAGATATTAATAATAATTTCGAACCCGATTATGAGGTTCCTAAAGAAAAAGCAAAAGTTGTAAGCGAGCTCCGAAAAGCTGCAGCAGATTCGAAGAATATCTGGATCGCCTCTGACGAAGACCGTGAAGGAGAGGCTATTGCATGGCATCTTGCAAGTGTACTGAAACTCGATCTGCTGACAACGAATAGAATTGTCTTTCATGAAATAACCAAAGAGGCTATCTCAAATGCCATTGAAAGCCCGAGGAAAGTTGATATGAATCTTGTCAATTCCCAGCAGGCAAGGCGGATTCTCGACAGGCTTGTAGGCTTTGAGATATCCCCGGTACTCTGGAAAAAGGTACAACCATCACTCTCTGCCGGCAGGGTTCAGTCGGTAGCCGTACGCCTGATTGTTGAAAGGGAAAGGGAAATTATCTCTTTTGAGACAGAATCCGCGTTCAGGGTGACAGCAGTTTTCACGATTGATTCAGCTAAAGATGAGAATGCTTCCCTCAGGGCAGAAGCTTCCAAAAGGTTCGCTGATGAAAAGGAGGCTCTTAAATTCCTGGAGCTTTGCAATGATTCAAAATATATAATTGGCAATATCAGCATAAAACCAGGAACCCGTTCACCCGCTCCACCGTTTACAACTTCGACATTGCAGCAGGAGGCTTACAGGAAACTGGGGTTTTCTGTTGCCCAGACAATGGCTGTAGCACAAAAGCTCTATGAAGCAGGAAAGATTACTTATATGAGAACCGATTCAACAAATCTCTCAAACCTTGCACTTGTTAAATCGCGGGAAATGATCACTTCAGAGTTTGGTGAAAAATACTCAAAAACCCGGCAGTTTAAAACCAAATCGAAGGGTGCCCAGGAAGCTCACGAAGCTATTCGTCCCGCATATCTCGATAACCCTACCACATCAGGCAGCCAGAATGAGAAAAAACTTTATGAACTGATCTGGAAACGTACTGTAGCCTCCCAGATGGCAGATGCCCTGATCGAGAAGACATCTATTTCAATTGATATGAATAACTCTCTGGTTACATTCCAGGCTAACGGGGAAGTTATTAAGTTCGATGGATTCCTCAAGGTCTATACTGAATCGTCTGATCAGGAAAACACCGATGAAGACAGATATGTGATCCCTCCTGTAACAAAAGGGATGTCACTTTCGTATGATAGTATAACAGCAACACAAAAATACACAATGCCTCCACCCAGATATACTGAAGCTAGCCTTGTCAAAAAGCTTGAGGAATTAGGTATTGGCCGGCCGTCGACTTATGCTCCGACAATATCGACAATTCAGAATCGTGGTTATGTTTCGCGTGAGGACAGACCGGGAGAAAAACGGCACATAAAAATCATTACTCTTCTGGATGGTAAGTTTGCAAATTCAACAAAAACAGAGGTAACAGGAAAAGAAAAATCAAAGCTCTTTCCTCAGGATATCGGAATGATCGTAAATGATTTTCTTATTGAAAACTTCTCTGAAATCATTGATTATCATTTCACTGCCGAAGTTGAGGAACAATTCGATGAAATAGCTCTCGGTAATCTTAAATGGACGGGGATGATTGAAAAATTCTACTCGCCATTTCATAAGACAGTTACAAATACTCTTGAGAAGAAGGAGAGAAAAACCGGGGTAAGAGTACTTGGAAATCATCCTGAAACTGGTGAACCTGTTACTGTCAGGATGGGACGGTTTGGTCCGGTCGCCCAGATAGGCGATTCAGAAAACGGAGAAAAACCAAGGTTTGCAAGTCTTTCGAAAAACCAGTTGCTTGAAACAATAACCCTCGATGAGGTAATGAACCTCTTCCGTCTTCCCCGCTCTCTGGGTGAATATGATGGGGGAGAGATGGTAGTAGGCATAGGCAAATTCGGACCGTATATCAGATTTAAAAGCAAATTCTTTTCTTTAAAAAAGGGAGTTGATGACCCTTATACTGTAACATTTGAAAGAGCAGTTGAGATAATTCTTGATAAGAATGAGAGTGATAGAAAAAAGGTCCTGAAAGACTTTGGCGATATTATGCTCCTGAATGGCAGATATGGACCTTACCTTGTAAAAGATAAACAAAATTACAGACTCCCGAAGGGCACAGATGCAGAAAAACTTACCAAAGAAGATTGCAGCAAGATTATCGAAAACAGTGATAAAACCAAAAAGAGTTCTTAAAATTTACCATGGTAGACTTGAATGATTATTTTAATCCTGTAAGCATCGAGGGCCCTGATTTTGAGCACCTGACTGCGCAAGCCGGCTTTCCCCATAATATCACAATTCATACTGATAACGCACCCATTAAAGATATCAGTAAGTACAAAATTGCCATATTCGGAGTTCCCGAGGGCAGGAACTCACCAAATGCAGGTTCATTGAGGGGACCCGACTTGATCAGAGAGCAATTATACAAACTTGCAAAAATCCCTGGAAGATCTAAAATAATTGATCTTGGTAATATGAAACAGGGTATTACGTTCAACGATACTATCGCCGGGCTTACGGATATTTTATCTTTATTGATCAGCGAAAATCTTTTCCCTGTAATCATTGGAGGCAGCAGTGCGCTCATCCCGGCTATTGACAAGGCTGTATCGCAGTTTTTAACCAGATATACTTTAACGGCTGTCGATTCACGGATCGATTTCAGCAATGAACGGAGAGAGCCAGATTCATTTAATTATTTAAATGCTATTATTAATAATCACAAAAGTGGCTTTGCCCATTACATAAATATTGGCTACCAGACCTATCTTAATGATCAACAGATAATAAACAGATTTCTGAAACGAAGATCGGAACTGATCAGGATTGGTGATGTAAGACAGGCTATCTACCTTACAGAACCTCTGTTCAGGGATTCGGATGTAGCAATTTTTGATATCTCTTCCGTGAGACAATCGGATGCACCTGGAACAATTAGTCCTTCCCCGAATGGGTTTTACGGAGAAGAGATCTGCCTGCTTTCAAGATATGCGGGAATATCCGATAAACTGAAAGTATTTGGACTGTTTGATGTCAATCCCGAATTTGATATCCGCAACCAGACAACCGGTCTTGCTGGCCAGATCCTCTGGTTTTTCCTTGAAGGTTTTTCACAAAAACAATATGAAACACCTGTTCTGAATAACAGCAATTCAGGGAGATTTATTAAATATCATGTCCGGGTAACTGATCTCGATGATGATCTGATATTTGTAAAAAGTAACCTGACTGACAGATGGTGGATTGAACTTCCGGTTGAAAAAGACGAGAACCTTTATGTTGCCTGCTCTCACGAAGATTATCTAAAAGCGAACCGTAATGAAGTTCCCGACAGATGGGTTCAGGCAGTTGAAAGATTAAAGTAACTAAAATCAAAAGATACTAAGGGACATAATAAATACGTTTTATATAGAGTGAATTATTATTCGTCAAAAATCTTCGTATGCTTGTCAAAACAGGCATTTCGAAAGCTTAAATAAATAACGGTAAATTTGTATACGACCCAGATTTTTATTTATTTTACTCAATCAATCAATATGCATCGCAACTGCAAATAAAGAGATGAAAAAAATCAATATCGCATTTCTTTTTTTAGTACTGCTACTACAGCCGGTTTTATCTCAACAAGATCCTCTGTCGAGTCAATACATGTTTAACACGCTTACTTATAATCCGGGTGTGGCAGGTACCTCCGGAATGATTTGTGCGACTGCGCTGAATCGCCAGCAATGGGTCGGATTTAAAGGTGCTCCTTCGACAACAGTCTTTAACGTTAGTGCTCCTGTTTCGCTATTCGGCATCAAAAGTGGTGTAGGATTGGTAGTGGAAAGCGATAATATAGGTTTTGATAAAGACATAAACCTTTCTGCATCTTACTCCTATCTTATGGACCTTGGAATGGGGAAACTCGGCATCGGTTTAAGTCTGGGTATGCTGAATACAACACTTACTCCCACCTGGGTGATACCTTCAGGTGATACATTTACACCTGCTTCCGGTGATCCTTTGATACCCGAAAATAAAGAGAGTTATGTTGCTTTTGATGCAGGTTTAGGTCTTTATTATAAAGCCGATAAATATTATGCTTCTCTTTCAGTCACACACATTAATGGGGCAAAAATCAAGTTCAGTAAAGGCACACCATATGTCAGCAGACATTACTATCTGACGGGTGGTTATACGTTACAATTGGCAAATCCATCGCTTGAATTAATACCTTCCCTCTTTGCATTCAGCGATGGGAAGGTGGCTCAGATTACAATAACTTCATTGGTCAGATACAATAAAAAAGTATGGGGAGGCGTTTCATACAGGGCCGGAGACGCTTTGATCGGAATTGTAGGGTTGGAACTTTTCAATGGAATCAGGCTTGGATATTCTTATGATTTCACAATCTCTGACATGGGAAAGGGCAGCGGTGGGTCGCATGAATTCATGGTCAATTATTGTTTCGACATGAGCCTGGGCAAAAGCCAGATGAAATATAAAAGTATCAGATTTTTATGATTATTGAAAAAAAATAACTTACTTGCAATATAAAATTCTATAGTATTATGAAAAAGGTAACCCTATCTGCTCTAATATTGATAGTCCTGTTAACTGGTTGTGGCTCTTCAAATAACGGAGAGTTGACTGGAGTTCAAGGGCGGAAAAAATTCTTTGAACCGGAACCCTTTGAAATGGCATTCATTCCTGCCGGGAATTTTATGATGGGACCGAGCGATCAGGATGCTGTATTTGCAATGAACAGTATCTCCAAGTCTGTTACTGTTGATGCTTTCTGGATGGACCAGACCGAGATCACAAATAATAAATATCGCCAGTTTGTATATTACGTTCGTGATTCTATTCTGAGGACAAAACTTGGAAACGCAAGTATTCCTGACAGGCAGTATTTTATGGTTGATAAAGATGAAAATGTTATCGAACCAAATGTGATTAACTGGGATGAAAAGATAGACCCAAGAGAAGAGACCACAAAAGCCACAATTGAAGAGATGTACTATCCCCCTGAGGAAAGATTCAACGGGAAAAAACAGGTTGATGTCAGAAAACTAAACTATTCCTATTTCTGGGTTGACTATCAACAGGCTGCAAAATCAACTTACAAATATGATTACGCAAATAATACCGGTAAGTATGAAGGGCAGGTAACAAATCTTGACGGTACACGTACAGATGTAAAAGACCGCTCATCTTTTATCAAACATAACATCATCAATGTTTATCCCGATACTCTGTGCTGGATACGCGATTTTACTTATTCATTCAACGATCCACAGGCTTCTCTTTACTTCTGGCATCCATCTTTTGATGACTATCCGGTAGTTGGAGTATCCTGGGTACAGGCTACGGCATTCAGTATCTGGAGGACAAACTACATGAACACTGCTCTCAGAAAGAACGGAGTAGCCGATGTACATGAGTACAGGCTGCCACTCGAAACAGAATGGGAATATGCTGCAAGAGGAGGTCTTGATCTTTCAATGTACCCATGGGGCGGACCTTATACACGTAACTATAAAGGTTGCTTCCTCGCAAACTTCAAACCCTTACGTGGCAACTATATTGATGATGGAAACGTTTATGCAGGAAAAGTAGGATCATACGAACCAAACGAATATGGATTATATGATATGTCTGGAAACGTTGCTGAATGGACATGCTGTGCATACTCACCTTCAGCCTATATCTTCCAGCACGATCTTCAGCCAAACTATGAATATAACGCCAAACCTCAGGATCCACCAATCATGAAAAGGAAGGTAATCCGCGGCGGATCGTGGAAAGACATAGCATATTTCCTTCAGACCAGTGCAAGAGATTATGAATATCAGGATTCTACAAAATCATATGTCGGATTCCGTAATGTAAGATCTTATATTGGTGTAAATTAAACAATTAGACATAATCTTAAAATAATCAGGTAAAATGAACCTAGCAGAATTAGTACAAAGCAGCGGGTGGAAAAATTTCATCGCTAAACTATATGGTTTAGGTGCTTCCGTAGTTATCATTGGTGCACTGTTTAAAATACAGCACTGGCCGCTTGCAGGAACGATGCTTACAATTGGTCTTCTTACCGAAGCAGTGATTTTTTTCTTTTCAGCATTTGAACCATTACATGAGGAGGTTGACTGGTCATTGGTTTATCCTGAACTTGCCGGAATTCCGGAAGACGAGACCCCGGAGCTTGCATCACACGGAGGAAAATACCTTGGTGGAGGTTCTGGCGGAGGCGGAGGTTATGGTGGCGGTTCTGGCGGAGGCGGAGGCGGGGGTTATGGTGGTGGTTCCGGAGCAGTTGCCCTGGCAAAATTCGATGAGATGCTTGAGAACGCAGAAATCTCCCCTGATTTATTCCAGAAACTGGGAGTCGGTATGAAAAAGCTGAGCGAATCAACTGCCAACATGAATGCCATGGGAGATGTTACAGCAGCTTCCTCAAAATATATGAATACAATTAACAATGCTACTGATTCACTAGGAAAACTTTCAGATTCATACCAGTCAACTACGAAGTTAATTAATGAGACCAGCTCTACATATCGTACCATGGTTGATTCATTATCAGTTATTGAAGTAGGTGGAAAATCATATCAGCAACAATTAGAATCGCTTAACAAAAATCTTTCTGCTCTTAATGCAGTTTATGAACTCCAACGTAAAGGAGTGAACGAACATCTAAAAGAATCTGATTCACTCTACAAAGGAATTCAGGGTTTAATGAGAGATCTTTCAGAATCAGCCGGAGATACTAAAAAGTACCGCGAACAGATAACAAAGCTCAACGATAACCTTTCGGCATTAAATAATGTCTATGGAAATATGCTTGCTGCTATGAATGTCAAATAACGTGGCTTTTTTATCTAACTAAACTACCTACAAAATGGCTCACGAAAAGCTATCTCCTCGGCAAAAGATGATCGGTATGATGTACCTGGTGCTTACCGCCATGCTTGCACTTAACGTATC
>JADGPU010000139.1 GCA_017882305.1 Bacteroidales bacterium | reverse complement strand
ACGCTCCGGAGATAACTGCAAGATTCAGTGACCCGGCCGGGAATATATTCGGGCTGTACCAGGAACCATTGAAAGACTAGTTCATAGTAACTCTGTGTAACTAAAACTCTTTGTTTTCTTTTGAAGTTATTCAAATATGAGTTAACTTATCCTTTTAAATATTCTCTAATTAAATTCAATTAAAACCAAAAGAAAATGGAACGTCGTACTTTTATTAAGAATGCCGGTATGGCCAGCGGAATGATGATTATGTCCCCCCTGTTAAACAATGTAAAAGCTTTAGAAGAATATGATTTTCCGCTGATGGATCTGCATGTCCATCTTACGAATGATTATACAATAGACAGGATGATGGAAATTGCCAAAACAAGAAATGTCAAATTCGGAATTGTGGAACATCCTGCAGACTGGGCTATTAAGGATGATGCCGACTTAAAAAGATATATCGATAAACTCCGAAAATATCCTGTTTATATTGGTTTGCAACCAATCGATTTGGGATGGTCTAAACGTTTTTCCCCAGAACTTTTGTCACAAATAGATTACATATTAATGGACCCTCAAAGAGTACAAATGAAGAATGGAGAGACCTTGCAGATCTGGGAGTTTAATACTTATGTGGAAAACACAGATGAATTTATGGAACGATACATGGCTCATACAATGGATATCCTCAACAACGAGCCCATAAATATTTTTGGCTGGCCGCTCTTTCTTCCGGTATGTATAGCCCGTGATTACTATACATTATGGACTGAAGAACGCATGAATCAAATTATTTCGGCAGCAAGAAAAAGGAATATTGCCATTGAGATCAACGACATGGCCCATACTCCTCATGATAAATTTATATTGATGGCAAAAAAGGCAGGACTGAAATTCACTTTCGGTTCTGATTCACGAAATCAGAATGCAGGGAGACTAGCTTATTGCAAGGCTGTAGCGAAAAAATGCAATCTTAAAAAGGAAGATTTCTATATACCCAAGAAAAGCTGATATAAAAGTGGCTCATTATGAAATTAAATCTACTCCTCCTCATTCTGTTGCCGGCTATGTCGGTGATGGCCCAGGAGCCTGACAGCAGCTCCGCACTCTTTAATATGAGAGAAGCTGAACGGAATTTTGCACGTGCGTCAGTTATGATTGGTCGAAATGCAGCTTTCGCGGAAAACTTTGCAGATGAATCAGTCATCTATACCGAGAAATGGATCACTAATGGAAAACAGTTCTCGAAAGATCGTAAAGCCTCTCCTGTTGTGCTGAAATGGGAACCTGAATTCATGGATATTTCTGATAGCCGTGATTTCGGGATCAGCACCGGTCCCTGGGAAGCCCAGGAGTATCGTCCAAATACTGCTCCGGTTGCAACGGGATATTTTCTCACTGTCTGGAAAAAGCAATCAGATGGAGTATGGAAGGTAATCCTTGATGGCGGTTCAACAACTCCTGTATTGAAAGGTTCTCGACATAATTTTTCATTCCCTGCCGGAGCCGATAAGACTCTCCCCGAACCACCAATGATTAATGTCGCATTGTCATGCAAAGAATTGGTTGACAGAGAAAATCAAATTTTGTCGGATTGGAAAAAGAGCTCCCTCTCCTTTACCTACGCTTCTTTCTTAGCTCCAGATGCGAGAATGCAACTCAATGGTCACGTTCCTTCCACAAATTCAGATACAATTAATCTCTGGATCGCTCATTTGGATAAAAAACTTACCTGGAAATCAGTCGGTTCAGGTGCTGCCACGTCAGGTGATCTGGGCTTCACATATGGTCTACTGGAAATTACCGGTAATCCTGAAGTGACAAAGGGGCATTATGTGAGGATCTGGAGAAAACATTCCGGAACCGATTGGAAGATTGTCCTGGAAATGATGAACCTGAATTAGTTTTTAATATTATTGAAGCCACCAAATAGCTCAGAAAAGAAAAATTCATAGGGTGAAAGGAAATCATCCAAAAAGTTTCCTGAAAATCAGTTTTGATATCGAACATTGTGACATCATTTTTTGTTTCAATTATAAGGATAGTTTGATATCATGAATTGAATTAAATAATTATAAAGGACCTGGAAAAGGCCTATAATCAAAAATAGAAACGATGCGCTCATCTGCCAAAGATATTGATGATTATATCGGGCTTCAATCTGAAAATGTTAGAGGTATTCTGATAGAGATACGGCAAACAATAAAAACAGCAGTTCCTGAAGCGGAAGAACTTATCAGCTATCAGATGCCTGCTTTCAGATTTCATGGAATGTTGGTTTGGTTTGCAACATTCAATCATCATTATTCCATTTTTATACCACGGCATATATTAAACGCCTTTCAGGATGAGCTAAAACCGTTCGAATTGTCAAAATCGAAATCCGCGATAAAAATCCCATTAGAAGAACCCGTGCCCGTTCAACTACTTACAAAAATTGTAAAATCCGGAGCAAAGTTAAACCTGCAAAATGCACAATTAAAAACTAAAAGGGAAAAATAAGATCTCTATATTTGTTCTCCGTAACTGCACATTCCGGATGGGATATCCGGAGAATAATCAACTATTAAAATAATTTCCAATGAAAAAAAGATCTTGTTACTTATTCCTGTTTGACGGATTTGCTGATTGGGAACCATCGCTAGTCACTGCAGGCCTTAAGACTTATAGTGATTTCGAAATCAAAACTTTTTCTCCTAATGGAAAATCCGTTAAGTCTATGGGTAATCTGACAGTTAATCCTGATTTCAAATTAGAAGATGTTAAAATAACTGATTTTGATCTGATTATATTACCGGGAGGAAATAAGTGGGAAGAGGGAGGAAATACTGAAATTTCAGAATTAATAAAGGATTCTTTTGACAACGGAAAAACTATTGCAGCAATTTGTGCTGCGACTACTTTTCTTGCAAAGCAGGGGCTATATAGTAATACGAAACACACAAGCAATGGTCTCGAATATCTGAAAAAGCAAGTCCCCGGATATGTTGATGAGAGCAGATATATAAATGAACCTTGTGTGTCAGATAAAAATATAATTACAGCAAATGGAGCGGCAATGATCGAATTTGCATACAAAATTTTTAAACACTTTGGTATTCTTCAGAAGAAGGAATTGATCTTCTGGTTGAATTTATATAAAAGCGGAGGAATGGTTTACTAACCCACTTTAGAATTCTCTCTTTTTTTTATCTTTGACAGCATGACAGCTATAAAACGTCTGGCGGGTCAGACCGCCATTTATGGAATCCCCAGCGTTCTGGGCCGTATTCTTGGCTATCTGCTTGTACCACTTTATACTTATGTATTCCGACCCGGTGATTATGGAACGGTGAATGTATTCTATGCATACACCTCCTTCCTGATGGTAATCCTTACTTATGGTATGGAAACTACCTTTTTCAGATTCAATGAACATGAAAAGGACAGGGATAAAGTGTTCAGTACAGCGATGATTTCTCTTATCATTTCATCTGCTCTATTCCTGGTAGTTGTATTATTCTTCGCAGAAGATGTTGCCCGATGGATAGATTATACTGATCACCCTGAATATGTCAGATGGTTTGCCTGGATCCTTGCCCTCGATGCAATGGCAGCTATACCTTTTGCTTATCTTCGCGCTCAGAACAGGCCCGCCCGTTTTGCCTGGGTCAAAATGACGAATATTACACTCAATATTCTTCTTAATCTGTTTTTCCTCGTTTTGTGCCCATTTGTTCTGAGACATTATCCTGATGGCTTTTTCGGCCGGTTCATTACCTGTATTTACAGGCCTCACTGGGGAATTGAATATATTTTTATTTCAAACCTGGCTGCGAGCAGTATAACTCTTATTATGCTGACGCCTCAGATTTCAGGAGTAAAGTGGAAGATAAATCCTGAACTGTGGAAGAAAATGCTGTTTTATGCTTTCCCTCTGCTTTTTGCCGGAATGGCCGGGATAGTAAACGAAACTTTTGACCGGCTTTTGCTCCGTTACCTCTTACCCAAAGACATTGCATCATATCAGGTCGGTATATATACCGCCTGTTACAAGATATCAATCCTGATGACCATTTTCATTCAGGCTTACAAGTATGCAGCCGAACCTTTCTTCTTCGCACAGGCGAAAGAGAAGGATGCCAAAGAGGTCTATGCAAAGATCATGGATTATTTCATCATTATCGTCTCACTGATCTTTCTGGTCACAATGCTTTATCTCGATGATTTTATCCTGCCAATGCTGGTCAGGAGGAAAGAATACTGGGCAGGAAGAGGAGTGATACCGGTTTTAATGATGGCAAACCTCTTTCTTGGTGTATATTATAATCTTTCGATCTGGTATAAGCTTACAGCTAAGACATCCTGGGGGGCATGGCTTTCGCTGATCGGTGCGGTCATTACACTTGTACTGAATTTCTGGTGGATACCCCTAAGTTCAGAACATTTGATTTACAGTTATTATGGTTCGGCCTGGGCTACTTTTATTTGTTACGGGTCAATGATGATCCTCTCATACCTGATCGGGCAAAAATATTTCCCTGTGAAATATAACCTCATAAAATTTGCCGGGTATCTGGGACTTTCGGTTCTTTTATACGTGATTAGTTCCATCATCAAACCTGATTTGTCTATACTCCGGATTGGTTTTCATTCAATCCTCCTTTTAATCTTCCTTGGGATTGTCTATCTGGTTGAAAAACCAAGGCTTTTAACCTTCAGGTAAACATAATTTTATGAAATAGATTTAAGACAATGGCTGACCTTAAAGAAATCCATAAAGAAGAACATCTGGGAAGTTCGGAATTCATCACCGACATTGTCATAGGAATGTCTGATGGATTGACTGTCCCGTTTGCCCTGGCAGCAGGGTTAAGCGGAGCAGTTCAACACAATTCAATTGTTATCACGGCAGGTATTGCAGAAATTGTAGCCGGAAGCATTGCAATGGGTTTAGGCGGTTACCTGGCAGGCAAAACCGAACAGGAACATTACCAGTCCGAACTGAAAAGGGAATATGATGAAGTGGAAGATATTCCTGAAGAAGAAAAGAAAGAGGTAAGGCTTGTCTTTGCAAAATATGGTTTAAATGAAAAAACTCAGAATACTATCGCAGATGAGTTAGCAATGAACAAAGACAATTGGGTTGATTTTATGATGAAGTATGAATTAGGTATGGAAAAGCCGAATATTAACAGGGCGAGGAATAGTGCAGCTACAATAGGCCTATCATACATAGTTGGTGGTTTAATTCCCCTATCGGGATACTTCTTTACCCAAACTCCATATCAGGGATTGGTGATCTCAGCTATACTAACTGTGATATGCCTGTTCCTGTTTGGCTATTTTAAAAGCAAGGTGACAGGTCAACCGGTAATTAAAGGGGCACTTAAGGTTACTCTGATCGGAATAACAGCTGCGGCGGCGGCATTTATGGTTGCAAAAGCATTTAATAACTTGTTTTAATTGAAATAATAAAATTGACCAGATATTAAAACGAAAATAATGAAAAGCTGCATAACAAATAAAAAAATAAAAAATGGTGAAGAGGTAAAAGCCCATTATCTGCGTGAGGGGATCTTCAATCTCATTAAATCGGAATATCCCGATTTTAATGAAGATTGTTACATATCATTAGACGAATTAAATCGTTACAGGAGACTCTATCTTTCCTCTTTAATAACGCAGGAAACCGGGGAAATAGACGCTCTCGACAGAGATGTCATGGACGCTATTAAAAATAACTCGGTACTCTCTGAGAATATAGAAGAAGCTATTGGAGGCAAACTAACCCCTGGACAAAAGCTGGCGGATAAGATTGCATCGTTTGGAGGAAGCTGGTCCTTTATCATAATCTTCTTTGCATTTATTCTTGCCTGGATGGGGATTAATATATGGATTTTAGTTACAAAATCATTTGACCCGTTCCCATTCATACTTTTGAACCTTATTCTTTCATGTCTGGCAGCCATTCAGGCCCCGATAATTATGATGAGCCAGAACAGAAAAGAACAAAAGGACAGAATGAGGGGTGAAAATGATTATAAAATAAATCTTAAAGCTGAGCTTGAAATTAAATTATTGAGTGAAAAAATTGATCACATGATTGTTCACCAGAACAAGAAACTACTTGAAATACAGGAGATTCAGACGGACTATCTAGAAGATCTGATGAATGAGATAAAAGGAAAAGGAAAAGGAAAATGAAAATAAGAATATATATTGTTATCCTGGTGACATACACAGGTAATTTATTATTCGGGCAAAAGGAGATACCAGATTCCATAAAGACAATCAGATTGGATGAGGTTGTAGTCTCTGCGAATAGGTTGCCAGTTTTATTGAAAAATAACCCCGGAGCAATGTCAGTTGTTACTCATGAAATACTATCCATTATGACTAAATCAACCGGAGCAGAAGAGGCTTTGCGATTGATCCCGGGGGTGCGAATAGACAACCAGCATGATGGAGAGCGGGTTCATGTATCAATCCGCGGACAGGGGATTTTAACAGAGCGTGGTTTGCGGGGAATTGGAGTATTGATCGATGGAATACCAGTTAATGATCCTTCAGGTTTTGCTCCTGACCTATATGATGTTGATTGGGGCACCGTGAATAAAATTGAAGTTTTACGAGGCCCTTCCGCCAGCTTATATGGTGGAGGTGGTGCTGCAGGTGTGTTAAATATTACTACCAACAATGGCGGTCCAAAATCAATTGGTGGTGAGTTGAATCAGATTATCGGGTCAAATGGTTTTACAAAATCATTGATACAGTTAGACGGGACCAGACAGGATGTTGATTACCGGATCAGTTATTCTCGTACCGATGGGGACGGATATCGAAATCATCAGGCATTCTGGGGAAATAAATTTTATGAAAAAATTAATTTCAACCTTGCAAAAAAACTGTCAATAACGCAGATTATCTTACATACCGATTATTTTCAACAAAACCCGGAAGGATTAAATATCGGGCAATTTTATAATCTCCGGCAGGCAAATCCCGACGCCAATCCGTTTAACGAGTATCAGAAGACAAATCGCACTACAATAGGATTTCGCGGGAAATATAAATTCAGTGAATTGCAGGATGTCGAAGTCATATCATTTCTTCGCTCATGGAATTACAAAGAAACCAGTAATAAAAGTGCAGAATACAGGAATATTACAAATCCGGGAACTAGCATTCAGTATAACTTACATTTAAATGGTG
>JADGPU010000053.1 GCA_017882305.1 Bacteroidales bacterium | reverse complement strand
AACCTGGCAAATAATGTCATCGTAGCTAAGGATGGAGCTGAAGCTCTTGATTTTTTCTTCTGCAGGGGGAAATACAAATCAAGAAGTTTTTCTAATCCTCCGAAAGTTGTCCTTCTCGATCTTAAACTACCTAAAGTCAGTGGGCTGGAGGTACTTAAGATGGTTAAAGGAGATAAACGAACCGTTCACATACCTATTGTTGCGGTTACATCTTCACGGGAAGAACCGGATATGAAAGAGGCATATGAACTGGGTGTAAACAGTTATGTGATAAAACCTGTTGACTTCGATCAATTTCTCAGTTCAATGAGCAGTCTTGGGTTATACTGGCTGCTGGTGAATGAACCATTGAAATAGTCCACCTTGGCTAAAGCTTCGGTGGATAAAAGTTGAAAAAGTTGAAGAGTTGAAAAGCTGAAAAGTAGAAATAGATTGAAAGAGACTGAAATTATTTGATAATTAATGTAACAAATTGCACATGAAACCTATTAATCATAAATAAACTACATGGAATATGGTTGGTAAATTGAAAATATTATATGTGGAAGATGTTAAAACCGATGCTGAATTGATATGGCGTGAAATTGAAAACAACAAAATCTCTTTTTCAAAATTGCTTGTTGATAACAGGGAGGATTATCTTGAGAGTTTAAAAACTTTCGAACCTGATTTAATTATCTCCGATTATTCTCTTCCACGGTTTGACGGAATGACGGCGCTTAAACTTCGGAATGAGCAGACTCCATTAATTCCATTCATCCTGGTAACAGGTTCAGTAAATGAAGAAGTTGCCGTTGAGTGCATGAAAGCCGGAGCTGATGATTATATATTAAAAGATAATCTTTCCCGACTTGGACCTGCAATTCTCAATTCGATTAAAAAATCAAAATTAGCAAAAGAAAAAAAAGCTGTTGTTGAGGAATTGCAAAAGAGTGAGATGATGCTGCAAAAAGCGCAGACCATTGCACACGTTGGTAACTGGGAACTTGACCTGTCCTTAAAAACTATCTGGGGCTCTGACGAGGCCTTAAGGATATATGGTTTAGACCCGGAAAATCATGAAATGTCGTATGAACTTATTAAAAAAAGTCCGCTTCCGGAATATAGGAACATGCTTGATGAGGCTTTGAACCGTTTGTTAAAATATAGTGAACCATATGACGTAGAGTTTTTGATAAAACGTGAAAACGACGGAGCCATAAGGTCAATATATTCAAAAGCTGAATTGGTACTGGAACCTGAAAGTGGACAGGTGAAGGTAGTTGGTGTAATTCAGGATATTACTGAACACAAACAGGCAGAAAAAGCATTGCATGACAGCGAAGAAATGTATAGCAATATTTTTGACAATATTCAGGACCTATATTATGAAACATCTATAAACGGAACGATCATTAATATCAGTCCATCAATCAGTTTACTATCTAACCAACAATATAACAGAGAAGACCTGGTCGGTAAATCTATGTCCGAATTTTATGCTTATCCTGAAGAGCGGCAAAAATTTCTGTCAGATTTGAAAGACCGGGGTTATTTAAATGATTATGAAATTACCCTGAAGAATCGCGATGGGTCCTTAATCCCGTGTTCTCTTACTTCAAAGATCATTTTCGATATTCAGGGACGGCCTGAAAAGATAGTTGGAAGCATGCGCGATATATCAGAACGTAAGAAAGGTCAGGAAGCAATCGATCAGGAGCGCAGAATGCTGCGAACATTAATAGATAACATTCCTTATCCGATTTATGTCCAGGATAAAGAATGCAGAAAAGTCATTGCCAACAAAGCAGATGTAGAGAATATTGGATGTGCGAATGAAGCTGAAGTCCTTGGAAAGACTGATATTGAATTGTTCCCTGGTGAAATTGGAGAACGTGGTTACAATGACGACAGGAAAATCATAAAAACAGGTAAGGCTGTATTTGACCTTGAAGAAGAATTTATTAATGATAAGGGTGTAAAACGTTGGCTACAAACAACAAAGATTCCTTTGCACGATAAAGAGGGAAATATTACCGGACTCGTGGGTATAGGCCATGATATAACTGAAAGGAAACAGATTATAGAAGAATTGATCAGGGCAAAAGATAAAGCTGAAGAAAGTGACAAACTGAAAACAGCATTTCTGCATAATATCTCACATGAGATCAGAACTCCGATGAATGCAATAGTCGGTTTTTCGGCGCTTCTCGGAGAACCTGAAATTGATGACAAGACTCGAGGATCATACATTGAAGTAATTATGCAAAGCAGTAACCACCTGCTTTCGATTATTACCGATATTGTAGATATTTCAAATATCGAAGCAAACCTTATTAAAACTTATAAAAATGAAATTAGTGTTAATAAAATACTTAAATCATTATGTAATCAGTTCCTTCCTAAAGCTGATGAAAAGAAAATTAGTCTGACCTGTGAGACCGGCTTATCTGATTCCGATGCATTAATTTTAGCTGATAATACCAAATTGAACCAGATACTTTCCAACCTTATAAGCAATGCATTAAAGTTCACAGATAAAGGTCAGATTAAGGTTTGTTATACTCTGAAAGATAATTTTCTGGAATTCTGTGTTTCGGATTCGGGTATTGGAATTTCACCTGAGCATCATGCAAGGATCTTTGATCGGTTTTACCAGGTACAATATGCCATGGAAAGGCTTTATGAAGGTACCGGACTTGGTCTGGCCATTTCAAAAGCTTACGTGGAACTTTTAGGCGGAAAAATATGGCTCTCTTCAGAACCGGGCAAAGGAACTTCATTTTTCTTTACAATTCCTTATGAAAAGCAAGTCTCAATTTCCAGTCCGGTTTATGAGAAGAAAGCTCCTGAAGATTTTGTGTTCCCCGTGAAAAAGGTAATACTGGTTGCCGAAGATGTTGAAAGCAACTTCAAACTGATAAAATACTTTCTTTCAGGATCAAATGCAGAAGTCTTGCACGCTTATAATGGAAAAGAAGCAGTTGAAAAGTGTCTTTCAGTTGGGACTATTGATCTGATTTTAATGGATATCAAAATGCCCGTTATGGATGGTTACACAGCTGTAAAACTCATACGCGAAAAAAACGCCACAATTCCGATAATTGCCCAGACTGCATATGCTGATGACATGGAGAAAGCAATTGAATGCGGCTGTTCCGGCTTAATCTCAAAGCCTTTTGATAAAAAGAGCCTGTTTAAAGTTCTTATTGAATTTATTTAGTGAATGGTAGTTAGCGGCTCGTAGCTGGTAGTTCCTGGATATCCTCCTCCCGATAAACCGTATTAAAGCTTTTATGTCATTCCGCCCGATAGGTGCCAGAATGAAATAGAGATAATTGCTGTAATATTTGTGAAAAATCTTTGCGATCTTTGAGCTTCTCAAAGCGAAGTCTCGGGGGTCAAGTTTTCGAAGACCTGATATTTTAATTATGTAATATATATGAAGAAAATAATTTTAATTACTATGGTACTTTTAGGTTTATTTGGCTTAACGGGAAGCAAAAGCAATTCAGATCCCGCAACCTGGAGCAATAAAAAAATTGATAAGTGGTTTGCAAAAAAAGAATGGTCAGGAGGATGGACAGTGACTCCTGATGCCTCTATTAACAAAAGAGAATTTTCTGTTTCTTATTTTAAAAATAAAGAGAGATGGGAAAAAGCATTTAAGTTTTTAAAAAACAATGATTTGTCAAAACTTGAGTTGAGACGCTATGATATTGATGGCAATAACCTTTTTGCAACTGTAAGTGAGTATATCAGCAAAAATGAGGAGACAACAAAATTTGAAGCTCACAGGAAATACATTGATATCCAGTATGTAATTAGCGGGAAAGAGATAATGAATATTGCTCCGATAACAACTGTTAAAGAAGTTCTTACACCATATGATATTACTAAAGATATTGAATTTGTGACCGTCACCAAAGTAGTAAATTATAATGCCTCGTCATCTAACTTTTTTATCTTCTTCCCCGGCGATGCTCATCGTCCGGGATTGAAAGACGGCCTGAATTCATTGGTTCGGAAGGTTGTGATTAAGCTGAAGGTGGATTAAGAGGTATCAGGCGTGAGGTGTGAGGCATGAGGCGTGAGGTGTGAGGCGTTTGGTATCGGGAAAATAAAACCTGTTGCCTGTCGCCTGTTATCTGTTGCCCTGAACAGAGTATTCCAAAATTTTGAACATTGTGGCAGTTCCATGGTTATTCTTAAGTATTGATATTATTGGATGACGACACTATATGATCTCAATGAGGGAGAAGAGGGGATAATTCTGAAGATCAAAGGGAGAGGTCAGTTCAGGCAACGGCTTTCAGAAATGGGATTCGTTGTTGGGAAAAAGGTGGAAGTAATTAAAAAAGCGCCACTGAGAGATCCTATTGAGTATAAGATAATGGGATATCATATCTCATTGAGGAACAGCGAAGCACAACTTATTGAGATTGGCAGAGACACCAAATTAAGAGAATCTAAATCATCTAACGGAGTCCTGATAAGTGAGGATGAAAACGGTTCATGGTTAGAGAAAACAAGACAAATTCAGGTGGCTCTCGTAGGGAATCCTAATTCAGGAAAGACAACGCTGTTCAATTTTGCATCCGGTTCAAAGGAAAAAGTTGGAAACTATGCGGGTGTAACTGTCGACTCTAAAGAGGCAACCTACAAGCAATCAGGCTATACTTTTTCAATTGTTGACCTGCCAGGGACCTATTCAATTAAAAGTTATTCTCCGGAGGAAATCTATCTGAGGAATTATATTTTTGATAATAAGCCGGATATTGTTGTCAATATAGTCGATGCCTCCAACCTGGAGAGGAATCTGTATCTGACATCCCAGTTAATAGATATGGGTGTGCAGATCGTTATCGCACTCAATATGTATGATGAGCTTGAGAAGAAGGGAGATATTCTGGATCATGTTTCTCTGGGGAAATTATTGGGTGTGCCGGTAGTACCGACTGTAAGCTCCAGGGGGAAGGGAATTAAAGAACTATTTGATAAGATAATTGAAGTTTATGAAATCAGGGAACCTATAGTTCGGCATATTCATATCAACTATGGAACCGAAATAGAAAATTCTATATGTGCTTTACAATCAAGAATAAAAATTGAAGCCAACAGGGCATTTACAAACATTATTTCAGCAAGATATCTGGCTATAGAATTACTCGAGAATGATAAAGAATATTCAAAGAGTATTACCCGGTGCATTAATTCATCAGAGATTATTGATATAGGCAGAAAGGAATATAACAAGCTTGAAAGACTGTTTTCTGACCCGGTAGAGACAGTTATAACAGATCTTCGTTATGGCTTCATTTCCGGAGCACTAAAAGAGACTCTTAAGATCAATAAAGTTGAAAGGTTAAGGAAAACAAAAATAATAGATAACTATCTGACAAATAAATATCTGGGAATCCCGATTTTTGTTTTTTTTATGTGGCTCACGTTTTTCACTACTTTTAAACTGGGAGGATATCCGAAATACTGGATGGAAACAGGTTTCGGTAAAATATCGGAATTGATATCAAATAATCTCGCCCCTGGAATTATCAGGGATTTCTTTGTAGAAGCTATAATAGGGGGTGTTGGCGGAGTGATTGTTTTTCTCCCCAATATTATTATCCTGTTCCTCTTTATATCATTCATGGAAGATACCGGATATATGGCAAGGGCCGTATTCATCATGGATAAGCTGATGCATAAGATCGGATTACATGGTAAATCATTCATCCCGCTTTTCATGGGATTCGGATGTAATGTCCCCGCAATAATGGCAACAAGGATCATTGAGAGTCGCAGGGACCGTTTGATCACTATGCTGATTACACCCTTTATGTCGTGCAGTGCAAGATTGCCTGTTTATATACTCTTTATAAGTGCATTTTTTCCACATAATCAGGGTTCGGTTTTGTTTCTGTTATATGTTCTTGGTGTTCTGTTTGCTGTATTATCAGCGTTGTTTCTGAAACGGGTTTTTTTCAAATCGGGAGAGATCCCCTTTGTTATGGAACTGCCGCCTTACAGGGTTCCGACCATCAGAAGTATTTTTAAACATGTATCATTCAGAACCAGTTTGTACTTTAGAAAAATCGGAGGAGTAATTCTTTTAGCATCAATAATTGTCTGGATATTAAGTAATTTTCCACGATCAGTTGGCTATTCAAAGGATTATCATAGTGAAATTTCAATTATTGAAAAATCCGAACTGCCTTTAGATAAAAAAGATGAATCAGTAACCCGGCTTATGCGAGAACAGAAGAGCGAGAAACAAACTAAATCTTTTATGGGCATTATCGGACGTTCTATAGAACCTGTTATGAAACCATTGGGATTTGACTGGCATCTAAGTGTCAGCATACTTTCCGGATTGGCAGCCAAAGAGGTAGTTGTAAGTACTTTAGGGGTTATATTCCAGGCAGATAATAATTCCGGGAAAAAATCACTGGTTGAAAAGATACAGTCTCAAAAAGATTCCTTCGGCAGGACAGTTTTCACACCACTTATAGCTTTCTCATTTATGTTATTTATACTTACCTACTTCCCGTGCGTGGGAGTAGTAGCTGCGATTAAAAGAGAATCGGGAAGCTGGAAATGGGCGGCCTTCACTGTCTTTTATACAACAGGTATAGCATGGTTGTTATCTTTTACAGTATTTCAGATTGGAAGAATGTTGATTGGTTAGAATAAGAGAAGCGGCCGGGGGGCTTGACTTATTAATGTAAAAAAGTTACGTCACCTATTTTATTAAAATAAGTTCCATCGGCATATCGTCCAACCGCTTTCCAGACATAAACTCCCTGGAGTGCCAGATTTGAATTTCCAAAATATCCATCCCAGCCTTTTTGAAGTTCTGAGCTTTCATAAAGTAAAACGCCCCAGCGATTAAATATCTGTAATTTATAATCTATTATATTGGTGAAAAAAGGCCTGAAGGTGTTATCATCTAATAGATTCTCATTCCAGTATCCTCCGGTTGGCCCTGATCCATTCCACTTGAAAGCGTTTGGAAATTTTATTTCACCTTTTCTATAGTCGACGACAACGGGAGATTTATACATCGCTGAATCTGTACATCCATCTTTTGAAGTCACTTTTAATATAATCTTATATATTCCTTCAAAGGCATATTTATGCCATGGACTTTCTTCAACAGATGTATTCCCATCTCCAAAATTCCAAAGCCAGGATACTCCATCATACGAGAAATTGGTAAAAACTACTACCTGAGAATTATTAATGACCTCAGTCGGATAGACATTGAAAACGGCTGTTGGCTTCTGGTATACAGTTATTAATCCGTTATGAGATGATTGTCCAGCAATATTAGTAACTGTCAGTTTTACTATATAATTTCCGGGAATATTATAGGTGTGAGATGGATTTTGTTCCGATGAGAATGTTTGGTCTCCAAAATCCCACAAATATGATTCCACATTTTCACTCAAATTCCTGAACTGTATAAGAAGAGGAGTACAACCGACAGTATCAGGTTCAAAAAAAGCAATTGGTTCGGGAGGCATAATAACTTTTATATGAATAGTATCTGTTCCAATGCATCCGAATTTATCCGGTAAGGTCTGATATGTGATTATATGTATTCCTATCCCTGCGGAATCGGGTATGAATCTATTATCAATAACTCCATCCCCTGACCAGGTTCCGCCGGGTGGAGATGCGATAAGTATAACTGGAGGTTCATTTATTTTAAGTGTTCCTACAGGGTTAATATTAACCGCAGGTGAGGGCATAACGGTTATGGTAATCTGATCAGAATCGCTGCACCCATTTGCATCCGTAATATTGTATGTGACTATATGATTACCAACTCCTGCTGCAGCGGGATCGAATGAATTACCATTAACACCATCTCCTGACCAGGTTCCACCGGAATCATGAGCCTTTAAGGTAACCGGAGTACTTTCAATACACAGCGTATCAACAGGTGTTATTGTGGCATCAGGATCCGGCACAATTAGTATTATTGCAGTAGTAATTACAGGTGGATGATCACCATTTACAGGGTCTGCAGGTGGTCCCGGAATATTTGGATCATCATACGGATTACAATAATTCCAGTTTCGTAAAGTCACCTGAAAATACTGGCCAATCAGTTTATCATTAGCGACATTCATCATATCTGAATATACTCCGGACCCGGTAACCGGACCTGGAAGAGTAATAATCGGTCCTGAAAATGGAAAAGTTCTCAAAGTACCGTTAACTGTTACCGGAAGGCCGGTCATAGTAATATCAGTTCCATATATCCATTGTACCCATCGGGTAAAGAGATTTGGTACATCCTGTTCCTGAGGCGGAACACAATTAAACTGAGTCAGATCCTGAAACCGTACATTGGCACTATTGCCAAAACAAATAGGATAAACAGTCGGGCTTATGTGCATATGACCACCGTTGTGATCATCATTATCCCAAACGGTAACTATTTGTTCCTGAGTCGATGAAGTACATAAAACTCCATTGACAACCAGGGTCGCTTTTGGTCTGTAATTGCATTTTTGCCCGGTAGAAACATATGTGTGATTTGCAATAGCCTGAAACACTCCGGCCCCCAGATTCACAGCATTCACCATGTCTACTGTTCCATCGTCCCAGTCATATCTGATCTGAACGCTGGTACCGGCATTATTAACTCCGGTATAACTTACTCTCCAATTAACCGATAATGGAGAACATAACCTGTCGGGGATAATACTATTGGCCTTGGACAAAATATTACAATCCTGCCCACCAAGAATTAATGAGATTAATATTAGAAACAATGAAATAAAGAAAACCTTCATTTTTATTCTTATCCGGATAAAATTGAATTTTTTCAAACTGCACAACCATCGCTTTCTGAATATTATACGATTATCTACTGTCTAATGTTGCATATTTGAGCGAATCTTACTGCTCCTGCTGAAAAATTCACACGGCTCATGAAAGAGGCCGGGAATGTTTGTGAGCTTATTCCGGTTAAAGATGCTGACCATCCCTGCGACTGGTCCGTTAAATGTATTCGATCTTCATTTCATAATCCCATTTATCGAAATAGAGGTTTCCTCCTTTCCATTCAAGTTCTCCTCTCTGAAAATCGTAGGGTTCACTTCTCATATATTTTTTATCAGGATGCAAAGGTCCTTCAACACCATCATTTATTATTAGCCTATATGAATCGATCCCTGAAAGATAGAAATTCCTAATTAAAATGTTTTCTGATTTCTGGAGATCACAATAAACATCGACAGGTATCCAGCCGGTTCCTTCATAATAAACCTCGCACCAGTCGTGCATGATTTCAGCATCCGGGGGGACCATCCAACCACTCTGCCACCTTGCAGGTATCCCCTTATATCTTAGCATAGAAATGAATAAAAAATCTTGCATTCCACAATCGCCTCTCATGTTCTTAATTACATAGTCCGGTATATTTGGAATGATAGAGTATTCAAGGGCACTTGTCCATGGTATATTTTCTTTGAACCAGTAATAGATCTTTTTTACAATTGTTACAGGATCATCCTCACCTCCGGTTATACTGTCAGCAAGATGCCTGATATCATCGGTGAAGCAAATATGCGGAAGCTGCTCTGAAGTGTATTTCTGATAATTATCTGAAGTTTTGTCATATGGTAATATTTTAATTCCCGACATATTAAAATACTGGGCATACGATCTATAAGTGAAGGAAATCTGAAATACTGCGGGAATTCCCTTTCTTGAGAGTTCTTCCATATAGATAGTACTGTGAATTGCTGTATCAGGTGCAATCGTATATTCAGGATTTGAAGTACTTAAAAGTTTTACTTCCTTTTGTCGTGAATGTTCGTCGTTAGGCCACGGCAGCCAGCAACGAATCTTCTCTCCATCAGGAACTACATCGCGATGAACTGTAATGGTATATGTTATTTTCATGTTTACAGGCATAACAGGGTTGTTTTGATTATTAGCAGCTTTAAAAACCTGCTCAGTATGTTTTAACCTGAAGATTATGTCTGGTTCATTCGCTATTTCCTGGAGTCTCTGATTTTTTTGCTCACGGAATTCTTTTATCAGCAGAAGATTTGATGCAGCCCTTTTAAAATATTTTTTTTCACCATCAATCATTCGCCATTCCAACCAACCTTTTTCTTCCCAGTCTGAAATTTCCCCGGAAGAAACCGGACCAATTAGCTTTTCAAGCTGAGCTTTTACCTTATATTCAGTTACAGAAAAGTCAAGACTAATCCTTTCAGCAATCTGTGCGAGGGAATCTGCAATATGAATTATTTCCTTTTTTTCACTACTGGATTTCTTTAATGAATCAGCAATTTGGATTACCGTACTTACATTTCCAAAATCAAGATTTTCCTGGATATCCTCTAAAACCTGATTGAAATCAGAAGAAGTTCGGCAGCTAAATAATAAGATAAGAAGGGCAGGGAGTAGGAATCTTATGTTTCGCATACAAGAGATTTTTGTATGATCAAAGTTAATTAAAGTTTGAATCTAAAAATTCAGTTTAATTCAGAATGTGAGTTAAAGATTTCTTCTTTTGTATCCGATGTGAGATTAAGATCCCTCGCTACCGCTCGGGATTGACAGGACTTTTTGTTGACAAGGGATGAAAGGGCGGGCTCCGCCCGCCCTTTCATCCCCCCTTCATATCATCTAGTGTCATTCCGAATGAGAGCAGCGAAATGAGGAATCTCATCGGTATAGATAGAGATTCATTATCAAGTAATACTGCCTAGTTTATTATCTTATATTTCTTCAGGATCTGCGAAGTAGTCATCATAAAATCCATATATTGTGCACGATGATAAGGCAACTTATTATCAGAATTTTTTTTCGACAGCTTACCTCTGAAACTTTCAATTATACTATAACCTTTGGAATCCATCCATTTTTCTATTTCTTTTATCATTGAGCTGACAACCTCAATCTGGTTTAAATAAACTGTACTCACAATCTGCACACAATCGGCTCCTGCCAACATCATTTTGATTACATCAGAACCGTTCATTATTCCGGTGTTTGCACATATTGAAGCATTAGTATTTCCATATAACAAACCTGCAAAACGTAAAGGCAATCTGTTGTCCTCGCTGTTGCTTAGACTATAAGGGAAGTGATGTTCTTCAGTATGTATATCAATATCTGGTTGAAAAAGCCGGTTGAACAGTACAAATGCATCGGCACCGGCATTTTCCAGATCTGAAATATGCTTCAGCGGATAGGTATGGTAGCAACTTAGTTTTACTGAAACAGGAATATTGACAGCTTCCTTGACATCAGTGAGAATTTTAATCTGTTTCTTCTCAATATCTTCAAAACCATTATCAATTTTTTCCGGAACAGAATAAAAGTTAAGTTCCAGACCGTTCACACCTGTCTTCTCTATTTCTTTTGCATATTCAACCCATGTTTCATCATGAACTGCATTAATACTGGCAAACACCGGGATATTTATTGAATCTTTTGCTTTCTTCAATGCCACCAAATGTTCCATTATATCTGAAGTTCCGGATATGGATTCAGGAAAAAGAGTAATCATTTCAGCATTTCGATCCGAATATTCTGTTTTCCGTTCATAAAGCTCGAGGTTTTCGAGTTGAATCTGTTCTTCAAATAGCGATTTGTAAACAACTGCAGCAGCCCCTGCTTTTTCGATTTTTTTGAGATTTTCAATTTCAGTCACAATATTGCTTGCCCCGATTATTATTGGATTCTTCAATTCCAGTCCCATGTAATGTGATTTTAAATCTGCCATGTTTTTATCTTTAAGGTTATTACGGTTTAAATATTATATTTAACAGATCAGGAAGGTTTTTTGTCGTGTCTTCGATTCTGTTCACTCTTAAACAAAATGTATTGAAAAAGGTTTTCTTAACCTGATAAGATGTTATTAAATATGCTATTATTACCGGGTAATTCATAAATCAATATGTTATTATGATTGCTATTGTTGTCATTTAATTGGTCTTTAATTTTTTATTTATTATTTGTCTCTTTTTTGTTTCCCGGATTCTATTTCTTAGTATATTTCAGTATTGGATTTTCCATTAATACAATTAATATCTTTAAATCGATCTTTATGAAAAAACAAAAAAGCTCTGTTGTACTTACCGCCCTGATTGTAGCTCTTGGCGGTTTTTTAATGGGATTCGATGCTTCTGTTATTTCCGGAGTAATAAAATTTATCGAACCAGAATTCAATTTGTCGAAAATTGAGCTGGGATGGGCAGTTGCTTCTCTTTCTCTTGCAGCTACTGCTGGAATGATATTTGCCGGGCCATTAAGTGACAGGTTTGGAAGAACAATTGTCCTGAAGGCATCTGCCCTGCTTTATGCATTTTCAGCTTTTCTTGCAGCATTAGCACCTTCATTCATTGTATTAGTAATGGCACGGATGCTTGCAGGCCTTGGGGTGGGCGCTTCTTTAATACTTGCTCCAATGTATATTGCTGAGATTTCACCTTCAGACAGGCGTGGTAAATTGGTGTCATTTAATCAGTTAAATATAGTAATCGGTATATCTGTTGCTTTTTTTACCAACTACCTTATTGTTCATCTTTCAAAATCAGATGCATCATGGGTTGAATCGCTGAAATTTAAAGAATATATATGGAGATGGATGCTTGGAATTGAATTTTTCCCTGCAACTATTTACTTCTTCCTTCTGCTTTTTATTCCCCAAAGTCCCAGATGGCTTGTAATGAAAGGAAGATACGATGAAGCTCTGAAGATCATGAAGAAGTTTGACGATGATGAAAATGCCGAAAAGGTTATTAGTGAAATAAAGGATAATGTTTCAAAAGAAACCGCCCCGAAACAGAAGACTCCGGTTAAAAACCTGTTTCTTCCAGCAATGAAACTTGTTTTGACAATAGGTATTGTCATTGCTGTTCTCCAGCAAATAACAGGGATCAATTCAGTTTTCTTTTATGCCCCGATGATCTTCGAACAATCTGGAATAGGAACTGATGCAGCTTTTATTCAGGCCATTCTCGTTGGTATTACCAATGTAGTATTTACTATAGTGGCTATGGTTTTGATAGATAAACTTGGAAGAAAACCACTTCTTATTGCTGGTATCTCCTTCATTACCATTAGTATGTTTCTGCTTGCCTATGGCTTTAATTCTGCAAAATATGAACTGACAGATACGTCAGCTTCAAAACTACCTGTAGAAATAAACAAGTTTCAGCTTGTTCCGATAATGAACAAAACCTATAAAAGTGATACTGAATTTAAAAATGAGGTCAAAACAGTTATGGGTGAAGAGATTGAAAAGAAGTATGAATCTGAGTTTATTTCAGCTTCAATAACTATGAATCCGGCTCTGATACTCATTGGAATACTTGGATTTGTTGCTGCATTTGCAGTATCTCTCGGACCTGTAATGTGGGTTTTATTCTCTGAACTATTTCCCAATGCAATAAGAGGTACGGCAATCTCTTTTGTAGGGTTTATCAATTCAGCAATAAGCTTCCTGGTTCAGCTTGTTTTCCCATTGGAATTAGCTACACTGGGAAGTAGTGGAACATTTTTGCTCTATGGAATATTTGCTCTGATCGGTCTTGCTTTTATTTGGAAATTGTTACCTGAGACCAAAGGAAGATCTCTTGAAGAGCTGGAAGCAATTCTCGTAAAAAAGAAATAATTAACAGACAAAACCAAAGTTGCATATTAAAGCGAAAAAAGAGAATTAAAATCCTTTTCGCAGAAGTTTTAATTTAGTGTCTAATACTTAAATCAATAATTATGATTTCACTTATCAGAATAAAAATTGTAACAGCATTCACTTTGATCTTTTTATTGACTGTGAATTGTTCTTCCAATCAAAGGAATAAGAAAAATCAGGACAACGTAAGCAAGTCTGATTCATGTTATATTACTGTACAGGCTGAGGATTATGTAAATTCAAAATCTACAGGGGTTGTAAAATTCAATGAAAAAAATTCAGGCTATGTAAAAATCAGCAAAGGCGGATGGCTTGAGTACAAAGTACAGGTTCCTGAAACGGGTCGGTATAAGATCCTTTTATACGGAGCAACCTCAGATTCATCAGAAGTGGCAAGCTGGATTGAAGATTATGTTGATAATAAAGATGGAAGGACATACAATATAACTGGAAATATGATGCTTAAGAGAGCTTCCCAGAGTGGAATTGATAATATGATTGAGAAGGATGGATCGCCTCTGGATTCCGGTCTGCATATGATACGTCTTCATTATGACACTGGTGTGGTTGTATTTGATAAGATATGCTTTGAGTTGATCAAAAAGCACAAAAGCACGCCGGTAATATTAACACAAAAAACATCAGGGAAAGAGTGGAAACTGGTTTGGAGTGATGAATTTAACGGGACGGGTTTGCCCGATTCATCAAAATGGACGTTTGACATCGGAAACTGGGGCTGGGGAAATAACGAATTAGAGTATTATACTGCAAATAGAGTGGAAAATGCAAGACAGGAAGACGGCAACCTTATAATTGAAGCAAGAAAGGATGACGGAGTTTACCCATGGAGTTCTGCCCGTCTGACAACTCGCGGTAAAGAGAGCTTTCTGTATGGCAAAATCGAATTCAGGGCAAAAGTACCGGCAGAAAGAGGAACCTGGTCAGCCGGCTGGTTGCTGGGTGATAAGTACAGGGATGAATTGTCGTGGCCATATTGTGGAGAGATTGACGTTTTGGAAAATGTAGGCTATGAAATGGACCCAAAAACAGGGAATGGAAAAACGCATGCGTCAGTACATTGTGGTGCATACTATTTTAAGCTTGGGAACCAACCAACTTCAATCGTTGATGTCGAAAATATGAATAATGAATACCATATCTATTCTATCGAATGGCTTAGTGGAAGCATTACTATATTAATTGATGGTAAGAAATATTTTGAATATCACGATACATCAAATAATTTAACCTGGCCGTTTAATAAATCACAAAACCTGATTCTTAATCTTGCCATGGGCGGAGGTTGGGGAGGAGCTAAAGGAGTGGACCCTGAAATGAAATCAGCAAAGTTTATTCTTGATTATGTAAGAGTATATGAACTCAATTAAAAAAGAAATATAACAACCATAAACTATGTCAACAAAGGCAGAAAGGAGAATTTTACTCGGCGATTGTATCCTTCACAATGAAAGGAACAGTTTATCCGGAGGGTTTGTCAAAATTGACGGAGAGACTTTTTACAAAATTGGCGGATACAATGAGATGGACCCTTTTTTTATTACTATCGTCAGTAACTCTGATCACTGGATGTTTCTCTCAAGCAATGGAGGGATTACAGCCGGCAGAAAAAATCCCGATAACGCCTTATTCCCATATTATACTGTTGACAAAATTCAGGATTCAGGAGAAATCACCGGAAGTAAATCAATATTTCTTGTCACCAGGGGAAAACGTACCTATCTATGGGAACCATTTTCAGATAGATACTCCGGGATATACAAAATTCAAAGGAATTTATATAAAAGTATTTATGGTAATAAAATCATCTTTGAAGAGATAAATGAGCAGCTAAAGTTAAAGTTCTCATATTGCTGGATGAACAGTGAAAGATTTGGTATTATAAGAAAGTCAGTATTAAATAATTCCGGGGAAACTGCGTGTAGTATTTCAATTCTTGATGGAATACAGAATATATTGCCGGCAGGTCTTACCAGAGCTCTCCAACTCTCATTCAGCAATCTGGTCGATGCATATAAAAAGAGTGAGTTGTTGATGAATACCAAGATTGCCCTCTTCATGCTGAGTTCAATACTTGTTGACAGGGCTGAACCCAGCGAAGCTTTAACTGCAACCGTGGTATGGTCAGAAGGTATCCCGGATGCAAAAATACTTTTATCAGCACACCAAATTGATAATTTCAGAAAGGGGCATCAGGTTAAAGAAGATAGGGATGTACGGGCTGAAAGGGGAGCCTATTTAATAAATACGGATATTAATCTTGAAGGCTGCAAGGAGAGGACCTGGTACGTAATTGCTGATGTAAATAAAGATGCCGGACAGATTGTCTCTCTGGACCATCTTTTAAAAGGGAATGACAGTATTGCCGAACTTCTGAAAAAAGATGTCGTAGAATGTACCAGTGATCTGATTAATATAATTGCCGCTGCTGACGGTTTACAACTTACAGGAGATAAATTGAGCATAAACAGGCACTTGTCAAATGTTTTCTTCAATGTTATGCGGGGCGGTATTTTTAATGATAGTTATTGGATATCAAAAGATGACCTTATTGATTTTATTAAGGGAGCCAATTCAAGTGTTTATTTAAGAAACAGGTCCTTTCTTGAATCGATTGATATATATATTAGTTTACAAACTTTACTTGAAAAAGCTGCTTTAGAAAATGATTCACAGTTACTAAGACTTTGCTATGAATATCTGCCGCTTGCATTGAGCAGAAGGCATGGAGACCCTTCCCGTCCCTGGAACATATTTTCTATTGAATTAAAAAAAGAAAATGGCTCAAAAAGCCTGAATTATCAGGGTAACTGGAGAGATATCTTTCAGAATTGGGAAGCACTGGCATTATCTTATCCATCCTTTGTTGAGAGTATGATATGCAAATTCTTAAATGCATCAACAGCAGATGGATATAATCCCTACCGCATAACACGGGGTGGAATTGACTGGGAGTCACCGGACCCTCATGATCCATGGGCAAGTATAGGGTACTGGGGAGATCACCAGGTAATTTATTTGCTGAAGTTACTTGAGATTTCAAAAAATTATCATCCCGGTAAGCTGAATAAAATGCTTTCAGAGAATATTTTCGCCTATGCGGATGTACCATACAGAATTAAACCATATAAAGATCTGGTAAAAAACCCGTTTGAAACTATTGACTTTGATTATCAGGCTGAAAAATCGGCACTTGGGAGGGTAGCTTCAATCGGAAGCGACGGGAAGCTTATTAAGGATAGTAATGATGAGATTAAACTTGTCAACTTTACTGAAAAGATCCTGGTGAGCATTCTCACTAAACTTTCAAATTTTATACCTGAGGCAGGAATATGGATGAATACACAGCGCCCTGAATGGAACGACGCAAATAATGCACTTGTTGGATTTGGTTCTTCGATGGTCACATTATGCTATTTAAGAAGGCTCCAACATTTTTTATTGGAGTTGTTCAGAGAAAACCAGGATAGCGAGTTCGAAGTCTCAGAGGAGGTTATCTCATTTTTCAAATCGATAAAAGATACTTTCATTCAGTTCGAACGATTCTTAGGAAGAGAATTTTCTGACAAAGAACGGAAATCAATCATTGATGCCCTTGGTACAGCTGGCAGCGACTACCGGGAAAAACTTTATAAAGATGGTTTCTCGGGAATAAAGAATTTTGTTGCAGCTAAAGAGCTGGTACAGCTTTTTAACTTGACAATGAAATTCATCGATAAGTCGATCCGCAGAAATAAGCGCAGTGATAATCTCTATCATTCTTACAACCTTATTTCATTTAAGGACGATGGAGTGACAATTCGCCCTCTTTACGAAATGCTTGAAGGACAGGTGGCTGTATTAAATTCGGGTTTGTTAGAACCTGGAGAGGTTAATGAAGTGCTCGATGCATTAAAATTGAGCGCCATGTTTCGCAGAGATCAATACAGCTATATGCTTTATCCCGACAGGCAGCTTCCCCGGTTTACAGAAAAGAATATCATCCCTTCTGAATCGGTAACCAAATCCAGGCTTCTTTCGGAATTGATCAGGAACGAAAATATTAGCATCCTCCTTAAAGACATGGATGGTCTTTTTCACTTTAACAGCGGCTTCAGGAATGCATCATATCTGAAAAAAGCTCTGGATCTTGTGGAGCCTGAATACAAGGTTAAGCAAGCCGAAAAAGAATATATCGTTGATCTTTACGAAAAAGTATTTGACCACCAGTCTTTTACAGGTCGTTCAGGAACATTTTATGGTTATGAAGGACTTGGCTGTATATACTGGCATATGGTATCTAAACTGATGCTGGCAGTATGTGAAAACTATTTCCTGGCTCTTAAGTCTGAAGCAGGGGATGATCAGTTAGGAAAGATGGTTCAGCATTATTACGATATACGTGCCGGAATAGGTTTAAATAAGGAACCGGAAGTGTATGGTGCTTTTCCTACTGATGCCTATTCACATACTCCCGGAAATGGAGGTGCAAAGCAGCCAGGGATGACCGGTCAGGTTAAAGAGGATATAATTTCCAGGTTCGGCGAACTTGGTGTAATTGTCGAATCGGGTAAGATTTCATTTAAACCAGGCCTGTTGCGCCGTTCCGAATTCCTGCATTCTCCGGATAACTTTCATTATATGTCTTCCGGAAATACTGAAAAGATTATACCTTTAGGAATTGACACTCTTGCATTTACAATCTGCCAGGTACCAGTAATATACCACATCTCATCAAGGAATTTCATAAGAATCACTACTGAAGAGGGAAATTCTGAAATGGAAGGGCTTACCCTGAATGCCGTGACTTCCAATGCGATTTTTGACAGGAACGAATATGTCAGGCAGCTTGACGTCTACCTGACTCCTGCCCTTAAGTGAAACTAAGGCAAAATGCGAAACGCCAAATGCGAAAAAATATGAAAGGACTAGGATTATTATTAGTGCTGCTGGTTTCGTTTCTTAAGATTCAGGGTCAGGATGAAAAAATGAATTTATTTATCAGTGATCTGATGAATAAAATGACAATTGAAGAAAAAATAGGACAGCTCAATCTTAACAATTCCGGTGGATTTGTTACAGGTTCTACCGTAAATGAACAAACACCCAGGAAAATTCAGGAAGGAAAGATTGGAGGGATAATTAATGCATCCTCCATGGCTATAATGAAAGCTTGCATGGATATAGCGGTTAAGGAATCACCGCATCATATTCCAATCCTCTTTGGTATGGATGTAATTAACGGATTCCAGACAATATTTCCTATTCCGTTAGCAATGAGTTGCTCATGGGATATGGCACTGATTGGGAAAAGTGCCAGGATTGCCGCTCAGGAAGCAACAGCAAATGGTATTGCATGGACATATTCACCTATGGTCGATATCGCCCGCGATCCGCGTTGGGGAAGAATTGCCGAAGGTGCAGGTGAGGATCCCTGGCTGGGATCTCAGGTTGCCAAAGCTATGGTAAAAGGGTATCAGGGGAACGATCTTTCTCTCAATAATACCATGATGGCCTGTGTAAAACACTTTGCTTTATATGGTGCTGTAGAGGCAGGCCGTGATTATAATACAGTGGATATGAGTAAAGTAACCATGTATAATGATTATCTTCCTCCATATAAAGCTGCTGTAGACGCCGGTGCAGGAAGTGTAATGACTTCATTCAATCTTGTTGACGGGATTCCATCATCTGGTAATCACTGGCTGCTTACCGAACTATTGCGGAATCAGTGGGGCTTTAAGGGATTTGTAGTTACAGATTATACTGCAATAAACGAAATGATCAATCATGGAATGGGTGATCTTCAGACAGTTTCAGCACTTGCTCTCGTGGCTGGAACAGATATGGATATGATTGGAGAAGGATTCCTCTCCACTCTGAAAAAATCTCTCGATGAAGGGAAAATAACTATTAAAGATATAGATATTGCATGCAGACGGATACTTGAGGCAAAATATAAACTTGGACTATTTGATGATCCTTATCGTTACCTGAATCCAGAAAGAGCCAAAGCAGATTTGTTGACACCTGAACATCTGAAGACTGCACAGGAGATAGCTACAAGATCGATAGTTCTTCTTAAAAATGATAATCATATTCTTCCACTAAAAAGATCTGGCACTATTGCAGTAATAGGTCCACTGGGTAACACCATGAAAGATGTGAAAGGATCATGGTCATTTGCTGGAGGCCAGGGTAAGGTATTCACAATTGCGGACGGCTTGAAAAATATCGGAGGGAGTTCAGTGAATGTGCTTTATGCAAAGGGTTCTGAACTGACTGATAATCCTTACTTGCTAAAGAGCGACCCTGATCAGAAAAAATCATCCGAACCTGTTTTATCATCGGAACAATTACTGAAAGAAGCATTACAAACAGCTGATAAAGCAGATGTTATTGTAGCTGTTCTTGGCGAATCTTCTTCATGGTCCGGCGAAGCATCAAGTATGAGCGATATTGGAATTCAAAGTGT
>JADGPU010000016.1 GCA_017882305.1 Bacteroidales bacterium | reverse complement strand
CCGATGGAACAAATATTGAAACCGGTCTTGACAAAAAAGTCTTTTTTGGTGCCATTTCCATGTATCTTAGGGAAAAAGTACCTTTCCTCAGGAACATGCCGGTGTTCATGGATAAGCTGGTTGATTCTGCCCCAATGCTAAAAATGGCCGCACACAGGGCCGGGACAACACGGACAGAAGGGCTTGAAAAGATGACCCTGAATATGATTAAGGGAGAAAATGCCTTTCCTGAAAAGGAACTTCAGCGGTTGGTTGATTATCTGACCAAAGACGGGAAACCAGATATTATTCACCTTTCAAATGCTCTCATAATAGGACTGGCCAGGCGGATTAAGAAAAAACTGGATGTTAAAATTGTCTGTTCTCTTCTAAATGAAGATGACTGGATTGATGAAATGGCAGAACCTTATCAGTCAGGAGCCTGGAAACTGATATCAAAGGAAGCATCTAATGTTGATGCATTTTTGACTCCCAGCAATTACTATAAAGAGTTGTTTATTTCGAAGACGGGAATTTCAGGAAATAATTTTCATGTTATCCCGCTTGGAATTGATCCCGGCGACCTGACAAAAATAGAAAAAAGAGATAATTGGCCATCTATCGGTTATTACTGCCGGATCAATTCTCAGAACGGATTCGACAAGCTTGTAGATGCTTTTATTGAACTTAAATCAGGCAATAATCTGCCCGGACTAACTCTTCATGTTTCGGGTGGCTATACCGGTGATGATAAGCCATTTATTGCTGAGCAGATAAAGAAAATAAAAGCTAACGGGCTGAAAAGCTATGTCAGAATTTATCCTGAATTTCAGGGTAACAGCAAACAGGAGTTTTTCAGCAATATAGATGTTATGAGTGTACCTGTCAGAAAACATGATGGTTACGGATTATATATTCTTGAAGCCAATGCTGCAGGGGTACCAGTCGTTCAGCCTGCAACCGGAGCATTTCCGGAAATAGTTGGAAGAACCGTGGGCGGAATAACTTATTCACCCGACACTATTGGTGAGTTGTCAGTGAACCTACTGAAACTATTAAAGGACAATGACTTACGCTCCCGGCTTGGAAAACAGGGAAAAGAAAATGTTTTAACTGAACTTTCTCTGGAAAAAATGTCCGGAGGTTTATCTAACGTATACAATGCTTTATAATATATTGAATATCAATAATATTTCAAAATCATTCGCGCAGCGCGGTTCAGTGCTTGACAATCTTTGTCTTGACATGAATGAAGGCGAAACAGTTGCCGTAATGGGGCCATCAGGTTCAGGAAAAACAACTCTCATGAATATCATAGGATTACTTGATAAACCTGATTCAGGAGAGATTCATTTCAGAGGAGCTTCAGTTGCGAACTTTACTGAAGACGAATCCGCTGATTACAGAAACCTGAATATAGGTTTTGTTTTCCAGGAGCATCTTCTGTTGCCATATCTAACCGTATCAGAAAATATACAGCTTCCTTTACTTGCGTCAAAGCATTCACAGGAAGAACTTTCCGTTAAAAAGCAGTATTTAAAGGGATTAATGGAAAAGGCCGGTATTTCTGATCTTAAAGACAAGTATCCATTCCGTATCTCCGGTGGAGAAGCTCAACGTGTTGCTCTGGTCAGAGCCCTGGCGAATCACCCCTCAATTCTTCTTGCAGATGAGCCGACAGGATCTCTTGATGCAAAGAATGCAGAAAATCTTGGCGAACTTCTACTTGAGATGAATAGAGAATTTGGTATAACGATCATTCTGGCAACCCATTCATTTGACCTTGCAAATAAAATGTCTAAGATCTTACGTCTCGAGGCAGGTAAATTAATATTCTGAACCAAACATAAAATAACTGATTATAATGCCTGGTACATTCCAGATAATAATCCAATCAGTAAAATTCTATAAAAAGCAGGTTCTGTACCAGGTTCTTATAATTGTACTGCTGTGTGCCGTAATAACCGGATCATTACTGACGGGCAGATCTGTTAAAGAGAGTCTCAAAAAATCAGCCTCAGAGCACCTTGGAAATACATCCATTCTCATAAGTTCAGGAATCAGATATTTTGATCCTGAGCTTGTTCGAAGAATTAGAGATAGTTCTGTTATAATATGCACCGGAATACTCGAAAAGGATGGATATTGTCAGAGTCTGAATTCGCAAAAAGAGGCATTCAGAACACATATATATGGAGTGAACAGGGACTTTTTTGTCTTTCAGGGAAAGGATACTTTAGCTCTAAAACCTGGAGAGGTTGCCGTTAATAAAAAGCTTGCAGATTATCTCGGAATTAAAAAAGGTGAAGATCTGATTATACGATTCACACAAATAAGCGACATACCATTGGATGCACCTTTCGCGTCTGTCAACGAGGCTGGAAAATCGATTGTGATGAAAGTAGGAACTATTCTTGAACCATCTCAATCAGGAAACTTCTCGTTGTCAATCAGTCAGATAACTCCTATGAATATCTTTATATCCCTTTCGGATTTGGATGATATTCAAGGGAGACATAGTAAAATAAACCGATTGCTTATTAAAGAAGAAAATATAAGTTCATTAAAGCAGCTATCTGAAGTCTTAAGACATTGTTTGAAGCCATCCGATATTGGCCTTAGGCTCAGAAAAGTGAAGAAGACTGGTGAATATGAATTTATTTCTGACAGGATTTTTATAGACGAATCAATTATAAAACAGATTGGTATCCTGTTGCCCACTTCTTCTCCTGTAATAACATACCTTGGCAACAGGTTTGATTCTGGTACAAGATCGACACCTTATTCATTTGTATCAGCATTGCCTTCTTCACTGTATCCAGATATTGCGGCCGGAAATGGAATGATAATAAACAGATGGATGGCAAATGATCTTTCCGTGGGTGAAGGGGCCATTGTTAAAATGTATTGGTATTCACCTGATTCTTTGAATAAACTTATTGAAAAAAGCAGCGATTTTATTATCAGGCGTATTATTGATATGAAGGGTATTTGGTCAGATTCTCTTCTTATGCCTGATTTTCCAGGGATCTCAGGAAAAGAATCCTGCTCTGACTGGGATGCCGGTGTGCCCATAAAAATGCATGAAATTCGTAAAAAGGATGAAGATTACTGGAATAGATACAGAGGTACTCCTAAAGCGTTTATTAGTTATGAGAAGGGTAAGGAGCTGTGGGGAAATAATTTCGGTCCGGCGACAGCTATTCGTTGTCCCGCAGGGATAACCGAAAAAGAGATATGCGATAGACTTAATGGATCGCTTGATCCTGAAAGGATGGGTTTAATTATAGCAGATCTGTCGAATGAATCTGTAAAAGCTGAAAATGAGAGTGTTGATTTTGGTACTTTGTTCCTGAGTCTTGGATTTTTCCTCATTCTTGCTTCATTGGTTTTGTTATCGTTTGCTGCCTCGTCATACTTTTATTCTAAAAGAAAGCATATTAGTACATTATTTGCCCTGGGATTTAAAAACAGGTGGATTGCACAGATGCTATTTATAGAATCCGGATTAATTAGTTTGGCCGGATGCTCAATTGGAGTATTTGCCGGTTATCTGGTTAATATAATTATAATCAGGGCTCTGAATACTGTTTGGAATGGAGCTGTACAGACCAATACACTTGATGCATACTTTAATTTTATACCTGTAATTTCAGGATTCCTGTTGACATTCTTTACTATTATGGCATTTATGCTGTTAAAGGTTAAACGTTTCCTGAGCGGGTTGAATAAAAAGGGAAAGGAGGTTTTCAATACTCCTTCAAACCTTCAGAACCTTTTTATGTTGCTTACCTCAGTTGCTATAACAATTTCATTATTTGTACTGTCTTTATTATTCAGGGACCGACAACTCTCATTTTCTTTTGCAGCAGGAACAGTACTTTTATTGACTTTAGTTCTCTTGTGGAGGCAGTATTATATTCGTAGATTTATTAATAATGCTGACAGAATTAAAAACAGAAAACAGTTATCGCATCTCTACTACTCTTTTAATCCTTCTAATGCTGTAACTCCGATCCTTTTTATAGCTGCAGGAATTTTTACTGTAAGTATTACAGGTGCAAACAGGATGAGCTTTAATGAAAACCAGTTTAAGCGGTCAGGTGGTACCGGTGGATATTTGCTATGGTGCGAAAACACTGTCCCCGTAAAAGAAGATCTGAATACAGAATCTGGCAGGAAAACAATGGGACTCGACAACGATCAGCTTTCTAAGATAAGTTTTGTCCAGATGAAAATGTATCCAGGTAATGACGCCAGCTGCCTTAATCTTAATTATATTACAGTTCCTCCTCTTCTGGGAATTGACCCTCATGATTTCATAACAAAAAAGTCTTTCTCTTTTTCAAAAGTACTTGTAACTAAAAACATTGAGAATCCCTGGCAGTTTCTAAATCTTCCTGCAGAAAATAATACAATTTATGGTATTGCTGATCAGACTGTTCTCGACTGGGGACTAAAACTAAATACAGGAGATACATTAGTCCTCAGAGCTGAGAATGGACGGACTGTGAATATTATTATTGCCGCAGGATTACAATCATCTGTTTTTCAGGGCAATGTACTGATTGGAAGAGAAAATTTCATAAAGTATTATCCTTCTGTTTCCGGAAGTCAGGTATTGCTTGTTGATGGTAACAGTGCGATAACTGATTTATACAAAAGCTCTTTGAATGAAAGGCTGGCAAATTATGGAGTAAACATTGAAAAAACATCTGACCGCCTGGCATCATTTAATAAAGTTACTAATACGTACCTCACAGTATTTGGTGTCTTTGGAGCATTTGGAATGATAATTGGTGTTGCAGGACTTGGATTTGTACTTTTACGGAACTATAGCCAGCGAAAACAAGAATTTGCATTAATGCTGGCAACAGGTTTTCATGTAAAAAATATCAGAAGAATGATTTTTTCAGAACAAGTGCTGATACTTTTTGCCGGAGTTTCAGCAGGTATTGTTTCTGCTCTTGTTGCAACTTCTCCCTCAATAAAAAACAGCCCTGATATACCATGGTTGTTTATATTCCTGATGATTCTGGCGATAGTGATTACAGGTTTATTTGCCTTATCTCTGTCTGTGAGATCTGTAACAAAGGATTCGTTAATTACCAGTCTGAAAAAAGAATAGCAGAGAACTATTTTTTCCCTACTGCCACCAGATATTTTTGGGTCCTGAATATAATCATCCCATCAGTAATTGCAGGAGCTGTCATACATATATCATTCATTGGTATCTCAGCAATAAGTTTAAATTCATCTCCATCCCGGATAATATAAATAGTACCTTCCTCGTCGACAACATATATCTTACCATCAGATGCAACCGGAGATGCTATAAAGCTTTTGGCTTTCCCGAGTTTTGCATTATAAATCTCCTTACCGGTAAGGGGATCGAGACATATTAAGGCCCCATTCCAGTTTACATTATACAGATGATTTTTATAAAGCAGCAAAGTATGCATATATGAGCCTCCTCGTGGCAGGCTCCATTTTATGAATTCATTAGCTGTTTCAGAGTCCTTAAGTGTAATGTCGCCAACAGCATTTGTTTTAACTGCAATTATTGGTGAACTTCGTCCATGAGCACTGTTGAAATAGATCATATCATTTCCGACAACAGGAGTTGGTATCTGAATATCGCCGCCCCCCGACATCTTCCAGACCTCCTTACCGGTTTCGAAATCATAGCCACCACGGTTTTTATAACCGTTAAGTGCAACATAGGTTTTGCCGGCATTTGTATATATGTTTGGAGTACACCATCCAGGGTATTCGTCCCGTTCTGTTTTCCAGAGTTCTTTTCCTGTTTTAACGTCATATGCTGCAACAAAGGAGTTCTCCAATACATCACACTGGATTATCAGAACACCATTGTAAATGACAGGAGAACTGGCAAATTCCCATTCGGCCGATTTTACCATGAAAAAGACTGATTTAAGTAAACCGAAGCTTTTCTGCCATAACAGCTTTCCGTTCATATCATAGCAAAAAAGACCCTCTGATCCGAAAAATGCGACAACATATTTGCCATCCGTAGCAATTGAAGTGTTTGCATGGGTTGATTTGGGATGACGTTTCATCTTAGGTATCCCTTTAAAAGATGTCCTTTCCCAAATCGTCTTACCTGTATTTTTATCAATGCAAAACACTTTCCATTCATGAACGGATGAGTCTTTTACCGGTGAGATATCACCAAATATTCCAATCTTAAATCCATCTCTGTCGGCCTGACTTATAGCACTGGTTATGAATACTTTGTTGTCCCAAATTACAGGACTTGAAAGTCCTAAACCCGGTATCTCTGTCTTCCACCTGACATTGATCATATTATTGATGTCAAATGATTCAGGAAGATTCGCGTTATCCAAAACACCCGATGACAATTTTCCACGATAAGCTGTCCACTGCCTGTCAGGGTTAATCTGAGCTGAGACTTTATTAATTGAAAAAACCAAAAATGAGGATATAAATATGAGCGCAAGATGTTTTTTCATTGTTTTAAGAATATAGAATATAAATTATTTATTTCCAACTGCAATAAGGTATTTCTGAGTTCTGAAGTATATCATACCGTCAGTAATAGCAGGAGCAGTTAAACATATATCATTCATATGTATTTCAGCAAGTTGTCTGAATGAAATGCCATCCTCGATTATGTATACAGTCCCTTGTTCATCAACAATGTACAGTTTCCCATCCGAAGCTACGGGTGATGCGATAAAGCTCTGTGCATTTCCAAGCTTTGCCTTATACAGCTCTTTGCCTGTTACGGCATCATAACAGACAACAGTGCCGTTCCAGTTAACATTATAAAGATGATCTCTGTAAACCAGTAATGTATGAATATATGAACCTCCACGTGGAATACTCCATTTTACATATTCATTCAGAATGCCTGTCGGTTTAAGTGTAATATCACCGGAAGCATTGGATTTAATCGCATATATAGGTGAAGATGGCCCGTGAGCGCTATTGAAATATATCAGGTCTTTTCCAATAACAGGAGTTGGAATCGGAACATCACCCCCACCAGACATTCGCCATATTTCTTTTCCAGTTTCAAAATCATATCCTCCACGATGTTTGTAGCCATTTACAGCGATTCGTATTTTATCACCGTCTTTATAAATATTTGGTGTACACCACCCTGGGTATTCGTCTCTTTGGCTTTTCCATAATTCCTTTCCAGTCTTCAGATCATAAGCAGCCAAAAATGAATTTTCCAGGACGTCGCATTGAATGATCAGTACACCATTATATATTATTGGGGAACTGGCGAACTCCCATTCAGCTGCAACATAATCGTAAGCAACAGATTTAAGCACACCAAAATTCTTTTTCCAAATCAGCTTTCCTTCAAAATCATAACAGTATAAACCTTCAGATCCAAAAAAGGCAACTGCATATTTACCATCAGTTGCAATTGAGGAATTAGCATGAGTCGATTTAGGATGACGCCTGATTTTGGGAATACCAGTGCAGGCTGTTCTTTCCCATATAATTTTTCCTGAGTTTTTATCAATACAAAAAACTTTCCAGTCGTGGACAGAGCTATCAGCTACCGGCATCCCATCTCCATAAATACCAGTCTTAATCCCTTGCTTATCTGAGTTGCTTACTGCAGTAGTGATGAATAATTTATCGCCCCAGATTACAGGACTTGACAGACCCAATCCGGGTATACCGGTTTTCCATCTTACATTAATCATTTTCTGAAAGTCAAATGATTCGGGAAGGTTTGCATTATCAAGAACGCCCGATGCCATATACCCGCGAAATCCAGGCCATTGACGCTCCGGTACTATTTGTCCGTTCAGATTAAATGAAATCACAAACAGAGCAATAAATGTTCCAGGTGGCAGAATATTGGATCTCATCTATTTAAAATGTATCGGGGAATAAGAACTAAAATTTGATATTATAGTCAATTGATATTATGTTAATATCTGAAAGATGAGGCTGATAATCGCGCTGAAAGATATATTCTAATTCAACTGAATGCCGTTTGATGATGCGTAAATCCATCCCGGCTGCAAACCTGTTTTTTCCAATAGTTCCGGACTTATCCGAAAACATAGGACAGAAAGATTCTACGTATATATACGGATCTATCGGGAAAGTCGGTGTCTTATAAGTAGCCTTTATTTTAATTCTGCCTGTATAATCGGGAAAGTTATCGTTTTCATCCTTAATATATGTCTTAATTCTGGTCTGCAATCTTAATCGACCTGTGAAATTAAACTTGCCTAATGGAAGGGTTCCCTTAAAATCCAGAAACACTTTATGCTGAAAATAGTAAGAATTATTATTCTCAAGATTCTCTGTAAGTCGGTAAGAACCGGCTATACCTAGATGTTTGGAGAAATTGTAAGTTAATCCACCTTCAATAAAAGCTTCTTCGATTTTCGAAGCATTATTAAAGGTCCGGATATCTGTTGATAAATCAATCTCCAGCTTTTTAGCTAATTTATGCTCAGCTGAAACTCCATACCATATCCCAAAATCCTTTTTCTGGGAAAAAGCTATCAGTGGAAGAAAAAAGGAGAATAAAACAATACACCACTTTTTAGTCATCATCATCATCCCCATTATCTTTATTATTATCAACCTGGTCAATAGTATTAAACTGATATCCAATCACATCGTAAAACATCTGAATAGTACAGGTATCTTTAAGAAAATCAATTTTGCCAATATCGACCCTTTTTATTTTTTTTATTCCGGTCCTCTGCTGGAGATCATTCAAAAGTTCCTGATTATTTTCAGGTTTAATAAGATCAATCTTTTCATAGATAATAATCTTTGATAATTCATGTTTCTGCAGCCATATTTTTTCCATGCAAAATGTGAGTGCAATAATCGCAAAGTTGGTAAATAGAACTTCTGCAACACTTGTTTTAGTGTCAGCAAGAGCATTTATGATAGAGACACCTATAGTCAGAAACAGATAGGTCATCTCCTTGATGGGAATTGAGGTGGTTCTGTAACGGATTATACCGAAAATTGCAAAAAGGCCAAGAGCAAACCCTATCTGAAGTTTTACACTTGCCAGAAGATAACATAAACTGAATATAAGACTGGAAATCAGGATATAGGTGAACAGGTAATCTTTTCTTTTGGTGGTTGAATAATATAGCCATCTGACAAGAATTAATATCACAGCCATGTTCAGTGCAAATCGTCCAAGCAGTTCAAGAAAACTGGGGATATCGATAAGTTCTATACCTGCCAGATTTATTTTGTCAGGTTCAAGTAGATTTAGTGTATTCATTTTCTATTTTATTAATTAAAAGTAAATTTTGTTTTAATGTGTTTTTTCGAGGCATATCTTTCACTAGTGCGCTCCCAATGCAATATTTACTGAAACTGTTAGGATGAACACCAATCTGCTTCATGATCTTTCCAATATGTGGCTGACCGGAATGTCTTTCCCTTTTTAATTCAGCTATGGCTAAAAATGGTAATTCGGAATTTTCACCTTCAGGACTTGAAAAATTGAGATTATAATCCAATGTGATCCGTTCTTTAAGCTCAGTCCCAACCAGAGTTATCCTGGTAAATTTATCAATTAGGACAGGTCGCAAATCAAGAAAGCTATCGTGCATATATTCTTTAATGAAAGCAGATGCATTTTCATCCGGAGAATTAATGTCTAAGCTGTTTTCAATCCGCCATTTGATGGTTCTGTTTTTGTTTGTCTTCTTTTTTATCTCAAGAAATGAAAGACCTGTCGACTCATATCGTCTGTACCTGATCTTGTGTCTGTTTAGTTTACCTCTTACCTGTTGCATGTAAAACAGAAAGTCATAAGTATCAAGGTAAGTAGTGTGATAGGGGAAAATCCTTATCGTATCAATTTCCAGAACTTTATAACTCGTCGATAATCTATCCAGCAAAAAGGGAAGTCTCTTTGCAGAGAAAACATACTTTGTTTCAACCCGGTTCATTAAACTTACTTCATTCATTTCATTTAAACCAGTCGGGACAAATGAACTCAGTAATGTATGAATCTCAGATTTGTACATCTCTTAGTAAGTCGTATAGACATAGGTTTTTTTGGACTTTATCTTTTTATTGGGATCATAAACTGTTTTTTCAGTCCTTAAACCATTTGCATACTTGTATTCTGATGATTCTTTTAGTCTGCCTGATGTATCAAACTCCTCTTCTTTAATCTTGTTATTATCTGAATCATACTGGTATTTAAAATGTTTATCTACTTTACCTTGTTTATAATTAATGCTTTCAAGTACATTACCACGTGAATCATAGTAAGTTTCAGAATCCTTATACTGCTTTTTAACCAGCATATCATATTTTTCTTCTGAAACTATCAGGCTTTTGATCTTGTCGTTTGATCCTGATTTCTGACACTCTGCTGACAGAGTAATTCCTGAAATGAGAATAATTAAAAAGAGTGTTTTGGCTGTTTTCATATTGCTATTTTTTGAAAATTGTCTTGTCAAAAAATTGATACATTCTTGTTTCAAAAATACATTTACTTCCATGTAGTAGGAAATTTTTTAGATAAATAATTATTATAGCTGAAAGAAATGACCATTTTATCTTTCAAAATCCTTATTTTATTAAAATATTAGAAGAGCTTATTTGTTGATAAATTTCTCATTGAACTGAGTTTAAAATTTGCATAATACAAATTTTGCAAAATAAAAATTATCTTGATCTGACCATTTGAACAAGATAGTCAGACAGATTGTTATATTTGCATCTTTTTAATGAAATGAACACTGACAAAACCGATTCGGAGAGAAGGAAAAAGATGCAGATGATAATCGAAGCCTCACAAAAGCGTTTTGGATTATTTGGGGTGGAGAAGACCTCTATGAGAGAAATTGCAAATGATATTAAATTATCAAAAGCATCGTTGTATTATTATTTCCCTGATAAAGAGAGTCTTTACAAGGCGGTTGTAGAAAAGGAACAGACAGAGTTCATGGAAAACATTTCAGAAAGAATTTTTAGTATTCATGAACCCGAACTATTACTACTGGAATATGCTGATGCACGTCTCTCCTATTTTCGTACATTATTGAATCTAAGCAGATTGAGGCTTGAAGTTTACTCAGGGCTCAAACCCGGTTTCAGAGAGACTATTCAAATGTTTAAAGAAAAAGAAAAGGAAATTATAAAACAGATTTTTGAAAAAGGTATAAGCAGTGGTGAATTCTCTATAATTGATATGGATCAGACGGCTTCCCTGTTTCTTGACCTGCTTAAAGGCTTGAGGATTACATTAGTTAACGAAAAGAAAACACTGTTCATTGAACAGGAAGAATACGATCTCCTGCTTGAGAAAACGATTGCTTTTACAAACATTTTCATTAAAGGATTGAAATACAAATAATTTAACACATTGATAATTAACGACATAATTTAATCCGTAAGAATTTTATGAAAGAAGAATCAAAGAACAACCGGCTCAGAGTCTACATTCCGCTTGCAATTGTTATAATTATCGTACTGGCAGGAGCATGGTACTGGTACAGAGATTATTCTAAGTACATTACTACTGATGATTCACATGTGGATGCTGACAATGTCAGTGTTGGATCAAAGATAATGGGGAGAATATCTTCTGTTTATGCCAATGAAGGAGATCTTGTCAGACAAGGTATGCTCCTTGCTGATCTCGATAGCACTGATTTGGTTGCACAGCGAAATCAGACCTTTGCTCTCAGAGTTCAGGCTCAGGCTAATTTAACCCAATCGGAAGTCAAATATAATTCGGATCAAAAGAGTATAAAAGTACTGGAGATAAACCTTGATCGGGCTGATGAAGATATGACCCGGGCAAAAAACCAGTCAGATGGTGGTGTCATAACACCGGAACAATTCGACCATATTAAGAAAGCAGCTGAAACAGCTTCAGCTCAGCTTGAGGCAGCAAAGGCGATGTTACTGGTTTCAAAATCTATGATTTCAACTGCGTCGGCATCAGTCGAAACTGCCGATGCCCAGGTAAGAGTGCTGGACGCACAGCTTAAGAATACAAGACTATATGCTCCGGCAGATGGTGTTATTGCAAAACGATGGTTACTTCCCGGTGATGTAGTTCAGCCAAGTCAATCGGTTATTACGATTACTTTGAGCAAGAAACTTTGGGTAATAGCCTTTCTTGAGGAGACAAAAATATCAGATATTCATTCCGGACAGTCTGTAAGGTTTACAATTGATGCATTTCCTGATGTAAAGTTCAACGGTAAGGTTTTTCTGGTTGGTTCAAGCACTGCTTCAGTTTTTTCTCTGATTCCAGCAAATAATGCCTCTGGCAATTTTACCAAGGTCACTCAGCGTATTCCCGTAAGGATTTCAATAGATGGAGCAAACAATAATAAAGAGATTTCCTCATTCAATATTTTATCCGGAATGTCTGTTGTTGTAAAGATTATAAGATAATAAGATGGAAAGAAGAAGAACACCATCTCACCGGATCAGATACCTGATCAGAAACAGCAATTCCGCCTTTCATCCTAAGCATCTGTCGTACAAATGGTTTTTGCTGGCAAATATTATGCTGGGAACTTTTATGGCGGTGCTTGATGCCACTATTGTGAATGTTGGGTTACCTAAAATCATGGCGTCATTTGGTGTCGGGCTTGATAAAATTGAATGGGTTGTAACTGCTTACATGCTCGCTATGGCTGTAGCACTTCCAACTTCCGGATGGCTTGCAGACAAATTTGGTTACAAACGGTTATATTTTATCGGATTATTCCTTTTCACATTAGGATCACTTTTATGCGGCAGATCATCAGACGAGAATATGCTAATCGTATCAAGAGTTATCCAAGGTTTCGGAGCCGGAACGATCCAGCCACTTGGAATGGCAATAATTACCAGGGAATTTCCACCCCACCAGCGAGGCATAGCGCTCGGATTCTGGGGTATTTCTGCTGCAGCATCAGTATCATTCGGGCCTCTGATTGGCGGCTTTCTGATCGACCGCTTCAGCTGGCCATTGATTTTTGACGTTAATATACCTGTGGGAATATTAGCAATGTTCTTTACTATAATAATTCAGAGCGAATATATAAACAGAAAAACAAGAAAATTCGATATTGTAGGATTCATTTCAGTAACTATCTTTCTTCCGCTCACTCTTTATATACTATCTCAGGGAAATGCAGCTACAAACTCAGCAGGATGGCATGCCCCGTTTATACTGGCTTATGGCGCAATCGCCTTAATTGCTCTTGCGGTTTTTATAACCGCAGAATTAACAGTTCAAGAGCCGCTTTTAGACCTGAGGCTTCTTAAGAATCATAATTTCGGCATTGCAAATATTATTCTTATTATTTTTAGTCTCGGGATGTTCGGAAGTACATTCTTATTGCCTATATATCTACAGAATTCTTTGGGTTACACAGCCCTTCAGGCCGGCTCAGTTTTTCTTCCTGTAGGTATTATTCAGGGAATAGTTGCTCCAATCTCAGGGAGGATTTCTGATAAATTAAATCCAAAACTTCCACTTTTTATTGGTGTCGTCCTGTTTGCCTTTAGTTTCTACCTTAACTCAAAACTGTCGTGGCTTACCGAGCTGAATTTCATTATGCTCTCGTTGTATCTCAGAGGATTTGCCATGGGGTTGATGTTCACTGCATTAACAACAGTATCCCTGTCTGAAATACCACGTGAAAAAATGGCTCAGGCATCGGCTATAACCAATTCTATCCGGCAACTTGGAGGCAGCCTGGGTGTTGCATTGCTTGCCACATTGCTTACAACAAGAGTTAACTTTCATGCTCAGTTTTTTGGCGGTGCAATCAGGCCCGGTTCCGAGATTTATCAGCAGACAACGACCAAAATAAAATATCATCTTCAAAATGAGGCAGGGAGCACACCGGCAAATGCCACAAGACAAAGCCAGGCTTTGCTTCTTTCAAATGTTAACAAACAGGCTTATATACAAGGTATTGATGATGATTTTCTACTTGCAGGTCTTATAACCCTAATTGGAGGGATCCCAATAATTTTTCTGCATTCAAAAAAAATAAGAAACAAAAATGTTCCGGCAAATGAATAATCAAATAAATAAAAAATCAATTTTCCCTGCCTTAGCGTTGTCTATTCTTCTTAACAGCATTATTTCTGGTCAGGGTTCGATTGAAAAAGCGAATTCTTCGTCTGATTCCTTATCACTTAAGAGCGTTATCCAACAGGTTATTTCTGCTTATCCATCCGTTAAGATTGCAGAAGAAGCAATCAGAAATGCTGAATCAAGGATTGGGTTAGCAAAGACAGGATATATCCCGGTAGTAGATATGACAGCCAGTTTTGCTAACCTGGCACCTGTAACTAAACTCAATTTCCCGTCTCTTGGGACTTTTCAGCTTTATCCTGCCAATAATTATTCTGCCTCAGTTAATTACAAACAGCTTGTTTATGACTTCGGTCGAACACACCAGAATATTGAACTTGAAAATGCTAATAAGGCAATTGGAGAACAGACACTTGAACAGGTTAAGCAGAGATTGTCTGTTTATACAGTAAATAATTTTTATACCCTCCTTTTTCTACAAGCTGCAATAAAAATAAAGGATGAACAGTTGTCAACATTAAAAGAGCACCTTGAGTATATTGAAAAAATAATGGCCACCGGTTCAGCAACTGAATACCAGGTTCTTACAACAAAAGTCAAAATATCAACAGTTGAGAGTCAGAAAGTTGATCTTTTGGCTTCTCTTACTTCACAACAGGCTGCTCTGAACTCTTTGCTTGGCAATGATCAGGCCAGTAGTCCTGTTGTCAGGAACGAACTTTCAGTTGTTCCTCCGGTTATTCCTGCCGATTCAATTTTATCTTATGCATTTCGCAACAGGGATGAAGTTCTTATAAATGAAAAAAGAACTTCACTTGCCGAGATAAGATTCGACATGACAAAGTTGCAGAATAAGCCCTTATTGAGTTTTGAGGCATCCGGTGGGGCAAAAAACGGATATATCCCCTATCTCAATAGAATCACGCCAAATTATGTTATTGGTTTAGGACTCATGGTTCCTCTTTTCGACGGTACGAAAAACAAGTATAATCTTGCACAGGCTCAATCAGCAATAACTTCATTATCGTATGAATCTGATTTCACAAAGCGAAATATCTCTAATGAGGTCTATGAATCAGAGGCTCTTATGTTTGCAGCCAGGAAGAAAGTCAGCCAATCGGAACTTCAATTAAAGCAGGCATTAAAGGCCTATTCTCTGGCTGAAACAAGTTTTAAGTCGGGGATGATAACTAATCTTGATTTACTGGATGCAAATACATCAGTTTCTGAAAGCAGCTTAATGCTCCTTAAAGCCAGAATTGATTATGCTGCAAGCGTTTATAAGCTTAAAGCTGCATTGGGAGAAAGAATTTATTAACATGTAAACTAAATTCTAAGTAGAGTTAAGTTATTTAGAATCATTCGATTTACCGAATGTCGGGGTTTGCCACTTAAATGGCCCTGTGCCATTTGGTCTTCTTGAATAAGATAATTCGAAAGCTTGGGCAGGATATTCAATTTTGTCCATAATTACATCATCTGGTCTGGTCAAAATGACCTTTTCACCTGCAGATGAGAGTTTAAAGTTTGCATGTAATCCGACTTCAGTTGTATCCTTATCAGCCCATATAATGAGATATCCATTCGCAGCTATAGATGTTCCCTGGGGAAACTCCCATTTGGTAATATCTTTCTTACTGTCAGCCAGAAAATAACCTGACAGATCTATAGTCGCATAGGATAAGTTGAATAATTCTATCCAGTCATCGTATTCTCCATTCTGATCTGCAACTGTAGTTGAATTATGAGCCATCAGTTCATTTATTACTACATCTCCCGGCACTAATTCATACGTTTTTTTGCACGAATTCAAAATTATTAGAATCAGAAGAATGAATAAAAAAATTATGTTTTTTAACATTATATATTGTTTTTCGAAATATCAAATTTCACACCTGGTAAGGCCAAGGTTCAGTGAAGATTTTGAACCAGAAACAACAAGAGCAGCGCCCAGCGCTGATCCATTGGCAATTTCAGAGGTGTATACAAATTTCAACGGATAGGCTTTTGAGATTAAATTCTGAAAAAGTTCATTTTTGGAAAATCCTCCTGTTATATAAATATTTTCAGTTTCATCGATTTCCGGGAGAACCAGATTGACTGCTTCTATAGTAAGATCACCCAGTTCATTCATTAACTGATGATAAGCCTCCTCGAAGGTACTGAATTCGTACACGTCAATATAATCTTTCAGATCGCGTACATATGGGCCGGTCTGAAAGAATACTTTTTTCCCATTGAATCTCGACTTCAAAGTGGTTGATAATTGATTATCAGCTTTGACTTTTTTATAATAATCTTCTGACTTCCTGAAATGATCACACACCTGTTTCAATGCCGTTTCGTGCAAATGTCCGAGGAATAATCTTGAAGATTTTACCGGTTGCCTGGTTATACTCATATAACAAAGACAATCTTTGTCGAGTTGATCCGCTGTTAATTTTTCAGTATTAAAAGGATTCATATTAATGCACCATGTCCCTGTAGAAATTAATAAGAACTTCCCTTTACTGCTTGAGAAATAGGGCGCCAGTGAGGATGAACTATCGTGGATACCTATTCCGATCTGAACTTTTTTCCCATCCACCTCTATTTCATTCAATGTCTCAATAGGAACAGGTTCTGGCAGGTTCAATCCATGAACTTTAGTCCATGGATGATATTTCATATTATCAAAATCCCAAAGAGCAGTATGACATCCAATTGAGGTGTGTTCGGAATAAATCTTCCCGGTAATTACGTATGAGAGATATTGAGGAAAATGAAGGATATGTTTTATTTTAGTGAATATGTCTGGTTTAATAGCCTTGAGCCAAAGTGGCTGCAGGCCGGAATTTAGCATACCCAGGGCAGGAGAAGCTGTTCTTCTGCAAAACTCATCTCTTCCTCCATGCCTCTTATAAAGGCTTTCTGAGATCTTTTCATCTATCGGTTTTAAATAATTATAAACAGGAGTAAGTCTATTGCCATTTTCATCAAGATAAACAAGTGTTGCCCCATAGGTGGCAAAATTAACAGCCTTAAGTTCATATTTATCAGAACGTGTCAATCTGGCCAGAGACTCCTTTATCCATCGTTCTATATGTTCAATATCATCACATTCAAAGCCATCATCGTCCTGAATTTCAGCAAATTTCTCTTCAATTTCTGAGACTATTTTAAAGTCTTCATTAAAAAGAATTATCTTCTTGTTTGTCTTTCCGATATCATAAATAGCAATAACTGTCTCTTTCATAAAACTCTACCTCTTAAGAAGAACCTCTTTTTCATACTTCACTATATCTTCTATATAATCCTGTCCTACCGGAACTTTATTCTTCATACAGTAGTAATCATAAACAGCTCCGAATGGCTTTGCTTTAAGAAGCTCAAGTAAAGCAAGCCGTTCAAAGTTTCTGGTTTCTTCCTCATACTTAACAAGAGTTTTAATTGGTTCAAGCAATGCATACATAAAAGCCATCTGGGCAGAACGAGTTCCAATAACATAGGCGCCAATACGGTTGATACTTGCATCAAAGAAATCGAGACCAATATTAACCCTGTTCAAAGCTTTTGTCCTGACTATTTCCTGTGTAATCAGCAACAGTTCTTCGTTAAATGTAAGAACATGATCGCTATCCCAGCGAACACCACGGGTTAAGTGTAATAGTATCTCATCGACAAAATGCAAAATAGATGAAATTTTATCCCCTACCTGTTCAGTCGGATGAAAATGTCCATTATCGAGAGTTATCAAGATATTGTTTTTTATTGCATAACCAAGATAGAAGTCATGCGATCCTACTACCATCGCTTCAGAACCTATGCCAAACAGTTTGCTTTCAACCGAATCTTTAAGATGCTTTTTCGGATATTTAACAGCGAAGATCTCATCCAACGATTTTTTCAGCTGCTTTCGCAGGGTATTCCTGTCAACAGGGGTATCTTTCATACCATCGGGTATCCAGATATTATGTACGGCAGGAGTCCCCAGTTGTTTTCCCATTTCAGCACCAATAGCCCGGCATCGTTTTGTATGTTCCACCCAGAATTTTCTGATCTTTTCATCCTTGCTCGAGAGAGTAAAGCCATCGTCAGCTAATGGATGAGAGAAACATGTACAGTTGAAATCAAGGCCAATTCCTCGTTTCTTAGCCCAATCGATCCAGCCCTGAAAATGTTTTGGCTCGATCTGATCACGATCAATAAGTTTACCATCGAACTCACCATAAATTGCATGTAGATTTAATCTTTGTTTTCCGGGCAGAAGTGACATTACCTTATCAAGGTCAGATCTCATCTGTTCTATAGTTTTTGCTTTGCCCGGAAAGTTCCCGGTAGCCTGAATGCCACCTCCTCCAAGAACAGATCCGGGCTTTTCAAAACCACCAACATCATCAGTTTGCCAGCAATGTAAGCTGATATTTATGTTATCCATTTCAGAAATTACCTTGTCGGTATCAACTCCTAATGCAGCGTATTGTTCCTTTGCAAGTTGATATGATTTTTCAATGATTTCCTTTTTCATAGATTATCATATTATATATTAACGGTTTACTCTTTTTTTCTTTTGTCTTTATTAACCACGGTTACACAGAGTAGTTCACGGAGTTACACGGCTAAATATCTCACTTCATAGTCTCTCAGTCTCTCAGTCTCTACTCCATATAGAATAATTGTTCCAAAGGAATTGTTAAAGGAGAGTTATCGGGATTTGTTTCCATAATATCGGCCATAAACTTCCACCATTTTTTAACAACTTCAGTATTTCCCAAATCCTGCGAAGAGCTTTCACCGGATTGTTCCTGATAAGCAAAAAGTGTATTGGTATCTTCATCCAGGAAAATGGAATAATTTCCAATACCTTCAGTTTTCAATAACCGAACAAGTTCAGGCCATATTTCACTATGACGTTTTATATACTCTTCCCTGAAACCCGGAAGCATTTTCATTTTAAAACCAAATCTTTTTGTCTCCATATTTCTAACCCAATTTAACAACAAAGGTTGAAAGTATAAGAATAATAATCCCGATTGAAAGTATAATCAGGGTTTTTCTTTTTGCCCCTTTCCATTCATTAAGGAATATACCCCATATATTGCTTATTGCAATATTTAATGCCATCAGGATACTCCAGCCAAAAACAGCCATGCCGTGCGGAAGTTTACTTGATCCCATTCCAAAAAAATGGAATTGCAGGAACCATAAGAAGCCAGCCAGGAATGTAAAAAACAGATTATTAAGCAGAACATTGCCAGAGACCGAAATATAATCTCTGTAGGTTTTATTTTTGATATTCAGATAACCGCAATAAAGAAGGTTTGTAATGAACCCACCAAAGAGGATGAATATGAGGGATGTGTTTTTTTGGAAAAGAGGATTTGTGCCATGTGCCAGAGCTATGTTTTCTATAGGCTTCCCTGATTCGAACCCGAAATTAAAACAAGCACTCATAATCCCTGCGAAGATAGCGATAAGTATACCTTTTTTCAGAGCAAATTCTTTAATCGCTTCTCTTTTTTCCTCCTCTGTCATCTCTTTACTCTTAAGTGAGCCTGCATAACCAATAACTGCAATACCAACTACGGTAATTGATACACCAACAATTGTCAATATTCCTGCAGTAGAAGAAAAGAGGTTATCACCGGCAATTACAGGAGGAATTAAAGTACCGAAGGCTGCACAAAGTCCTAATGCAATACTCTGACCGAGAGCCACCCCAAGATATCGAATACTTAAACCAAATGTCAGACCTCCAAAGCCCCATAAAGCTCCAAAAAACATTGCCATAAGTTTGGCAGAAGAGGGTGCTTCATGAATAATAGGCATTAGCTCTCCCTTAGGAACAAAAATAAACGCAAATAATATCGGTGCTATAAGCCAGGCAGCAACACCCTGGCTTATCCAGTATGATTCCCAAGCCCATAATCTGACTTTTTTAAATGGAACATAAAAGCTCGCAGCGCCTAAGCTTCCCAATGCAATCAGTAAGATACCTGCTAACGGATTCATGTAAAATTCTTTAATTAGAGTGATCTGCAATTTATAAACTTTCGGCCATGAAAATGATTTTTAAGATATTTTTTTATTCAGACAATTTTTTATAAACTTGATATTAATTATCAAATATTCAAGTATTATGAAATCACTCAAACTTACACTTGTTTTTCTTTCTTTTTTCGGAATCACTTTCGCACAGGATCTTTCATTAAAAGATTTGACTGTGGATCATAAGATAAATCCGATAGGAATCGACAATAACCAGCCCCGGTTTTCCTGGAAGATTATCGGGACTGGATATAATATCATGCAAACTGCATATTTATTGAGGGTCGCAACAGATGAGAAATTTTCATCTTCCAAAATAGTCTGGCAATCAGGTAAGATTGAGTCAGATGAATCGATTCTTCAGATGTATAAAGGTCCTGAACTCAAGTCAGGACAGAGATATTTCTGGCAGGTAAAAATATGGGATAATAAAGAGAGAGAATCAAAATGGAGTTCCACAGCATACTGGGAAATGGGCCTGCTCTCACAATCTGAATGGAAAGCAAAATGGATTGAAATGAATGGCGATACATCAAGATATTCTCCTTCACCCCATTTCAGAAAAGAATTTATATCGACTAAAACAATTGCAATTGCAAGAGTTTATGTGACATCTCATGGTTTTTATGAATTACAGCTGAATGGGAAAAAAGTCGGTGACCAGGTACTGACTCCCGGGTGGACCTCTTATGGAAAAAGACTTCAATATCAGGTATACGATGTCACTAATATGCTCCTAAAAGGTAATAATGCAATTGGAGCTGTCCTAGGCGACGGGTGGTACAGGGGAACACTTGCCTGGGGAAACAACTGGGCAATATATGGTAAAAAGCTTGGAATCCTGTTACAGTTAAAAATCACATATGCAGATGGTTCTGAATCAATAATTGCGAGTGATGAAACCTGGAAAGCTTCCAATGACGGGGCTATCAGGATGAATGATATTTACAATGGTGAAACATACGACGCGACAAAAAAACTCACCGGTTGGAACAATCCCGGGTATGACGACAAAAACTGGCAAAGTGTAAAAATCGGCAACTATAATAACGGTAATCTGATAGCTTCTGAGGGACCACCGATAAGGAAGATTCAGGAAATAAAGCCGGTTAAAATATTCAGGACACCAAAAGGTAAGCTGGTTGTGGACATGGGTCAGAACATGGTTGGATGGTTAAGGTTAAAGGTATCCGGAAACAAAGGAACTGTTGTTACATTGCGTCATGCAGAGGTACTGGATAAATCGGGTGAGTTTTATACTACAAATCTTCGGGCTGCAAAATGTCAGTTAACATATACTCTTGCCGGTACCGGTGAAGAAATATATGAACCCAGGTTTACTTTTATGGGATTCAGGTTTGTTGAAGTCACCGGATTCCCCGGTGAACTTACAATAGATAATCTGACAGGCGTGGTTGTCCATTCAGATATGACAGTTACAGGCAGTTATGAATGTTCCAATCCTCTTATAAATCAATTACAGCATAACATTCAATGGGGTCAAAAGGGCAATTTTGTCGATGTCCCTACTGACTGCCCCCAGAGAGACGAACGGCTAGGCTGGACCGGAGATGCACAGGCATTCTGCAGGACAGCAGCATATAATATGGATGTTTCTTCATTTTTCACAAAATGGCTGAAGGATGTTTCTGCAGATCAGAAACCAGCCGGGGAAATACCGTTTGTTATTCCGGATATTCTCAACAAACAAGGATCACTAACTGGGGGAACATCGGCAGGATGGGGAGATGTTTGTGTAATTTCACCCTGGACGATGTACCAGGTTTATGGTGATAAAAAGATACTTGAAACACAGTACCTAAGTATGAAAGCATGGATTGAATATATAAGAAAAAAAGCTGGTGACAGTTATATATGGAAGGATGGAAGTGTTTTTGGAGACTGGTTATTTTATCATCCTCCGGTTAATAATCATACAGAATCCGATGGATATACTGATCATGATTTTATAGCTACTGCATTTTACGCTTATTCAACAAGTATTCTTGGCCAGGCAGCAGAAGCACTTGGCAAAGCGGAGGATGCAAAAACGTATGCAGATCTTTTTAATAAAATTAAAGAAGTGTTTATTAATGAATATGTTACCAAAGCTGGCAGAGTAGGAACCAATTCGCAGACATCTTATGTTCTTGCTCTTAAATTCAATCTTTTACCTGAGAACCTTCGATCAAAAGCTGCAGAGTTTTTGGTTAATGATATAAAAAACAGGGATAATCACCTTTCTACAGGGTTCCTGGGGACACCTTATCTATGTCACGTTTTATCTGAGAATGGATATACTGAGACTGCGTATGATCTATTACTCCAGGAATCTTATCCTTCATGGTTATACCCCGTTAAAATGGGTGCTACAACAATATGGGAACGGTGGGATGGAGAAAAAACAGACAGCACTTTCCAGGATCCGGGTATGAACTCATTCAACCATTATGCTTATGGTGCCATAGGTGATTGGATGTATAGGATATCAGCTGGGATTGAAACTATGGGACCCGGATATAAACATATAATTATCCAGCCGCATGTATCTAAAAAACTTACCTATTCCAGAGCTTCTTTTGAGAGCTCCTACGGTCCCATTGGTTCAGGATGGGAAAAAAAGGACGGGAAAATTATTATTAAGGTTAGGGTTCCTGCAAATACTTCAGCTACAATTATTCTTCAAGCTGCTAATCAAGACAAAGTAACTGAGGGCAATAGAGCATTGTCTCAGAACATTTACCTGAAAGATATAAGGATTGCTGATAATAAAATTTCCATGGAGGCAGGGTCAGGAGAATATGTTTTTGAGATTTCTATATAATTCTTTTCTGAACTTTTTTCCAGGAATCAGTTATGAGAAAACTTTCATCCATATAGCTGATCATCTGAGTGAACTTGACCATCGGCACAGAAAAGGTCAGTAGACCGGCTGGTACGCATGGCCTGGCAGAAACATCGAACATTCCGATTACTGCTCTCGGTCGCTTGGAATCTTTTTCGATATATGGGAAATAGACTATTGATCCGCATCCTGCACCAAACGGTGTAAAAGTGCTGTTAGGTTCAGATTGATCATAGTTTGCGAGAGTAAAAAGTCCGGAGAGAATATCGGGTGCTGCAAAGAATATTACAACATCAGGGTTATCATTTTCGTCCAGTTTGTCCCATCTTTTAAATATTATATATTTCCCTCGAATATTTAGCTTCTTCTGATTTTTCATCAACTTTTCCACTAATGCAGGAGTTCGTATATACCTCTCCCCTTCCATTACGTTCTCAATACCGCATGACAGGAAATACTCAAAGTTTGGACGCATTCTGTCAGTAAATCCAAGATATCGTTTCGCTCCTCCGCATTTCAGTGACTCAGAGTTAAAGACAAGAGATTCTCCCGCCCTGACCTTTGGTGGATAAGAACGCAAAGCAAGCAAAGTTAAACTCAAATCATTTCTTCGTGATCTTTGTGTAAAATCTTTGCGACCTCTGCGGTTAATGGATTTAGTTTTTTAATTTTACCGGCTTTAAATATAACCAGAGCTATTAGCTTATACTAATATATGAATGAATTTCTTTAATAATCATCTGGGTGAATTTGCTGCACTTCTGACTGCGTTTTTCTGGACAGTTACTTCGCTCTCATTTGAGTCTGCCAGTCACAAAATAGGATCCGTAGCAGTCAATATTCTCAGGCTTATTATCGGATTAGCCTTTCTGAGTATTTTCACCCTGATCAGGAGAGGATTTATATTACCCTTAGATGCAAGTCTCGAAAACTGGATGTGGTTATCATTGTCGGGACTGGTTGGATTCGTTTTTGGAGATCTTTTTCTATTCAAATCATACACAATGATTGGCTCCAGGTTTTCTATGCTCATTATGACTCTGGTCCCTCCTGTCACTGCTTTCTTCAGTTTTATTATTCTTGGTGAAAGGCTTACATTGTTTCATTATCTGGGTATGACCCTGACATTTTCCGGAATTGCCATGGCAATTTTCAGCCGGGCTGCCAAAGGCGAAAAACTATCTTTAAAACTCTCTCCAAAAGGGATCCTGTATGCTTTCGGGGGTGCTGTCGGACAGGCTCTGGGCCTTGTATTAAGTAAGTTTGGAATGAAGAACTATGATCCCTTTGCCGCCACTCAAATAAGGATAATTGCCGGGATATTCGGATATACGTTATTGATTACTATTCTCTCGCGTTGGGGAATCGTCAGAAATGCAACTCATAATAAATCAGGTATGATGTTAACAAGTCTGGGTGCCTTTTTTGGACCGTTTCTGGGTGTATCATTTTCACTTATAGCTATTAAATATACCGAAGCTGGTATTGCATCAACAATTATGGCTCTGGTTCCAGTATTTATCATCCTTCCTGCAGTTGTATTATTTAAGCAGAAAGTAACATTTCCTGAAATATTAGGTGCAATTGTCAGCGTTGGTGGTGTTGCCCTCTTTTTTCTATAGTTTAATTAAGAAAGATATGAATCCACGAGAACTAAAAAACCGGAACCTTGATAATGAATTCATCTTTTCAACTTCCAGAAGTAGTGGACCTGGAGGACAGAATGTAAACAAAGTAAACACCAAAGTAGAATTACGATTTAACATGCTTTTAACTTCCGGCTTTTCTGAAAAAGAAAAAGAACTTATTTTTAAAAAACTAAAGAACAAGATCAATAAGGAAAGTGAGATAATACTTGTTTCACAATCAGAAAGGACACAGTTAATGAACAAAGTGGCAGTGACCGAAAAGTTCTATGATCTTGTCTCAGAAGCGCTTACTATTCAAAAAAAACGTAGATCAACCAGACCGACATTATCATCAAAAATAAAGAGACTTGAAGAGAAGCATATCAGAGGAATTATTAAAAGGATGCGAAAAGATTCAGACGAATCCGCTAATTAAAATTTTTGCTTCTTAAAAGAAAGTCAATAAAATTAATTTTTGAAATATGTGACTTTAAGCTATGATTATTGAAAGTCCATGTACCGAAATTCAATGTATAAAATCATGTTTCAAAATAAATTCGTTGATAATTTTAGAATGATTCGAAATATTAATATCAAAATATTACCAGATTTATTTTTAATTTATCTTTGTCAAGAATTCAACATAAAATATTATTAATCAACATTATATGACATATGAAATCAGGAAAGAAAATATCGATTGTTAATAAAATGCTAATAGTGTTAATATTTCTGGTGGTCGAATGATACAATGTATTTATAGATTATATACTTTCGTGGCTAATTATTTTAGATAAAGAGTATTAATTTAAAACAAACAAACTTAAAAGAAAAGGTGAAAATTTTCATCATCCGTTATGAACGCTAACAATAATGAGGCTACGACGCTCCACCGAGAGAGTCGCCTCGTGGGTTGCTCTTCTGATGAAGAGCCTGGCGCGAAAACCACGTATTTTTCGCAAAACGAAATCCCAAATCCGTTAGTTAGCAACCGAAGTTCGGAGTTCATACACCGCTACTTCCCCCTAACGACTTTAGACTCCTGGAATGATTGGAAATGGCAGCTTCGCAATGCTTTCACCAGCATCGAAGATCTAAAGAAAATCATGAAATTATCCGAAAAGGAGATTCTGGCTATTAATAATCTTAAAGGCCGCCTGCCGCTCAGGATCACCCCTTATTTTGCTTCCTTGATTTACAACAGCAAACCATCGCATCCCTTGCGTCGCAATGTTATCCCTGTGGTGGAAGAATTGCTTGAAACAAGTAGCGAACAGTCTGATCCTCTGCACGAAAAATCATCCTCCCCGGTTAAAGGAATTGTTCATAGATATCCCGACAGGGTTCTATTCACAGTTACCCAGGTCTGTTCAAATTATTGCAGATATTGTACACGTTCACATTCTGTCGGAAGACTTGATAAACTTGGAAGACAGGATTTTGAAAAGGCATTTAATTATATTGCCACACATAAGGAAGTACGTGATGTACTTATAAGTGGTGGCGACCCCCTCACATTAAATGATGAGACTCTCGACTACATCCTTTCAAATATCCGTAGTATTGAGCATGTTGAAATAATACGAATCGGAACCAGAATTCCTGCGGTGCTTCCACAGAGAGTTACTGAAAATTTGATAACTATTCTTAAAAAATATCACCCGCTTTTCATCAGTCTGCATTTTTCGCATCCCGATGAGATAACGGATGAATGTGCAAAAGCCTGTAACAAACTGGCCGATGGAGGATTTCCGCTTGGAAGTCAGACCGTCCTCCTGAAAGGTATAAATGATAATGTTTCTGTTATGAAGGAACTTATGCATAAGTTGCTTAAGATAAGGGTAAGACCATATTATCTTTATCAATGTGATTTAATACCCGGATCAGGGCATTTCAGAACTACGGTCAAAAAAGGCCTTGAAATAATAAAGGGACTCAGAGGCTTCACAAGTGGTTATGCTGTACCTACATTCGTTGTTGACGCTCCTGGTGGTGGCGGAAAAATTCCTTTGCTTCCAAACTATGTCGTAGAACACAATGATGAACGGATAGTATTGCGTAACTACAAAGGCGTATTATGCGAATATCCTGAAAAATAGGGCTTATCGATGAAAGTTGGTTTAACGTATGATCTTCGGTCATGGTATATCGATCGTGGATATTCCATGGATGAAACTGCCGAATTCGACAAGCAGGAAACAGTCGACGCACTTGATAGTTCTTTGAAACAGATGGGTTATGAAACAGAACCCATAGGAAATGTTTTTCAGTTGATTGAAGCTCTTGCTGAAGGAAAGAGATGGGATATTGTTTTTAATATCGCAGAAGGATTATATGGCGATGGAAGAGAATCGGTTGTTCCTGCTATTCTTGACCAGTACAAAATACCTTATGTATTCAGTGGTCCTGTAATAATGGGACTATCACTTAATAAGCATCTGGCAAAACTTGTGGTTTCTGCTGCAGGAGTTCCTGTAAGTCCTGGTTGCCTTATATCTGTTTTAGAAGATATGGGCAAAATCAATCTCAAATATCCTCTTTTTGTTAAACCTGTCTCGGAAGGCACTGGCAAGGGAATTACCGGGAAAAGTCTGGTTCATTCGTCTGAGGAGCTTTTGAAAATGGTCGGGTGGATTCTTGCGGAATTCAGTCAACCGGCACTTGTTGAAGAGTATTTACCCGGAAGAGAATTCACTGTCGGAATTGTCGGATATAGTGAGGAAGCTACTGCAATTGGAGGGATGGAAGTCATAACTTCTGACAATCTTCCATATTCCATTGAAGTAAAAGAGAATTATCAGAATTATTGTAAATACAAACCTCTTGATGCTGATATAATTGATGAATGCAAATCAGTCGCACTTAACGCATGGAAAGCACTGGATGCAGTCGATGCCGGAAGAATCGATCTGAAAGGCGATCGCAACGGCAAGATATGTTTCATTGAAGCGAATCCACTTGCAGGGTTAAACCCCATTCATTCAGATCTGCCGATTTTATCACGAATGTATGGTATCGAATACCAGACATTAATGGAGATGATAATGAAAGCGGCCATAAAGAGGATCAAGGGGTAACAAGCTTAAATTTCATATTAAAGAAGAGAGCGGAGAATATATGAGGAGATGTTGTATTATCTATAATGAACCAGGCGAAGGCGCTTTAGCTGATGAACTTGACGTACTTGATCAGGTAGCTCATATTGAAAAACACCTGCTTGATCTCGGAATATCCATTTATAGAAAAGGTATCACTCAGCAGTTCATGTCTGAGATTGCAGAATTAGTAAATGAAAAGCCTGATTTTGTTTTTAACCTTGTTGAATCTATCAATAACAAAGGGGAACTTATTTATTTTGTTCCGGCACTTCTCAATTTATACTCCATTCCGTACTCAGGTAATTCACTTGAAGCAATATTTCTTACAAGTAATAAAACTATCTGCAGTAATACGATGAAGAATGCAGGAATCCTTAATCCCGGGTCTTACCTGCCTTCGCAGTTTAATCTTCTTAAACCCGGAAGAAAATATATAGTCAAACCAATCTGGGAGGATGGCTCTCTGGGAATTACTGCCGAATCAGTATTTGAATGTAAACCTGGTTTTGAAGAAAAATTAACAGGACTCGATGATTCTCACTGGTTTATAGAAGATTATATCGACGGCAGAGAATTCAATATAAGTGTGTTAGCCGGGAAAGATGGCCCTGAAGTTTTGCCTCCCGCTGAAATAGTTTTTGTGAACTATGCTGGCAGACCAAAGATCATTGATTTTAAAGCTAAATGGGAGATGGATAGTTTTGAATATATAAATACTGTAAGGGAGTTTCCGGGAAGCAAAATTAACAATCTATTGGCTTCAAACCTGAAAGAAGCGGCCCTCTCATGCTGGCATTTATTTGGTTTAAAGGGCTACGCAAGAGTGGATGTCAGAACCGACAGTAATGATAATGTTTTTGTAATTGAGATAAATGGGAATCCGTGTATCTCGCCCGATGGTGGATTTGTGGCTGCTACCCGCGAGGCAGGATATCCTTTTATTGAGGTTTTACAAAGAATTATTAATGATCTTAATCAATAAATTTATTTTATCAGATTAGCATTATAATATTGTGGAATACCTGTTACTTCTTCTCCAAGCCAATCGGGTTTATCAAAATGTTCATCGTCTTTAGTAAGCTCTATTTCTGCAATAATCAGACCTTCATTTTTTTCATGAAAAACATCAACCTCAAATGTGTGCTTTCCTGAAGGTATCAGATATCGGGTTTTAACTATCCTTCCAGGAAGACAAACATGCATCATCTCTTCGGCATCCGTAACAGGGATCTGCACTTCCCATTCATTTCTTGTTATTGAATTCTTCTGAGGTCTGGATTTAACTGTAAGGAAGGCTTTATCGTCAGCAATCCTGAGTCTTATTGTTTTATCAGGATCGATTGAAAGATACGATTGAATTATTGTTATATCTTTGATAGCCAGGTGTCTGAATTCGCTTTTTACCAGAAATTTACGTTCTGTTTCTGTTGCCATTTTTAGTGTAAAGTTAAGATTAATAACTATTCCAGTTTTCTTATCATCAATTTGTTTATTTAACTACATTAGCAGTTGATAAACATGTTTCCAAAAACTAATATAGTAAGTTATGGATGTTAAGATCGACCCGACATGGAAGTCGAAACTTAATGAGGAATTTGAAAAAGAGTACTTCCTCCGACTTGCTGAATTTGTAAAAGAAGAATATAAGCTTAAAACTATTTATCCTCCGGGAAGTCTGATTTTTAATGCATTCAACCTTTGTCCCTTTCAGAATGTTAAGGCTGTAATTATCGGACAGGATCCTTATCATGGTCCGGGACAGGCCCATGGATTATGTTTTTCAGTTAGACAGGGCATAGATTTTCCTCCAAGTCTGGTTAACATCTTCAAAGAAATTGAATCAGATATTGGTATTCAAAAACCAACCAGCGGGAACCTTGAAAGATGGACGGCCCAGGGTGTTTTACTCCTTAACGCTACCCTGACTGTGCGGGCTCATCAGGCAGGGTCGCATCAGAAAAGGGGCTGGGAACAATTTACTGATAGTGCCATTAGCATACTTAATAATGAAAAACAGAATATTGTTTTTTTCCTTTGGGGTGCATATGCTCAGAAAAAGGGTGAAGCTATTGACAGATCAAAACACCTTGTGTTAGAATCTGTTCACCCCTCTCCTCTTTCTGCGTCACGTGGTTTTTTTGGAAATAAACATTTCAGCAGATGTAATGACTATCTCTCAGCGCATGGAATTGTTCCAATCAACTGGCAATAACCAAAAAACTAAGGTTGAGGTTGAGGTTTAGATTTTACCTTATTCTTAACCTAAACCTAAACCTAAACCTTAATCTGGCCTTTAATCTTATTCAGAGCTTTTGAAATAGTACTTTCAAGCTCACTATACTCTTCGAAACCAACAGATAACCTGATCATTCCAGGTTCTGGATACTTGGTTCCCCACACCGCTTCAACTGGCATCAGTATAGTATGAGGATCACCAAGTGTTGGTATTAGTTTTATCTTTTCTGAAACCAGTTTTATAAAATGGTCTCTCATGCTCCTCTTTTCATTTTTATCTTTCCCGTCAAAATCAAAGGTTATCATTGCTCCAAATCCTTTTTTTCCGAATAGTTTTTCAGCTATATGAAATGTATGGTGGCTTTTCAAACCTGGAAACCATACTTCTTTAATAATGGGGTTATTATTAAGATATCCGGCAAGTTTTGAAGCATTGCTGCATTGGCGAGAGAACCTGAGTTTAAATGTCTGTATTTGAGTCTGCAATCTATAGGCGTCATCAGGCGAAAGAGTATGTCCTACAAACTTTCTGTATTCAATGGCAGATTGCATAAGTTTATTGTCATTACCACAAATTACACCGGCAGTGATGTTGCCATGTCCTGAAAAATACTTTGTAGCGCTGTGAATTACAATATCTGCTCCTTCAGTCAATGGTTTATAGAGCCATGGTGTCGCAAATGTGTTGTCAATGATGACCTTAGTTCCATGCTGCTTTGCAATACCCGTTATATTGGCGACGTCGGCAACAATAAGCATTGGGTTAGAGATCGTTTCAATATATACAAACTCAGGCTTAAGAACTGATATCTCTTTTTCGAACTTATCAAGGTCATAATTTCCATTATCAGGAGTAAAATATTGGATATCAAGACCTCTGCGGGATTTCAGAACGGACTCTATAAATGATATAGTTCCGCCATAGATTTCAGTAAAGAACAACCATGGTCTGGTCTCTTTTCCATTCTGAAAAACCGAAAGAGCAGTATCAATTGCTGACATCCCCGATTGGGTTAACAAAGCCCACTCACAACCTTCAATTTTCATTATTTCCTCTTCAGCAGATACAACCGTAGGGTTACGATATCGCGAATAAATGTATACATCAGGCTCTCTTGAATGTTCTGTCTCCTTTCTGAAAGCATCTGCCGTAGTTTTGGCGTCATCGAGTTCAAAACCCGAATCTCTGTAAACTGGCATCCTGGAACTGTTAACCTCTTTTTTTTTCATCTCTCTCAATATTAAGTTGTTCGCAGATTAATGTATTTATATTAAGTGGATTATAATCAACATAGAATATTATCCGGTCTAAAAGTTCTCCAATTAAAATTACTATCTCACGGCTTAATGGTGAATTTCTAAAGTTCATAAGTGATCTCCATGATCTTAGTTTTCTCCCAAGGTGAAAAAAAGAAACCAGCCCGGCCATTACGAGAACCGGGAAAAAAATTATTTTTTCAGGATATATTCCTTTAATGAGTGAAGTAATTATTGTTGCGACCGAAACTGTTGCTAAAAAACTGAATATGATAAGACTCAATTCAGGTGAAATATTCTTTCCCTTTATAGATGGTTTTGGATCCATCTGTCCATAGATACTTTCAGGAAAGATTTTCAGAGGAGTATTGTTTTGGCTGGCTGTAAATTCGATTGCCGGATTAAGCTTCATATTAGGAAACCATGGATATACAAAGTCGGAATTTTGCTCAGACAGCTGGCCGAACCCGAGAGCACCTGTAGGGCAGGTTGTTAAGAATTCTTCCATTATTCAGATGATGATGGCAAATGTATCAATATAACTATTAAAAAGGAAGAGGCTTTCAGAGCCTCTTATACGGGGAAAGAGACTATTTTAAAACAAGTGGTTCTTCCAGAATGACATTACTTATTGTAAGTTGCCTGTTGTTCATATCAGAAATATATACTTCATAAGTTATTCTGTCTTGTCCTATATATGTCAGGTAAGTAAAATTCACTGCTCCGGTCGAAAACTTTATCAGTGAACCTCCAATATTTATTGTTGCAGAAATTTCTGCTTTTGGATATGCTTTAGTAAAACGGAAATAGTCAGATGTGGATTCTTTGGCAATACTTCCAATAGTGTCAATGTCTCCTGACTTTTCTGAAGTAATTACGATTACCTCTTCGAAAGTCTGGTCGGATAGATTTCTGATTCTTACATCAGTCGGACCTTCCGGTGAGTTTCCTTTCTTTTTACAGGCAAGAACTGATAAGAGCAGCAGAGAAATTATTATAATCTTTTTCATGATCAGGAATAAAAATTAATCTTTAAAATCTGACCTGAAATATAGCAAATTAGTTGCAAAAGGATTAAATAATAATAAGACTATTTAAAGGGACCCATCCTTTGTTTCCGTCTGAGAGTCTTATCTCCAGCCACTCTCCTACTTTATCTTCAACAGTAACCTTAGTACCTTCATGCAACACAACAAGATCATTTCCGCTTTTGTCTGGTGAACTTTTCCCGCTCACTATCGGGCTGGATATAATTGCTTTATGACTATCATAAACCAAAGATTTATTTCTTGCTGTAAATGCTAAGGAAGTCAGCGACAAAATTATAAAAAAGATTGCTATCCAGAAACCGACCACTTTATACCGATGCCTTGGAGAATAGATATATAAGGACAGAAATAAAAGGAATAGAACGAATGATGTTATGCTGATTTTAGCCCAGCTGTTTGTAGAGAGAAAAAGGGAGACAAAATTATACCATTTGATGAAAAAGAGTTCGGGAATTTCCTGAAAACGATCTACAATGAGTGTTCTTGCAACCTGGAGATTATAATTTATATCTTCATCTGCAGGCTTAAGAAGGTATGCCCGTTCGTAAAACAGAATTGCTGAAGGAATATTGTTGAGTTTAAAGTATGCGTTTCCTATATTATAATCCAGATCTGCCGACCGGTAACCTGTATTATAAATATCAGTCCAGATCTGCAATGCTTCATTGTAACTGCCGGCAGTGAAATAAGTCACCCCCTGATAGAATTTGTCTTTATTTGTACCTTGTGAGACAGCAGTCCTGATAAAAAGAGAGATAAATATTAGGACTAAAATATATTGCTTTTTCGAGTTCATTTTCTAGCCTATTAAGTTTTCTACTGACTTAATAAATTGTGATGCACCTTCATATATCGAAGTGGCTTCTGTGCCTGAAGAGGATGGCGCAAATCTTGCAAATTCGCATTTGTCAAGTATCTCAGAAAGCTTCATTATCTGATCTTCCTCAATACCCTTTTCCTGCAGAGAAACAATGGCATTAGTCCTGGTAAGATCTGATACAGGAATATTCAGTTTATCACTCAGATAACCCCATATTGCTTTAAGGATTTCATCATGAAATTGATCAATTTCATCATTTTTCAGACAAACGGAGGCGTTATGCAGCCTTTTGATGGCAATCTTTCCGGCTTTCCTGTTCTTTACTTGAGAGAGGTCAGAATTGCGTCTGATATGTTCTCTTCTCAGAAACAGGATCAGAAGAAAGGCTAATAGAGAAAATGCATATGCGCTGTAAAATGATTGCTTTGATAATAAGATATTACCGGATTTTTTAAGATCTCCGGGATCTGATTTTACAAACCTTATATCTTTTCCCAGATATTTGACATCTTCCTTAGACACCTCTCCATAAACAGTAGCTCCTGTATTCTGGCCCTTAACTTTCTGTGCGTTAAAATGGAACTCTTCAGTCGTCAGTTTCTCATATCGGCCGGAGGTTATATTAAAGTATGAATAGGTTACGCGAGGGATAGTAAAATCGCCATTATGCCTGGGAATCATCAAATATTCAAAACTTTTTTGTCCGGTAGTTCCGTTCTGTCCATTCTTAAGGTCATCCGTAATTTTAGGATCATAAACTTCAATATCCGGCGATAATTTGAGTACCGGAGCAGATGCAATTTTCAGGTTTCCGTTTCCTGAAATAACTATCTTGAAATTTACTGCATCATTTACATTGACAGATTCTTTGTTCAAAGTTGCCTTTATATCAAGTTTCCCGACAACACCTGAAAAATCAGCGGGCTGAACACCAGGCAGAGGTTTAACTTTTATCCTTATCGGCTGACTAGCAGCAGCTTTGGGCACTGTCTGATACGATGAAAAGAAGTCGCCGAAAAACGGATCAGATTCTCCCCTTGTTTTCTTTTGAACAAGAACAGATATCTGAACGGGATCGATTTTTATGTCGCCGGTAACCTGAGGATACAGGAGGAATTGCTGGATCACTCCGGATCCATATATCGTGCCGTTTACATTTTCCTGCCGGAGTGAAGTGAGAGGCGGTGTTTCAATATCAGATCGAAGAAAGCTATTAAAAGACGGATACTTGATTTCATTAATTCCGGCAATATTTACCCGCGAATAAATTTTGACGGTTGCGACAATAGGCTCACCCAGGAATATTTCTTTACGGTTAACAGACAGATTGATAAAAAGATCTTTTCCTGAAGATTCTACTTCCTGATCGCTGGCTGAATTATTATTGCCTGATGTTACATTTTGTTTTTGAGAAGTGGTGCCTGCCACTTCAATATGCATTGAATCGGAAGAATAAGTTTTGTTTTTCAGAGTAAAGACAGCCGGGGATAATACAAATTTTCCTTCCTTAACAGCCTGAAGATAATAAACATAGGAATAAGATGTCGAATTCGATATTTTCCCGTTTATAATTTGTGTGCTTGAACTATATGATGTCTGAGGACCCACAAGCTTATAAAATCCGTTAAATGAGGGGGCCGTAAACTCTCCTCCACCGGCATTAACGGTCCACATTACCGTGAATTGTTCACCGGCATTAACGACAGCTGGATATTCAGCTTTTACAAATACATCCTGTGCATATGCTGAATATGATATTAAGAATATTAAAAGATATAATAATGTTTTTTTCATTTTTATTCTGTCCAAATTACCAGTTTATCTTTGTCCGGACTTTCGTTTTTGTTGCTTTTGCAAGTTTAACTTTTTCCTGGACATTTTTTTCATCATTTGCCAGTGAATTCAGAAGTCTTTGAGCATCATCCCTGGAAATTTCCTGCTTCTGGGGTTGATGTTGTTGTTTCTGGTCCTTATTTTTGTTCTGATCCTTTTGCTGATCTTTGTTTTTATCATTCTGATCTTTCTGATCCTTATTCTGGTCTTTGTTCTTGTTTTTATCTTTGTTCTGATCCTGCTTATCTTTGTCCTGTTGTTGCTTTTTCTGTTGCTCCTGCTGTTGTTTCAATAAGTCCTGGGCATAGGATAGATTATATTTTGCTTCCGGATTATCAGGACGGAGCTTAAGCGAGTTTTTATACGCGTCGATACTTTCAGGCAGCTTATTCGCTTTCAGAAGGGAATTTCCTAGATTATACAATCCTGCTGCCTTCTTAATTCTATCATCATTCTGATTGGTGTTATCAACAAACTGTTTACCTGCTTCCTCAAACTTATTCTGTTTATAAAGTGCATCTCCGACATTAAATACAGCGTCGGGAGATTGTTTATTCTCATCAACTGCTTTTTTATAAGATATCTCTGAATCTGGAAACTTATTTTTCTCATACTCCCTGTTGCCCTTTCTGATGTATTTCTTGTCAGCTTGAGCATTCAGAGTGAGAGAAATAATCATAAATACACAAAATAAAAAACTTGTGAGTATTAACTTGTTCTCGTGTATTTGAATCACTCCGTACATAATTATTAAAACGCTAGATTAAACTTTAAATTTAAATAACCTGATGTTCGCCAATCTCCTGTTTTTCCTTTCCATAATCATAAAATCAACAACCAGCATAAACAGTGCAATAGCAGCAAATATCTGGAACTGATCGTTATACTCGGTATACATTGTGCTCTCAAGATCCTGTTTTTTCATTTTTTTAATAGCATTGAAAATTTCATCCAGCCCGATATTTGAATTGCTTGCCCTGACATAATTACCATTTGCGCTTAAAGCTATTTTCTTGAGGATTTCTTCATTAAGTTTTGTCACAACGGTATTACCATCAGCATCTTTAAGATAGTCCTTTTTACCGTTATTTATCATTGGTATGGGAACCCCCTCCGTCGAACCTATACCTAATGTATGTATAACTATCCCTGCTTTTGATGCCTCTTCAGCTGCATTTACGGGATTATCTTCGTGGTTTTCTCCATCGGTTATAATTATCATTGCGTTGCTTTTTCCTTCACCAGGACTGAATGATCGTACCCCCAGATTTATCGCGGCTCCGATTGCAGTTCCCTGTTTTGGCACCATATTCGGATTAATTGTAGAAAGAAACATTTTTGCAGAGATATAATCTGTTGTAACAGGAATTTGGATATATGCATCTCCGGCAAAGACTATTAACCCAATTTTATCATTATTAAGGTTATCAACCAGACGGGAGATTGCCTGTTTTGCCCTGGTGAGTCTGTTTGGTTGAATATCTTCGGCAAGCATCGAGTTGCTGACATCCAGGGCAATTATTACCTCCACTCCCTGTTTTTTGACATCTTCAATTTTAGATCCAAATTGTGGCCTGGAAAGCATAATTACTCCTGCTGAAAAGGCAATTAACTGCAAAATGAATTTTATTGCCGGACGAATTCTTGACATTTCAGGGACAAGTCTGTTGACGAGGTTTATATCACCAAAACGTTTTAAAGCTTTCTTTTTTCTTATCTCATTTATTATATACAGCAGAACGAAAGCCGGAAGCAGAAGCAACAGGTATAAAAAGTCTGGATTTGCAAATCTGAACAATTGCATTTTCTGTTCTGTTTTTAAGTAAGGTTTTTGAATATTGTATTTCTGGCAACTATCTCAAATACCAGCATACAAAAAGCTATTAATGCAGGAATCAAATATCTCTCTTCTTTTCTGGCGAACTGCTTCACATCAATTTTTGATTTTTCGAGCTTGTCAATTTCTTTGTAAATCTTCTCAAGCGAGTCATTATCAGTTGCCCTGAAATATTTGCCACCTGTTGTTTGAGATATCTCCTGAAGAATACCTTCATCAATTTCTACAGGCATATCCTGATATTGTATACCATAAGGTGTCTGAACAGGATATGGTGCCGTCCCCTGTGTACCAACTCCGATAGTATAAACCCGTATTCCAAAAGTCTTTGCAATACCTGCTGCCGTTGCAGGTGCAATTTCTCCTTTGTTGTTTACTCCGTCAGTCAGAAGAATTATCACTTTACTTTTTGCTTCAGAATCTTTTATCCTGTTTACAGCAGTTGCAAGTCCCATTCCTATTGCAGTTCCATCTTCAATCATTCCACTCTGAATTTCGCGAAGAAGATTAATCAATACGGCATGATCTGTCGTTAGCGGGCATTGTGTAAAAGATTCACCACTGAAAACAACAAGACCGATCCTATCATAAGGTCTTCCTGAAATAAACTCAGTTGCTATATTTTTAGCTGCCTCCAGCCTGTCGGGTTTGAAATCACGTGCAAGCATACTTCCAGAAATGTCCTGAGTAAGAACAATATCAATACCTTCAGTTGAAACATCCTGAAATTTATCAGTTTTCTGGGGGCGTGCAAGTACAATTATTAAAAGGGTAACTGCAATTGTCCGAAAAGCGAAAAGAATATGTCTCAGATAATGCCTGAAAGTGGTTCCGGCTTCAGCAAAAGACTGTAACCCCGGCATTCTGACAGAAGCTGTTACTTTTTGCTGCTTCACTATATAAAATACAACAATCGCAGGTACTACTACCAGAAGATATAAGAAGAATGGTTCGGCAAATGTTATTCCGTTCATACATTACCCTCCTTCTCGCTGACTTTAACTTCAACCGGGCCAGTGACCATTTCATTCTCCTTGGTTGCAACCACAAAATTCCATGAATTTTGAAAGTGCGATTCATTCTCAACAGGTACAGGATTATATTTCGCAAATTTTACCAGATCAGCACCAGTCAGTATTGCTTTAAGCTCATTGTACGCCCCGTCTTTCTTAAAGCCTTTTTTAACCAGAGCTTCAAGTGTCTCAGCAGTGGTTAATTCCAGGGAGAATACACTGAATCGGTTTTCGAGATACTGACGTAATATTTCAGTCAGCATTGTATAGTATCTTTTTATTTCACCCTTTTGCCAGAGTCCTTCACCTTTTAGCTTCTCCAGTTCCCGGAACGCGATCTCATGAGCCAGCTCCACGGTAATGAAAGTTCCGGACGGAGTTTCGGATTTCTTAAGTTTTCGTAAAAACCTTAATGCTGTCCAGGCTATAACACCTGCCAAAGTAATGATAAGAAGCCATGGAAGCACTTCGCCAACTGTTAAAGGTGCTTTGTATGGCTTAATAATATCAAATATTTTTGTAGTAGTATCAGGTGGAGTGATTTTAACCCTCATGACTTTAAGCATGGAATAATCAGAGTAAAACCTTTTTATTCCACCTTCATTTTTAGTCTCAGCAAAAACAGGTCTGACTTGATAACGTCCTGAATCAAATGATGTTATAAGATATTTTTGTACGATTTTGGTCCTTCCGTTCTTAATTGTCGAGCTATCGACCCGAGGTCCTGAAATAATCTCAATATTTTTACACAGGGTATCTTTGAAAATTGGAAGTGCAAGTCTCAGGTCGGATGGTTTATCAACAGTAATTGTAAACTTTATCTGATCTCCTATATAAATTCTTGATGAATCAAAAGAAGATTTAATATTTACATCCTGGCCAGATAAAGAAGATATAATAGAAATAAATAGAAATATTGAAATAATCAATTTCGTCATAATCTTTATCTTTTCTCGAACAACATTATGAGTGGTTTAACATAATCCATATCTGTCCTTAATTCTGCAGAATCCACTCCACATCTTTTAAAGATATTCTTGATGATTTCAATATGGTTTGTCCACCATTCTTCATAAGCTTTCCTTGTAGCACCTGATGATGTATCTATCCATTTCTCTACTGCTGTTTCCGAATCAAAGACTTTTATTAATCCGATGTCAGGTATCGCCTGCTCAACAGGATCATAAACTTTCAAGGCAACAATATCATGCTTGTTTGATGCAATTCTCAAGGCCTCTTCAAATTCCGGGACGATGAAATCGGAAATTATGAATGCTGTACATCTTTTTTTAATTGCATTTGTAAGGAAGCGTAATGGTTCATCGAGGTTTGTTCTTTTGCTTTGTGATGTAAAGTCGAGAAGTTCCCTGATTATCCTGAGAATATGTTTGCTTCCCTTTAGCGGGGGAATGAATTTTTCAACCTTATCGGAAAAGAAGATAACGCCTATCTTATCATTATTAAATATCGCGGAGAACGAAAGAACAGCAGCTACTTCAGTCATTATATCTCTCTTAAAGCTGACCTTTGTTCCGAAATTTCCCGAGCCGCTTACATCAATGAGTAACATTACTGTGAGTTCCCTCTCCTCTTCAAATACTTTGACATATGGGTGATTGAAGCGGGCAGTCACATTCCAGTCTATACTTCTAATATCATCACCATACTGATATTCCCTTACTTCGCTGAAGGCTATGCCACGTCCTTTAAAAGCACTATGGTATTCCCCGGCAAATATATGCCGGCTTAACCCTCTGGTCTTTATTTCAATTCTCCGGACTTTTTTTAATAATTCAGTTGCTTCCACTTTACAACAAATTATTTTTCAGGTTCAATAGATATAACACACGACCATTTCCCTTCCATGAGTTCAATAAGATAATCTTTCCCTTTCCGCTTGTCTATCCATTTGTTCTCACCACTTTTCTTATATTTAGAATCGCATTCTTTAATCATTTGAGATTTCATGTTTATGTCACAAATTATTCTCACACTTCTGCAGACAGAATCGGGATTTAAAAAAAACAACATCGTCTGGTTCTCCGAATTATCAGAATACTTCAGGTAACTAAACTTACTATTTACAACATTATTATTATTCATATCGTGACGATTCTCCTTCATATACTTCAGGATTTCATTTCCCTTATACCCAATAAGATTCTGACTATAAGAGCAGATGCAGGTTAATATCAGTGCTGCGGATAGTATTATGATTTTCATACAGTATCTGCTATGGGACTTCAACAACGTTAAGAATTTCGGAGATTATATGATCCTGATTAATATTTTCGGCTTCAGCTTCATAAGTAAGACCCATCCTGTGACGCATTACATCATGACATATTGTTCTAATGTCCTCAGGAATTACATATCCCCTCCTTTTTATAAATGCAAAAGCTTTGGCTGCAAGTGAAAGATTTATTGAAGCTCTTGGAGATGCTCCATATGAGATCATATTTTTAAATGCAGGAAGACCATACTTTTCAGGATTTCGACTTGCAAAGACTATATTAAGAATATAATTTTCGATTTTTTCATCCATATAGACTTCTCTGACAATATTCCTGGCTCTTATAATATCAGCGGTTTTCAGAACAGTGTTCGCTTTCGGAAAATCCTTGGCCAGGTTTTCTCTGATAATGAGCTTCTCTTCATCCATTGCCGGGTAATCAATCAAAACTTTCATCATAAACCGGTCGATTTGTGCCTCAGGCAGAGGATATGTTCCTTCCTGTTCAATCGGGTTCTGAGTAGCAAGAACCAGAAATGGTTCATCAAGTTTATAAGTATGCTCGCCGATTGTGATCTGTCTCTCCTGCATTGCTTCGAGCAAAGCACTTTGAACTTTTGCAGGTGACCTGTTGATCTCATCTGCAAGAATAAAATTTGCGAAGACAGGTCCCTTTTTAACTATAAACTCCTCCTTCTTCTGACTATAGATCATTGTACCGATAAGGTCAGCAGGAAGAAGATCAGGAGTGAATTGTATCCTGCTGAATTTTGCATCAATTATCGAGGCAAGTGATTTGATTGCAAGTGTTTTTGCAAGACCCGGAACTCCTTCGAGCAGAATGTGCCCGTTTGCAAGCAGACCTATCATAAGACTGTCGGTAAGGTGCTTCTGCCCAATAATTACCTTGTTCATCTCCATTCGGATAATGTCGACAAAGGAACTTTCCTTTTCAATTTTTTCATTTAAAATCCTGATGTCAGCAGTTTGCTCCATAGTTTAAAAATTTAAGTAGCAAATATAATAATTTGAGTATCATTAACCATACCTGATTTTTTTCGGAAAATCAGTACACAAAAGAACTCCAATAATTTTTAAGTTCTTGTTAAGGAGTGTTAAAAATAAGTTAAAGGTTTAACATTTGGCTATGTTCTCCTCTGTGGCTCTTTGTGATACCTCTGTGGATCTCTATATAACAAAAAAATAAGAACTGAAACAGAGTGACACAGAGAAGCACAGAGTTACACAGAGAGAGATAATGGGTTCCAGTCAAAACCAGATCGTACAGAACTTCTTATTAATAATAATATTGCTAAAAGGGAAAAAGTAAGGTTGAATTCCTGAGGTAAAAAAAAGTGAAGTACAATAAAACCAGCCGAGATAAAAAATACCGTCCTGAACCAGAGTGTTCCGGTTTTATTCAGGATCAATATGACCAGGCATACTATAATAAACGGATTCAGCCATATGATATTCAGGTTCCATTTCGTCTGCTGATGATAAGTGAAAAAGTTAAAGAAGATCATTAACACGGAAAGTATTGAAAAAACTGAATAGATAATAATATCGATTAAACTGATAATCTTCCTGCTTTTTGTCAGGGCAGCCAGAATCAGGATTATTATTATTACTAAAGTAAAGATAAACGGGGGACCAGTAAAAAACTTTTGTCTTATTACAGGTTCATCAAAATCAAGTAAAATCTCGGGATTCTGAAGCAGGGGAATCATCTTGTCGGATCTGTGAATAACTGATTTTGATAATTCATCCTTCATATCAATAGGAAGGAACATTCTGTCTCTGAAAACGGCCCTCTTATCAGTAGTCGAGCCCATTAGCAGATCAACCCCGAATTTTAACCATGGGTATGGATTCTGATATTTAGCAACCATTTCCCTGAAAGTAGGGATTCTGCCAGTTTCAGGAGGAGGATATTTCAGTTTTTCACCAATGGACTTTTCAATCAGATCCCTTATTCTAGTTGAACAATCATCGTAGAAAAAATCATACCTGTATTTGATATTTTCAGGTTTTAGATTGTCATTGATAAGCTCAATCAGGTTATGTGTCTCTTTGGCATCAATATTGATTTTTTGAGAATAAACATATCTCTGCTCAAAAAAATAATCCTGCAGAAAACTCTTTAATGGTACTGCAATGAGCATATAATCCAACCTGCCCTTGGCAAATTTCCAGGCAAAATTTGGAGTACTGAAATCGAAAACCCCCCAATTATAAACAATATCTGTATGTTTTTCAGGGATCACAACTCTTATGGCACTATGTCCATATATTGAATATGTTTCGGTCCCGGGTCCGCATGTTAATAAATAGGCAAGAGTGTCGTTAGATACCTGAGAAAAAACTCCGGGAGAGTATGCCAGTAAAATTAAGGAGCAGAAAACAAAAATCTTCTTCATGATTTTACTCTTTTTGTAAACGTAAGAGATTTTTATCAGAAATAAAAGTTTGTTAGCTTTACACCCGTCGGGAAATAGAATTGTTTTTCTTTAAAAATAAATGACTATTAAGCAATTAAAAATATAACGAAATGAAAAGAATTGCAGTATTAATCATGGGTTTATTATCATTTGCATTTTGCAACGGCCAGAACAACGGTCCTTTTCCTTTCCCTATCACAGATCTTCATGTTCACTGTAAAGGAGGTTTTACAATTGAAGATGCAGTTATAAAATCCAAAAATGAAAATATCAGGTATGGACTTGTCACGAATGTTGGCATCGGATTCCCTGTTCACAGTGACAGTCAGATTGATTCTGTCATTAATTCTCTAAAAAATTATCCGCAGTTCTTAATTGGTATGCAGGCGGAAGGCCGGGAATGGCTGAATAATTTTTCAAAAGAATCAATAAGTAAGTTCGATTATGTATTCACTGATGCAATGACTTTCACCGATGCAAAAGGAAGAAGGAACAGGATATGGATTAAGGAAGAAACATGGATAGATAATGAGGAAGAATTTATGAATTGGCTTGTTAATACGATAGTTAAAATATTGAGCACAGAGCCAATAAATATGTATGTGAATCCAACTTATTTACCAGCACAGATGGCAGACAGATATGATTCTTTCTGGACTGATGAAAGAATGGATAGGGTAATTAAAGCAGCAAAAAATAATAATATCGCTATAGAGATAAACAACAGATTCAGAATCCCTTCTGCCAGATTTATTACCAGGGCAAAAAACGCAGGTGTTAAATTCACAGTAGGAACCAACAATCAGGATTCTAATTTTAGTGGTGCAGCTTATGCCATTGAAATGATAAATAAATGTCATCTGACTCAGACAGATTTTTATCAGCCTGTCAATAAAAGACAGAATGGGAAGCTTTGATTTAGCACGTGTTTTAAAATTCCTGCCAGGAATAATTCTTGGATTGACTGTGCATGAGTACTGTCATGCATTGGTTGCTCATATGTGTGGTGATTCGACTTCAAAAGACCAGGGAAGGGTTACTCTTAATCCACTAAAACACATTGACACTCTTGGGTTTATAATGTTAATTTTCGTCGGATTCGGATGGGCTAAACCCGTTCAGTTTAATGAGCAGAATCTCAGAAATCCTAAAACAGATGTTATTAAGATTGCATTAGCAGGCCCCTTGTCGAATGCAGTGATTGCAATGGTACTCTCTATATTGTTTTCTCTACTGTCATCTTCTGCTGCTATTCATACAACCCCCATCATGCATACTTTATCTGAAGTTTTTATTTATGCTATTTATATAAACTGGGGGCTTTTTATTTTTAACCTCATTCCCCTGCCTCCCCTTGACGGTTCTCATCTTTTACTGTCTCAGTTTAAAAGGTTTCCGGTTCTCTATAACGGATTATATAAATATGGTTCCCTTCTTCTATTCGGATTAATTATAGGAAGCTTCGTAACTAAAATAAATTTTCTTCCTATCTGGCCGGCGATCCAATTTATCGGTGAAGGATTTCTTTCCCTTGTCGGATACAGGTAGAATTAAGATAAATATTTATTATCTTGCAGGAAATAAACGCGTTGTGAGAATTATTTTGATTTTTATTTTCTTAATGATGTTGAAATATTCTTTTCCTCAGGCTGACAAATATGTTTCAGCAAGGAATGATATGGTGAAATATCAGATTTCTGACAGAGGAATTACCAATTATGAATTATTAAGGGCAATGAGAAAGGTACCCCGTCATCTATTTGTACCTGCAGATTATCAAAAAGATGCTTATGGTGATTACCCGCTCCCAATTGGTTACGGACAGACTATTTCTCAACCTTATATTGTGGCATATATGACCGACGTTGTCAAACCAAATAAGAAAAAGAAAGCGTTAGAGATAGGAACAGGCTCAGGGTATCAGGCAGCAGTTCTTGCTGAAATAGTCGACTCCGTATATACAATAGAAATTATTCCGGAACTGGCCGTTGAATCAGAAGCACGGCTTAAAAATCTGGGATACAAAAATGTAATCGGAAAGTTTGGTGATGGATACAATGGATGGGCTCAACATGCTCC
>JADGPU010000138.1 GCA_017882305.1 Bacteroidales bacterium | reverse complement strand
GTAACATTCTGAAATACAGATTCATTTAAGGACAACGCAACCGGACAGGTTTTCACGCAATAATCCAGAATTTTTTTCTGCTTATCAGAATATTCATTTGCGGTAAAGTCGAATTCAATTCTGATCTCACCAATTTTCCTGGGGTTTTCAGTCATTATTTTTGTGATAGAGCAGGTACTGCCATCAATGGAGAACGAATGCTCCCGTGCTGCAATACCCATTATGGTGAAGATACAACTTCCAAGTGCTGCGGCAGCCATATCTGTTGGGGAGAAGTTTTCCCCTTTCCCTTTATTATCAACCGGAGCATCGGTTGTTATAACGCTTCCTGACCTTAAATGTATTATTTCAGTTCGCAGATCTCCCAGGTATTTTGTTTTTGCTGTTTCCATATATCAAAAAATTCTATGTTTGTAAATAAAGAAACTTTTAACTCTATGCAGTCCTAAAGGTTTAAAATTATTTAACCGCAAAGATCGCAAAGATTTTTCGCAAAGATCACAAAGTAAATAATAAAATAGATCTGACTTTGTGTGCTTTGCGTTCTTAGCCGATGATCCGGATTTATCTGGATCATCGGCCTTAGCGCCCTCTGCGGTTAAAAAAAATCAGATTGCCGGTTTCAGAATAACTCCTCTATGTTTTTTACCATCTATCATTATTTCGAGAGGATTATCAAACCTGACATGCCTGATGAAGCCATCTTCATAGACAACATTGAGCTTATTCAGAAAATCAACATCATAATAGCCCTCATTAATATAGGGATTAACGGTAAAATATCCAACCCTGAATGAAGTGAGGTTTTGAAAGAAATGTGTTCCCTGGCTTGGATCTATCCTGTAATTCTTCAAGCCCGATTCTATAATTATCCTTGCTGCCGAAATTTGCGGCCACTTAACGGGGATTCCAAGCCATGGGTCAGTTGACCCCCATCTTCCCGGACCAATAAGCACATATCCTTTCCCCTGCTTTACAAATAATGCATTTATCTTCTCAATTTCAAGTGCTACATTCTTATTATTTGCTGAATTAAAAGATTCCGGCTTAACGTAGACAAGGTCGTAGATACCCTTAAAAAGTCCATTCCCAAGTGCTGATTCAGAAAAAACAATGGTTTCTTCTGCTCTGATATGATCGAGGTTGATATTATGTGCCTCTTCAGTATGAACTATTGGCCTTATCTGCAGAAAGTTGAAAATCTTAGGGGTACCGGCCGGCGTTTCAAGATTGGCAGCAAATTCAATTTCGACAGGGTTATTCATCTCCTGCTGACCTATCTCAAGAAGGTTACTTAAAACTTCGGCAAGCGGGAATGTTTTATGCTGAAGTATATTTGAGAAGGTTATTACTTTCTTCCCCGGGTGACTGATTCCATCCCGAAGCACATTATTATTCCTGTCGTAAGTTGAGGCGATATACTTCAGAGCTGTTTCATTCTCAAGATCCTTAATGTCTATCTTAAGTATGTTTACTCCATCGTCTGTTGAAGGGACAAAGCTATTGATATTAAGATCGAGGGCACAAAACTCTTTCTGAGAATCTCTTAATGCTGCTTCAGGAGATGAGAGCTGAAGTATCTTTTTGGGGTATTTCGGGGAAAACCTGAGAGACAATCCACCCTCAACAATCAGTTTTCCAAGACCAAATGCAATGTTTACAATTCCATCTTCAGCTTTTTCAGAACCGATAGGATAATAATTTATTGATCTTGCAACCCCGGATAATGTAGGATAATATATTTCACCGTGCCTGTTACCACAAACCTCCTGGAGGATGATTCCCATTTTCTCCTCATCAATTACATTTGCGGTAGCAGTCATATATGCCTTGCTGGCTTTGTAAAAAACCGAGGCGTAAACCTCTTTGATGGCATCAGATAACATCTTGACCATCTGTTTATTATCAGGCAGTCTGGGGATCATATAAGTTGAATAAATGCCCGCAAATGGCTGATAATGTGAATCTTCGAGCTTGCTTGAAGAACGGACTGCGATAGGATAGTTTCTTGAAACTGAAAGGAATGCATAGAAATCCTGGTAAATATGTCCGGGCAGTTCAGCATTAATGAATCTGTCAAGGATTTCATCATCAGTAAGGTCAGAAAGTGCAACTGAATAGAGATTATTCTGATCCATGAACTCGTCGAAGATATCAGTACTTAATACGACTGTCCGCGGAATTGAAATAAGCACATCAGGAAATCTGTTAAACAGTTTATTATTTTTAATTATACTGTTTATAAATGCCAGCCCCCTTGCTTTTCCCCCGATTGAACCTTCACCGATACGCGAAAAGATCTGGTACTCATCAAAACTTGTCTTATCAAATTTCGCAATTACTCCCCTGCCCTTTCCCAGTCGGAAGCTTGAGATAGCAACATAAAGGAAACGCCGCATTTCATCCATTGTATCAAAATCTTCTTTCCGGATGTATTTGAACATCTGGGCAACCGGAAAGAGTGCTCTTGCATTCAGCCATTTCGAAAAATGGTTACGTGTGGCATGGTACTCCAGTGTATTGTCGGGTATTGTCAATAGTTTCTGCTGAAGACTCTGCAGGTCAGTCGCAATTGCAATCGGTTCAAGTGTAACAGGATTCCTGAATACAAATGGTCCGAAGGCAAGATTCTGGATAATAAAATTCCTTAACTCCAGAGACAATGATTTGGAATACTTATTTATAAATCCTGCGCCGAGTTCTTCCGCTATCTTTTTATGTGTTGTACTGGATGACTGAATCAGGAACGGTACTTTGTCATCGTCAGCCATAACCACCTTACATAACTCGATACCTGCACTTTCATCGGTGATATTATCTTTTTTATAACTTATATCTGAAATAACTCCCAGAACATTATATTTATACTTTTTGTAAAGGTCAAGAGCATCGTTGAAATTGTTTGCCAGAAGTATTTTAGGCCGGCCTCTCATTTTAAGCATTCTCTGATGCTCATTCAGAGCTTCACGCTGAAAGTCAAGCGATTGTAAAAGTACTATCCTGTAAATATTTGGAAGATAAGAAGAGATATACCTGATAGAGTTTTCAACCAGAATGATTGCCTGAACACCTATATGTTCGATATCATAATCGGCATTCATTTTATCCTCTATCAATTTGATGATAGCCAGAATCAGGGATGCATCTCCCAACCAGCAGAATACATAATCAATGGCACTCAGATCCTCACCTTCAAGTCGAAGAGATACCTCCCTCGAAAAATAGGTGAGTACTACAATAGGTATATTTTCATATTTTGTTTTTATCCTTTTAGCCAGGGCAAATACATCCGTACCCTTGAGGCTCAGCATTGAGATGACCAGATCAATATTGCCATTCCGGAGTATTCTGAAAGCGTCCTCAGCATTGTCAGTCTGTACAAATGTGGGTGGATATCGCAAGTTAAGAGAGGCATACTCATTAAAAATCTGTTCATCAATCCTTCCATCCTCTTCCAACATATAGTTATCATAATTACTGCATATTACAAGTACACGATGTATTCTCTTCTGCATCAGAAGGTCGAAGGAGGTATCGGTAAAATCATATTGCTGAAGATCCAGGATTCCCTCAATAATGGTCATAGGTTCCTATATTAATTATTCTCAGAGATTACAGCCATACCTTTTTTCCCATCCATACGTATCAGCAGAGGTTTTTCAAACCTGATATGACAGAAGAATTTCCCCTTTTCAATAACTTTTTGTTTATTAAGTTTATCCCAGATAATGGTATCATCATTCGACCCATGGTTTATTGAAAAATATCCTACATTCATTGATGTGACATTATGGAAAAAGTGAGAGCCGAGTGATGCATCAACATGGAAATCGGGCAGGCCAACCTCAACAATGATTTTAGCATTCGATATCTGGGGCCAGACAACCGGTATTCCAAGGAATCTGTCTCTTGTTCCCCATCTTCCGGGTCCCAGAAGAACATATCTGCGGTTTTCCTGAAGCATTTTTTCGTTCATCATATCAATTTCTGCAGCCATCTCGTTAGTAAGCATGTTATTGAATTTATCGGGTTCCAAATATATGAAATCTGCAATATCATCAATTACTCCATTACCCATGCTTTTTTTAGTAATAAGTACCGTATTATCATTATTAATACTCTCAGAATCAATCGAATAGCCAGCTCCACTACCAACAAGAGGTTTTATCTGAAGAAGATAAAAGGAAGCATTTCCATGCTTGTCTTTAGTCAGATCAACTGCAAACTCAATCTCGACCGGCGTGCCAAATGCTTCTGTAACAACGTCAAGTACAACCTTCAGAGTAGACGCTAAAGGGATATAATTATATTTTAAAATGTCGGCAAAATTTATTACCCGTGGACCAGAGGCATCGAGACCGGGAATTATTGTATCGTTATCTAAACTCAATACTGAAGCTGAGTGTTTGAGTGTTCCGTGCTTTTCTGCCTGACTGATATCAAGTGTCACAAGTCCTGCATTTTCACCTTCGAGAAGGTTGAGTTCTTTCTTTGCCATATCTACAGCATAGAAAATGACTTGTGAGTTTTTATAGAGGTCTTTATGAGAGATTATATCAAGGAATGGATATGCAGGCGAAAATCTGAATGCCCTCTCACCCTCGACGACATATTGTCCGAGTCCGACGGCCATAACTGCAAACCCGTCCTGTGGAGTCATATGAGATACAGGATAAAAATTGAATGATTGTGCAGTTCCGCTGATGTGCGGATAAAATGCATTTTCAAACCTGTTCCCCACCACTTCCTGTATGACAACAGCCATCTTCTCCTGCTCTATCTTGTAATTAATTGCCTCGAAATAGGTTCGGGCATTTCTTGAATATATCGACGAAAACACTAATTTGATAGCTTCAGACAACTGCTTCAGCCTTATTTCAGGATCATTATGATTATTTGGAAGAAGATAAGTTCCGAAAATGCCTGAGAATGGCTGGCTCATGGAGTCTTCAAAAAGGCTGGAGGATCGTACGGCTAAAGGCTTATCTATCAGTCTGATAAAAATTCTGAGCTCCTTCTCGAGAGTATAACTGAGGCTACCTTCAAGAAATAACTTTTGAAGAGAACTGAAGTCTTTCTCTGCTTTCACCTTGTCCCACAGATGGTTACGCTCCATAAACATATCAAATTCATCTGTTCCTATAATTGCGGTCACAGGTGTTTTGATGTTTATTCCAGGCACAAGTCGTCCAAGTTCAAAACTATATATCAGTGTATTAACAAAAGCAAGTCCCCGACCTTTTCCGCCAAGTGATCCACCTGAAAGGCTTACAATGTTTGTCTCATCAATTACTGCAGATTCCTCAAAATTAACAACCTTCCCTTTGTTCATCTCTCTGCGCCGTTTGCGGATGATATCGATAAGGAACTCACGGAGTTCTTTAAGGCTGTTGAAGTCTGATACTCCAATCGGATTTATCATTTTTGCGATTTTCACCTCTCCTCTCGCCATCAGCCATAGTGAGAAATGGTTTTTCATTGAATGATAAACGAGAGAATCTTCCGGGACAGTCTGAAGATAAGCTTCAAACTCTTTCATCGATTTAGCGACAGCGATTTGACGGCCTTTTGTATCCCTGTACACAAAGTGGCCGAAGCCGAGATAATAAATGATGAACGACTTAAGATCCTGAAGAAGGCTTTCCGAGTTCTTATTTATGAAATTTGATTTTAGTGTATAAGCATACCTGGCATTATCAGGATCTGAGGATTGAAGTACTGAAGGAAGATTAGGCAGCTCTTTTTTGATATGTTTAATAAGATCGAATCCTGCAGTATCATGTAAAATACCGTTCTTTGGGAACCGCATGTCAGAAATGACACATAGCAGACTGTCCTTGTACTTATTATAAATTGTAATTGAATCTTCGTAATCGCAAGCAAGAAGAATTTTAGGTCTAGCCCTGAGTTTCAATACTTTATACAATTCATCTGTTGAAACATCTTCGATAAGATTTTTTGTCTGCTCCATAACCAGGGTATAGAGCATTGGCAAATAACTTGAATAATACTCTGCCGAATCTTCAATTATCAGGATTACCCGGGTGAGTCCCTTTTTTGTATCGTTATCTACATTTACCTTGTCTTCGAGGAGGTTTACCATTGCAAAAAAAACTTTTGACTCACCTGTCCAGACAAAGTAGTTATCAAAGGGTATGCCCAGTGATTTTTGCTTTTTTACAAAATTAACATCACCCGGGTTGTTAAGCAGAAGGAAAGTAGGAATGTATGGATATTTTTCCTTAATCTTCTTGCAGAGAATCATTGGGCTCTCTTTATCAACTCCGATCATTATTATGATCATATCGTAGTGCCTCGCTTTTAGCCTTGCAAAAGCTTCATCTTCACCAGAGACTCCTGTAACCCTTGGAATTGAGGTAAGGCTCATCTGGTAATATTCCCCCAGCATGTGGTCAGAAAACCGCCCTTCGCCTTCAATGGAGTAGGCGTCATATAGATTTGCGACCAGGAGAATCTCTTTTACTTTGAAAGGCATAAGATCGTGAAAGACATCTCTTTCAGCATTATGCCGGTCGAGAAATTTCTGGAGCAACTTCCTGCTGGAGATCTCTTTAACATCTTCATCAACTGTTTGCGCAACCTGGGATAACCTGATTATATCCCGCGCTTTATGACTGTTAATATACCCGGTCAAAAGGCTTCCGATATTCAGAATAAGATCTCTTTCCTCCTTAAGAAAAGGGCCTTCATTTTCCTTATTGAATTCAGTTGTATAATATATCTCTATTGATCCTTTTTCATCATCTATGGTTGAAAAATCCTGAACCATCCTCCATTCCGTTTCGTGGAAATCAACAGTTTCGAAAACCTTTCCCATGAATCTGATACGAGCCACAGTATATTCAGGGTATTGCCAGGCTGCCGGTAAAAGAAGCACGATTTGCTGAAGCGATTCTTCTATAGGTTTTCCCTCTTTCAGAATTGCAGTTGTCCGGTTAATACATGCCAGCTCCTTTAACCTCTCACGTTGATCGTGCAATAAGCGGTTATATTCAGGAGTATTATGAAGTAATTCATCCATTGGCAGAATATCTGTTGCATCAGGTTAGTCTACCCCACACTCCATGTAGATCCGCTCTTCAGCAAATCATCCATACATTTGATTTTTGCAGTTTTTTGGATTCCCTCTATCTGTTCCTGCACGGATCTATCGTATGTAGGGCCGTCGACACATCTTATAACTCCCAGAGCTACAGGATATTCTGGGTATCTCATATTAGCAAGCATATACTGTATTCCAGGGTTAGGTTCAAAAGCATCATGAATAAGAAT
>JADGPU010000052.1 GCA_017882305.1 Bacteroidales bacterium | reverse complement strand
TTTTTTTTAAAGCCGATCAATATTTAATACTATATTTTCTATCCGTTCTACCAAATATAAACGGAGTCAACTATTCACTTATTTCAAGACTACAATTTATTAAACATGGTTGCAATGCTCTAACCATTTAATAATAAGATAAAGATAAAAATTATTTCAAAGGTTCATGGTTTTTTTTACCAACAGAAAAAATTCTTTGACTGCAGTTTTTTCTAAATAAAAAACCTGCCGTTAAGCAGGTTGATTGTTTCTGATTATTATTTGTCTTGGAGTCTTTACGGCCTTCGGCTTGTCTTGCTCACTTCGTTCGCTTGTCTTGAAGTCTTAAAAAAGAGATTAAGGACAGACAGCTCGGCATTAAGACAGTCCGAAGAGCATCAAGACTAGATGATTAGCATTGCATCGCCGTAAGTTCCAAAGCGGTACTTCTCCTTAACTGCAGTTTTATATGCATCAAAAAGCAGATCATAACCGGCAAACGCCGATACCATCATTAAAAGAGTGGAATATGGCAAATGAAAATTACTTATCATCATATCGGGCACTTTAAATTCATATGGAGGGAAGATAAATTTATTCGTCCAGCCATCAAATGGTTTAAGATAGCCGTCGGTGGAGACTGAACTCTCAAGTGTTCTTACAACCGTAGTCCCAACAGCACAAATCTTGTACTTATTATCTTTTGCTTTATTAACAATCTCGGCAGAACCTTCTGTGATAATTATCCTCTCTGAATCAACTTTGTGTTTTGTCAGGTCTTCAACATCAACGCTCCTGAAGTTGCCTAATCCTACATGGAGGGTTATCTCGGCAAATTCGACCCCGATTATTTCAAGCTTCTTCAACAATTCCCTGCTGAAATGCAATCCGGCTGTTGGAGCTGCAACAGCTCCCTCATGTTTAGCAAAAATGGTCTGATACCTTTCACTGTCCTCGGGCTCTACCTTTCTGTTTATAAACTTTGGAAGCGGGGTCTCTCCCAGGCTGTACAAGGTTTTTTTGAACTCCTCATAAGTTCCGTCAAAAAGAAATCGAAGTGTCCTCCCCCTGGAAGTTGTATTATCAATGACTTCCGCAACTAACAAGTCGTCTTCTCCGAAATATAATTTATTACCTATTCTGATTTTCCTTGCCGGGTCTACCAATACGTCCCATAAACGCTGTTCCCTGTTCAACTCTCTTAAGAGGAAAACTTCAATTTCAGCTCCTGTTTTCTCTTTATTACCGTATAATCGTGCCGGAAAAACTTTTGTATTGTTGAATACCAGAACATCATTCTCATTAAAATATTCCGTTATATCTTTAAAAATCTTGTGTTGAAACTCTCCGCCTTTTCTGTTAACAACCAATAATCTCGATTCATCCCTGTTTGCAGATGGATAAAGCGCAATAAGCTCCTGTGGTAAATTATACCTGAATTGCGATAGTTTCATAATAAATTTATAATCATTGTAAATTAAAGAAGTCCTTTATACGTAAAAATATCTGTTTTGTTTCATTTGAGTGTAAAAAAAATTTAAAAGCTTGATTAACCCTGTATTTTTGAGAGTATCATTCACTTATATTTGTCTCAGAACAATATGATGATCTCATCTGTTCGAGATAAACCTTAAATTTTTCCATACCGTAAGCAGTTTTTACATCATATAATCCTATTGCAGTCCTCTCAAGAGCAGATAAATAACTTCCGCTTTGCAATGCTTGTCCGAGATCCCTGGCAAATGATCTTATATAGGTTCCCTTACTGCACACAAGTCTGATTTTTATTTCAGGAACTTCAAATGAGAGTAATTCGATTTCCCTGAAAAAAACTGTAACAGGTTCAAGTTTTTTCTCTATTCCTTTCCGGGCAAACTCATATGCTCTCTTACCTGCTATCAACTTAGCAGAATACATCGGGGGGAGTTGTTCCTGTTCACCTAAAAAACTTATCAGAACATCTTTCACCATTTCTTCAGATATATGACCTGTTGGATAATGATTATCCGTCGCTGTCTCCAGATCGAATGACGGAGTTGTTTTTCCAAGATGAAAAGTAGCAATGTATTCTTTATCAAGATCACGGAACTCGTCAATTTTTTTGGTCGCTTTTCCTGTACAGATAATCACTAATCCGCTTGCCAGCGGATCGAGTGTGCCTGCATGACCAACCTTTAATTTTTTGATTCCAAAAGTGCTCCTGATCATTATTCTTACTTTGTTCACAAGATCAAATGAGGTCCAATAAACAGGCTTATCAAATAATAGAACCTGTCCATCCTCAAAAATACTTCTTCGCTGGTCATTCATTTTAATTCAACAGAATTGACGAAATTAGTTCTTATAACGAAAGCTCCATGAACTTCCACAGTTAAATAAATATGCTATAAGGTCCTGGACCAGTCCGGGAACCAATGCTTCAAACCAATTCATTTTGTTTAAATATTAAGCTATTCCTTGTCAGACTCTTTAGGCTTTTTCATTATAGCCCATATTTCGAATATAAAGCCTGCCAGGACAACAATAGGAGCGAGTGTAATTCTACGGAAACTGAAAATATTGTCGCTGAATTTATCGGGACTTGGAGATTTGCCACCAAGCATCAGTAGAAACCCAATCACTATAATAGCGAATCCAATAGCCAGCAATTTGTAGTTTTCGCGGCCAAGAGCAAAATTTAATTTTTCTTTATTGTCGTTTTTTGTGCTCATAATATATCAATAATAAAGTTTGTCTTCAGAAATACTGAGATACCTGTTAACGGAAAAATATGTGGAAATGATATTTATTAAAACCCCGGTTATTATGATTGAGGCTCCAAGAAGGAGTAAAAGATAGGTACTTTCGAAGCTAAACATCAGGAAAAATTCCTTTTCAATCAGATAAAGCAGCCCCATTAATAAACTCATTGCAACCAGAGCTGCCAGAAGTCCGTGAATAGCACTCTGAATAAGAAATGGCCTCCGTATGAATCCCCGTGTTGCACCTACAACCTGCATCGTCCTTATCAGAAATCTCCTGGAATAGATCGATAGCCTGATTGTGTTGTTAATTATTGTAAGTGCTATAAGAAAAAGGAAGGTACTTATTACCAGAAGAAATAAACTTATCTTTTTAACATTTTCATTGATCAGGAAAAGCAATGATTCCTGATAGTAAACCTCTTTCACAAAAGGATATTCACGGACATATTTTTCAATTTTTGCAACACTATCGGGACTAGTGAATCCTGCATGAAGATATACATCTATTGTAGGTGGCAGCGGATTATCCCCAAGAAAACTAATAAAGTCTTCCCCCAGCTCTTTTTTCATTTTTGCAGCTGCTGCATCCTTTGAAACATATTCAGTCGATTTCACATAAGGTTTGGCATCAAGGTCCTTCTGCAACATCCTGATGTCGGGTTCTTTTGCCTCATCGTCAAGCATCACCCAGAATGAAAGGCTTTCGCGCAGATAATCCGATAGTTCCCTTGCATTTATAAGAACAAGCCCCAGAACCCCCAGAAGAAAAAGCACTAATGAGACGCTAAAAACCAGAGTGAGATACGAACTTCTCAGTCTTGTCTTGGAATATCCCGGCTCTTTATTCTTCAACCTTTTTACTTTTTAGTTTTGTATTTATCCACCGCTGCAACCTGTCCCCTTCGCTAAATCCCGCCTTGCTGGATTCTTAACGCTCGGTCCTGTCTTTTTTCTTATTCCACGATTGTTACCCAACCGAAAGTATCCGGCTCATCCCCGTTCTGAATGGATGTAAGCTTTTTATACAGTTTCAGTGTTTCAGTACCGGGTTCTCCATCTTTACAATATTCGTATATCATGTTTTTCTCAGGATCAAATATCTTGGCAATAGGGCTGATTACCGCTGCTGTGCCACATGCTCCGGCTTCAACAAACGAAGAAAGTTCTTCAACAGGAACCGGCCTGCGTTCCGTTTTCATCCCCATACTTTTAGCTATTTCAATCAGACTCATATTTGTAATTGAATTCAATATCGATTCCGATTTTGGGGTTACATATGTATTATCTCTAATTCCAAAGAAATTTGCCGGTCCGCATTCATCGATGTATTTTTTTTCTTTTGCATCAAGGAAAATTGTATTGGAATATCCTCCATTACGTGCAGTAACTATAGCCCTCATACTTGCAGCATAGTTGCCACCAACTTTGTATATACCGGTTCCCAATGGAGCAGCCCTGTCTACATCTCTGCATATCAGCATGTTTACAGGTCTGATCCCACCCTTGAAATAAGGGCCTACGGGTGTTACAAATATCAGAAAAGTATACTCCGAAGAGGGTTTAACGCCTACCTCGGCACCACTGCCGTATAATAGAGGCCTTATATATAAAGTCGCACCGGATCCGTATGGTGGAACAAACTTCTTATTTAATTGAATAACTTTAAACAAAGCTTCCCGGAACATCTCAACAGGAAAAGCTTCCATTTTAATACCGTCTGCAGAAGCGATCAATCTTTTTGCATTTTCCTCCCAACGGAATAACCTTATTTTCCCGTCTTTCCCCATGTATGCCTTAAGTCCTTCAAATGCCTCCTGACCATAATGCAAGCCTGTTGCAGCTATATGAATATCAATATATTCTGATGAAGAAACTTCAAGTTTGCCCCACTTCTTATCTTTATAAACGCAGCGGATATTAAAATCTGTCTTTGTATAACCGAATGGCAGACGTTCCCAATCGAATTTTTCCATATATAACGGCTATTAAAATATGGCTGTAAAAATACATTTTAAAAACTTATTTTAAGCAATTTCCTCCAGGAATTTAGATTATTCGCTGTATACCTGAAGTCCTGCAATCTGGTCCTCCACAGGAACACTTCTGAGAATCCGGGCGGTCTTTGTAATAAATTGATGATCGGATAACTGTTTGTGCTGGAACTCAACCCATGTTTTATTATCAGGATGATTACCATACTCCGTTCTCTCCCTTAATAACTTATCCGTAAGTTTTATATAATCTACACGACCCAGATAGTCATACCTGGCATCATGAAGAATATTATCTTTTAAAGATTCCTGATGATCAGTAAAACAGTTTCTAATAATATTTTTAGTGGATTCGACATTTCCCTGGCTAAAGCCGTATCCGGGCAGGATCTCTTCAACCAGACGTAATGATGCTTCCATCGGTTTTTCATAGTCTGAGATATATCCGGTAAGAAGAAAGACTGAAGCCAGTTTAAGGTTAATAAACTCCTCATCCGGGAGGTTCTCAGCCCTGGAAAGCAATTCAACCTGATTGCAGATGTTTTTTACCATTGATGAATTGTGAAAGTAAAGGTTAGGCGGAGCTTCATCGTCAAACATTTTGGTAACCATTTCCTCAATATCCTGGAGTTTGATCATCTGCATCTTAACTACAAATTTCCTGTTCGGACCACCATTCTCATCGCATAATTCGGGGACAATCCCATTCACAAAATACATTTCCAGCTCTCCTTTATACTTAACAGGCATTTTCCCCCGGAATTCGCAAGTGAAAAACTCCTTCACAAATTCATATGTAGTCCCTGAGATATTTATTTTACCAGCCTCACCTGACGATTCCATCCTGCTTGCTGTGTTTACAGTATCGCCCCAGATGTCATAAGATAGTTTTTTCTGGCCGACAACACCCGCAACCACCGTTCCTGTATGAATTCCAATTCTTATGTCCCAGAATTTCATCCCTTCAATTTCAGAAGTCTCCTTAAGCTTATTCATATATGCCTTCATTTCCAGGGCAGCAAGAATGACCTCTACAGGATTGGTCCTGTTCTTCTCGGGAATTCCACCGGCACACATATATGCATCCCCGATGGTTTTAATTTTTTCTATACCAAACTTCTCAACGACTGAATCAAAATAAAAAAAGAATTTATCAAGTTCATCTATTAATACTTCAGGATTCATCTCTTCAGCTATTTTAGTGAAGCCCTGAATATCTGAGAAAAGAACTGTCACAAAATTATACTTGATTTTGGTTGCCTTTCCTTTTTCCATTATCTCGCTGGCTGTGTTTTTAGGTAAAACATTTGCGAGCAATGCTTCTGTTTTTTCTTTTTCAATTATCAGATCCTCGGTTCTCTTATTAATTATCTGTTCGAGCATAAAGAGTTTACGGGCGAACCGCAAATTAAGAAGATCATATAATGCCCATATTATCAGGGTAAACGCTATTAAGTAGAGAATTATCGCAAGTCGTGAAAAGTACCATAGAGGCAAAACGCTTAAAGATAGCAAAGAGATCTCCCCACCACTATTTCCTGAACTTATATACCTTATTTTAAACAGGTATTTTCCGGTAGGAAGATTAGTATACTCTTTAAAACTTATGCGTTTCCAACTACTCCATTCCTTGTCAAATCCTTCAAGAAAAAACTGATAATCGATACTATCCGCAGGCTTAAACTCGAATATTATATTATTATTCCGGTAGTTTAAAATAATATTTTGCCTGAGTTCATTAGGTGGCAACCTGGAGCTGTCTGAAATAAAAATAACAGAATCCCCATTAATCAGAATACGCTTTAATGACGGAGTTGGCTCTGAATCATAAGAAGTTTGAGCAGCAGAAGCTTTTAAAAGGACCGAAAACAAAATTATCCCGAAAAAAAAGTTCAACCTTACGAAATAAGACATAAACAATTATCTTGCTTTTTATTATTCCAAATGTAGTACTTAAAAAAATGAGGTCAAAAGGAAAGCTCAATTTTGAGTATTTTTGAATGTTAAATGATAATGAATTTATGACATTAGTTTTTGCTTCAAATAATGAACATAAAATAAGAGAAATAAAAAGTCTTCTGGGCGATAGTTTTACGCTTTTAAGTCTGCATGATATAAATATCAGAGAAGATATTCCTGAAGAAGAACCTCAAATTGAAGCCAACGCCATCGCCAAAGCCAGGTTTGTCTTTAATGCTTCCGGGATGAATGTTTTTGCAGACGATACAGGTCTGGAAATAGTTGCCCTTAATGGATTGCCCGGAGTTCATTCGGCCAGGTTTGCCGGTGAAAAGAAGGATTCATCGGCAAATATCGAGAAAGTTTTAGCATTGCTTGGAGATACAGAAAACAGGGAGGCCAGATTCAGGACTGTAATTGCTTTGATTCTTGAAAAAAAAGAGTATCTGTTTGAGGGAATTGTAAACGGGACGATTATTCACGGTAAGAGAGGAACCGAAGGATTTGGATATGACCCTATATTTAGACCCTATGGCAAAATCCGCACATTTGCTGAAATGGAACTTACAGAAAAGAATACTGTTTCGCATCGGGCAAGAGCGTTTGAAAAATTAAAGGAGTTTTTACTTCAGTACTGATGAGAATTGTTTTGGCCATAGCGCTATTATTGTCACTGTCACTGTCACTGGTATTACAAGGACAAACACCGGTTGGAGCATGGTCGGATCATCTTGTTTATAACACTGCTGATTGTGTTACTGTCAGTGTAGATGAAGTCTATGCTTCAACCGGCTCTTCAATAATTATTTATAACAAAATGTTTGCCGAGCTTAAGAAAATGTCGCGTATTAACGGACTTACCGAAACCGGAATAAGTACAATCGCATGGTCAGAAGAGAATAAAACACTTATAATTGCTTATACAAGCACGAATGTCGACCTGTTAAAGAACAATATAATTTATAATATCCCTGACATCAGCAGAAAGTATATTCCCGGGGAAAAAAAGATAAATAAAATACGTACCAATGGTAAGTATGCTTACATGGCATGCAGCTTTGGAATTGTTATCATTGACCTTAATAAGAAGGAGATTTACGATACATGGAAACCGGGGAACAGCTCTGAAAGTACAGAGGTATGGGATATTGCTTTTGGGAAGGGGAAGATTTATGCAGCCACAGATATTGGAGTTTACTCTGCCGATCTATCAAATGTGGGATTATCTTACTTTGGAAACTGGGACCTTGTCAACTTTCTTCCCAATCCTGCAGGAAAATACACATCATTGATTTTTTCGGGGGATAAACTATATGCAAACCTGTCAGATCCACTTTCTGCAGGTGATTATATATACGTTTTCGATAATATTAGTTCACTGTTCTCATTCACAAGTGGTGTTTTTAACAAATCGTTCGATGATGCGGTTGAAGGTTTTACAGTCTCTTCAAATACTTCTGCAAAATATTATAATATCAATGGTTCGCTTACCAAAGCTATCTTTTCATATGGATGGGCCGTACCAAATATTTCTCAGGCAGTTGTTGACAATAGTGATATCTGGATTGCTGATATTAATTCAGGTCTTGTCCGGGGAGAAAATCTGTCGGAGTTTACAGCGCTAACTCTTCCCGGACCTGTCTCCAACAACGCTTTCAATATAACTTCATACAATGGAAAAACTATAATTTGCGGAGGAGCTACCGATGTATCATGGAATAATCAGGGAAAGCCGCTGCAGATTTCCATTCATGAAAATAATAACTGGACCTCATTGACATCCGCTTCAATTATTGATCCCATCAGAGTTCTTATCGATCCCGATAACATTAATCATATGTTTGTATCAACATGGGGTAGTGGATTGCTTGAATACGAGAATAATAACCTTATAAAACAATATACCGAGTCAAATTCACCGTTACAGACAATTATCCCCGGACAACCTTATGTAAGAATATGTGGTCTGGCGATGGATAAATCAAAAAACCTGTGGCTGACGCAAACGGGGGTTCCCGGCAGTATAAAAGTACTTAAATCAGATGGAACCTGGATTGTAAATCCTCTGGCAATTGATGCTCCGACAATCGGAGATATAATAATCACAGGGAAAGGGCAAAAATGGATTGTATTGCCCCGGGGATACGGACTATTCATTCTGGATGATAACAAAACGCCCGAAATTTTCAACGATGACACATCCAGGAAGTTGCTGGTAAAGGATTCAGAGAATCAGCCAATCTCATTTGTATATTCAATCGCTGAGGATCTTGACGGCAATATATGGGTTGGAACAGAACAGGGGCCGGTTATTTATTTCAATCCTGAAAATGTATTCGATAGTGATCTGAAAGCCAGTCGGATAAAAATTCCCAGGAATGATGGGACAAATCTTGCCGACTATATGCTGAAAACTGAAACAATAACATCTATAGCAGTCGACGGAGCCAACAGGAAATGGCTGGGCACATCAGGTTCAGGAGCTTACCTGCTTTCTCCTGACGGAACAACTCAAATAAAAAACTTTAATGAACAGAACAGTCCTCTTCTTTCTAATTCAATTGTAACCCTGGCTGTTGATAATAAAACGGGAGAGGTCTGGTTCGGAACCTCAAAAGGAATCCAGTCTTTCAGAGGTGACGCCACCTCCGGTGAAGAAAAATTTAAAAAGGTCTATTCCTTTCCGAATCCGGTAAGAGAGGATTATAAAGGAAATGTTACTATCACCGGGCTCATCAGGGATTCACAGATAAGAATAACGGATATTAGCGGTAATCTTGTATATGAAACAGTATCCGACGGGGGGCAGGCAACCTGGAATCTGAATACATATACGGGACGGCGTGTCGCTACAGGAGTTTATCTTGTGTTTTGTGCAAGCAAAGATGGTTCACAATCGTGCGTTACTAAAATGCTGGTGATAAAGTAATAATCAGTCAGTTATCAGGCTTTGTATCCTATCGATCTGGAGTTGTTTATTTATTTCCCTGAGACTTCGGGCTGTTTTAGTAAAATACTGATGTCCTGAAATGAATTTTACCTGTATCCTGTTCCAATCACTAAGAGAGCCCATTTTATTTTGTGCCTTAAGTTCCTCATAAAGAGTGTTTGAAACCGGGATAAAATCGCTCCTTCCCAAATAATCAAGATCAGAATCACATATTATATTTTCAAGAAGGTTCGTTGGTTCTGGAGGCAATTTAGTTGACATTATTATTGAGCATATCCGTTCAATCTGGTCAGAGGTATAATTGAAGTCTGGAAGCATCTCCCTAGCGATTTTTGTACTGAAATACTCATGATTATCATAGGCAATTATATGCCCGGCATCATGAAATAAGGCAGCTGTCTTTAACAGCAATATTTCCTCATCGGAACAACCCTCCGCCCAGCCTATAAGTTCCACCTCTGTTACAACATCGACTGTGTGTTTTACATTATGGTAAAACAGGTATCCAGGCAAATCCATTTCGAGTTTATCTAAAATAATCTCCTGGATATCAGTAAACTGGATAAGTCCGAATTTAATCCTGAATGATTCATTCGGGATGATTCCTTCACCCTTAAATGAAAATTCTGGTTTCAGTCCTTTCACTTTATACATCTGGAGATCATCTTTGTACTTCACCGGGAGTTTACCAAAATATTCGCAATCAAAAAACTCTTTTACCAGCTCATAAGTCATAACTGAAATCAGGATCATACCGTTATCAGAAACACCTTCAATACGACTTGCAGTATTAACTGTATCTCCTTTTATATCATAATTAATTTTCCTCCTCCCGGATATGGTGGCAGTTACCGGTCCTGAATGAATGCCAATCTTCAAATCCCATATCCGGTTATTCACTCCTCTCCTGTTTATTTCATATTCTTCAAGGAAAATTCTCATCTCTATGGCAGCCATAACCACATCGATAGGGTTTGTTATATTTTTAACTGGTATTCCTCCGGCACACATGTATGTATCGCCAATAGTTTTAATCTTTTCTATTTTATATCTGGTTACGATGGATTCGAATTCAACAATTATCTCATCAAGTTCATCCATAACAGATGATGAATCCATAGCTTCAACAAGCCGTGAAAAGCCATGAATATCAGCGAACAGAACTGTCGCCATATTGAATTTAATCGACCTCTCTTTCTTTTCTCCATCACCAGCCTCCTTCAGCCTATTCGGAGAGATCTTCTCATAAAGAGCTTTAATCTTCAGATTATCCCTTAACAGGTTTTCATTCATTTTTTCCAGTTTCTTGATATGCTCCTCAAGATCCTGGTTCTGTTTGGCAAGCCTGGCAATCCTCTTTACAAGCTCTTCATTATTAGTTACTGACATAATATAGAGTTGATTGATCAGTAAATATAATAATTTCAATTGAAATTTTATGCTTTGACCTTAAGGCGATTAAATCGCTTGAAAATCAATTTATTTACCCCATCCCCAAGGGGAGTAAATTGATTTTGACTGCATCGAGTTCGCACAAACGTGCTCGGTTCTTCGCTCCCCTTGGGGTGAACAAAGAAAATCAATCATAAAGTAGGTTACAAAGTTCATTAGATCTAAATTTGAAAAAATATTAAAATCACAATGCTTGAGAAAACCAGGGGGATAATACTTCATCAGATAAAATATACCGACTCAGGTATAGTTGCCCAGATATATACTAGAAAATTCGGTAGACAATCGTTCCTCATAAAAGGGATGCGAAACAGGAAAAAAGGTAAACATAATATCCTTTTTCAACCATTGTTCATCCTTGATATGGAGTTATACTATAAGGCAGCGCGTGAAATGCAGACCCTTAAAGAATTTTCTGTTTCCTTTACCCCTTATGATATCTATTCCAATATTAAAAAAAGCTGTGTTGCAATTTTTCTTGGAGAAGTTTTAACATCTGTTCTGAGAGAAGAAAGCCCTCATGATGAGCTATTCGACTATATAGAAGAATCGATAGTATATTTCGACAAATGCCAGGAGGGCTTTGCAAATTTCCATATAGCTTTTCTGGCAGGACTCAGCAGTTTTCTTGGATTCGAACCTGCTCCGAGGTTAGATAAAGAGGATGCATTCTTTGATATGTTGAATGGCATTTTTGTTCCAATACCTCCGGTTCATGGCAATTATGTAACCGAAGAGATAACAAATATTCTTGCTGACTTTTTTGTGGCATCTTATGACTCCATAAGCAATATATCACTTACCGGGAAAATGCGGAATGACATTCTGGAAGCACTTGTCAGATACTACTCACTTCATCTTCCCGGACTGAAAAAAATTAAATCGCTTGATGTACTGAAACAGGTTTTCAGCTGAATTTATAATCATCATCCTGAAGTATTTTCTCTATCTTTAATCATCAAATTGATAATATAATGGCTATTATCCCTTCTATAATTAACTGGCTGAATATCAAGCGCATAAATCAGATAGAACTATTTAAGAAGTACCCGTTCGAAACTCAAAAGGAGACTTTATACAGGCTTCTTGCAAAAGCTGCTAAAACAGAATGGGGGCAGAAGTTCAAATACTCATCAATCGTTTCCATTAAAGATTATCAATCAAGGATTCCCGTCTCGACATATGAAGATATACTTCCTTATGTTGAAAGACTCCGTAAAGGCGAAACCAATCTTTTATGGCCAGGGGAAATTAAGTGGTTCGCTAAGTCCTCAGGAACCACCTCCACAAAAAGCAAATTCATACCCATGAGCCGTGAAGCGCTTGAAGATTGCCATTACAGGGCAGCAAAAGATATTTTGGTGCTTTATTCTATGCAAAGACCCGGTACACGAATATTCTCAGGCAAGAGTCTTACACTTGGAGGAAGTCATAGAATGAATCAATTCAGTAATGATTCACTATACGGAGATCTCTCAGCAATTCTTATTGAGAATGCTCCTTTCTGGGTTGACATTATCAGAACACCGAAACAGAAGATTGCTCTTCTTGAAGATTTTGAAGAGAAGCTTGACATGATAACAAAATCTACTGTTAATGAGAATGTGACAAGTATTTCCGGTGTTCCTTCATGGTATCTTGTTTTAATAAAACAAATTCTCGCTTTTACAGGAAAAAATAACCTTCTCGATGTATGGCCTAATCTTGAAGTCTTTTTTCATGGAGGTATAAGTTTCTCCCCTTATCGCGAACAGTATAAAAAGCTTATTGTCGGAGATCAGATGAACTATATGGAGACATATAATGCGTCAGAGGGATTCTTCGGAATTCAGGATGATCCACTTAACAGCGATATGCTTCTTATGCTTGATTACGGAATTTTTTATGAGTTTGTTCAGGCTGATAAAATTAACTCCGATGATCCTCCGGTTTGTACTTTGCCGGAAGTGGAGGCAGGAGTTAACTATGCAATTATCATTTCAACGAACGGCGGGCTCTGGCGATATATGGTAGGAGATACAATAGTGTTTACCTGCCTTGATCCTTTCCGATTCAGGATATCGGGACGCACAAAACATTTTATCAATGTTTTTGGTGAAGAGGTTATTATTGACAATGCAGATAAGGCTCTTGAATCGGCCTGCAAGGCAACAGATGCTGTGATTGCAGAGTACACTGCAGGTCCTGTGTTTATGAATACAGTGTCAAAAGGATCCCATGAATGGATAATTGAATTTGAGAGAGTTCCGACTGATTTGACCTTATTTATTAATACACTTGATAACACGCTAAAATCAATAAACTCAGATTACGAGGCTAAACGATTTAAGGACCTGAATCTTGTTATACCTGTTGTGAAGCCTGTTCCAAGGGGAACTTTTAATAAATGGTTAAAAACAAAAAATAAGCTGGGAGGACAAAACAAAGTACCAAGGCTTTCCAATTCACGGGAGTATATTGAGGATTTATACATTATTGCTGGAATTAAAAATCATTAGAGTTTGGAGTGACTGGAGTAATGCCCCCTGGCCGCTTCGCGACCGTCACCCTGAAGGGGGACTAATTCTGTGGTATTGACCTGATTTACACTCTAATGTAAAGTATCAGTCCCGTATTGCGGGATTGGGGGCAAAAATCCAGGTACTTATTTACCTGAAAGAGTCGAACCATAATCAATTTTTACTAATTTTATAAACTGTAAAACAAAATAGTCTGACTTATGCATATAGCTATAGCAGGGAATATCGGTTCGGGCAAAACAACACTGGCAGGGCTGCTTGCAAAACAGTATGGATGGATTGCTCATTATGAAGATGTTGATGACAATCCATATCTTAATGACTTTTATGATGATATGCAACGATGGTCATTTAACCTGCAGATCTATTTTCTTAATTCCCGCTTCAGTCAGATTCTGGAAATCAGGAAATCGGATAAAACCATAATTCAGGACCGGACGATCTATGAAGATGCTTATATTTTCGCACCTAATCTCCATTCAATGGGACTGATGTCGACCCGTGACTTCGATAATTACTCTTCACTTTTTAAAATGATGACTTCCCTGTTGAAGCCGCCTGATCTGTTACTTTATCTCAGAGCATCTGTCCCGACACTTGTAAATCAGATCCAGAAAAGAGGCAGGGAATATGAAAGTTCTATACGTATCGATTACCTGAAAAGGTTAAATGAAAGGTATGAGGCATGGATAGAGACCTACAATCTCGGTAAAGTTCTTATAGTCGAAGCTGATCACTATAACTTTCCTAATAACAGAGATCACCTTAGCGAGGTAATTGATAAAATTAACGCCGAATTGCACGGTTTGTTTTAAAATAAAAATACGAAAGGGGCTCAATCAGAGCCCCTTCTTAATATTTCTACAAAGATATGCTACTTTGATTCTGGTTTTGGAGCAGGAGTCAGGGCAACCTCAACGTAACTATCAGTATTTAAATATTTATTGGCAATTGCTTTTATATCTTCAATTGAATAAGAGTTTATAAAAGTTTTATATTCTTCAAGAGTAAGAAGTTTGTCGCCAAGTAAGAAATGGTTTTGAAGTGATGTCAGCCAGAAACCGTTCTCCTTGAGTTGCGTCTCCCGTTGACGGATTAAGGTCTCCTTCACTTTATTCAAATCAACCTCAGTCGGACCATCTTTTTTGATTTTTCCCATTTCATCAAGAACCGTCTGGGATAGTTTTGTAATATTATCAGGATTACAACCCCACATCAATTGGATGGTGTACATTGGTTTGGGTAGTTTTGAAGTATTGCCGTTTATGCTCACGCCATAAACTCCGCCCTGGTCTTCTCGCATCGATTCCCTGCATTTTATCGATAGTATATTCATTAACATCGCAAAACTCTGGCGATCTTTGTCCTTCCATTTGAAATCACCTTTCCACACCATGGCTACAGTACTTTGTGGTTCTGAATTTTTTGGTACATAAACTACAAGTAATCCTTTCGGAAATCCCGGAGTTAAATCTTTCCATGTCTCTTTTCTCCTGGTTGAAGGAAGTCCGCCTATGTATTTTTCAAGAAGAGGGATCACCTCATCAATTTTAAAATTACCTGCCATGATATATGTGAAATCGCTGGCATCGGCAAAACGGTCTTTAAAAATACCTATCGACCTGTCTAAATTGACCTGGTTAATCTGAGCATCTGAAGGTACCGCAATAACCCTGGGGGAATTAAGTGAAATTATTCTGGACAATGTATCCTGGAAAATTACCTGCGGATTAGATCTCATCGGCTTTATCATGTTCCATATCCGGGAAATAAAAGCATTGAAGGCGCTTTCGTCTTTACGGGTCCTGGTAAAATAAAGATAATTAAGCTGAAGCATCGTTTCAAGATCTTTAGGCGAGCAGTTGCCATTCACACCTTCCTGGAGATCACTAATGTATGGATTAAGTTTCGCAGTATTCCCGGAAAGTTTCTTTTGTAATCCTGTAAAATCAAAATCGCCGAGCCCACTCTGAGATATAATTGAAGAAGCAAGAGTTGCTGACATTATATCACCGTCAGGATAAAGTGATGAGCCTCCCGGACTATAAGCCGATAGTACAATTTCATCATTTTTGAAATCAGTAGATTTTAAAATCATACGGACCCCATTCCCGAAGGTTAATTCTGTAAAACCAAAATTTTTATCATCGGTTCTCTTAACTACTTTAGAGACAACAGGTGTTTCAGCCAAAAGAGGAACATCTGAAACTTTATCAACATAAGCTTCAATTTTCCTGGTCTTAACTGTCTTAATTATATCCATCACCTGGTTTTCTGTCGGTACTATGTCACCCTCCTTTTCCGGGGCAGTAATAAGTGCAGCCATATTATTTTCAGTGATCCAGGCCTGTCCCAGTTTATTAATCTCTTGAAGTGTTATGCCCGGTAAGTATTCTTTGGTTATTTCAAATTCTTTCTTGATACCAGGGATACATTCCTGATCCAGATAATTCCTTATAAATTCGTCGGCATATGACCTTGATTCAGTCTTATCAGACTCTTTCGCCATCTTTTCATAATTTGAAAGTACATCCTTTTTCTCCCGTTCAAGTTCCGTTGCCATAAAGCCAAACTGGCGGGCCCTTTCATTTTCCGTGAGAGCTACTTCAATGCTTTTTTCAATCTGATTTTCTTTTGCTCCCACAGATAATTGATAAACATCGATCGACCGACCAACAAAGGAACCATATCCGGTATAAGCATATAAATAAGGGGATTCCGGTTTTTGAGCAATCTCCTGGAGGCGATTGTTTAACATACCCGTATACAAAGTTCTCATAAGTTGATCACGGTAATCGCTAAATGTAACATTGTAAGATTTAGGATGCTTAAAAAATACCGTTGCCGAATAGCCAGGAGCTTCCTTATCCGTAACCACGCTTATCAGGGGTTCAATATTATCAGGAACCGGAAATTCGACCCTCTTTGGTGGATTTACAGATTTTGGTACTCTTCCGAAATATTCCTTCACCTTCTCTTCTGCAAGCCCGGGATCAATGTCGCCAACAATAACTACTGCCATCAGATCTGGTCGATACCATGATTTATAAAAAGCGCGCAATGTATCATAAGGGAAACTTTTTATCACATCAATTTTCCCGATAGGAAGTCTTTCAGCATATTTTGAACCTTTTAAAATGACAGGGATATATTTTGACATCATGCGATCTTCGGCACCCAGGCCTAACCTCCACTCTTCTGTTATTACACCCCTCTCTTTATCAATCTCAACATCTTCCATGCTCACCTGGTGTGCCCAGTCTTCCAACACCTGGAACCCTCTATTGATCCATTCAATACTGTCAGTCGGAACTTTAAGCATATAAACTGTCTGATCAAAACTTGTATAAGCATTCAGATCTGCACCAAACTTAACTCCCAGCGATTCCATCATATCGATCATCTTATTGGCGGGAAAGTTTTTGGTGCCGTTAAAGCACATGTGCTCGCAAAAGTGAGCTAACCCCTGCTGCCCTTCTGTCTCACATATAGATCCTGCATTTACTGCAAGCCTTAATTCCATCCTTTTTTCAGGTTTTTTATTTACCTTGATGTAATATGTCATCCCGTTATCCAGCTTCCCGATTATAATATTCGGATCAGCAGGAATAGGCTTATCAGGATTCTGGATTTGAGCAGAACTGATAGTTAATACAAATCCCCAGAAAACTAAAACAAAATAAAGTTTAAAATTTTTCATTGTATTCATTTTAAATACTATTTGAGAATTATACTTTCACTTTAACTTTTTATGCAGCGATAAACAAGATAGTGGGAACAGGTACAGGAAGTAAATTTAGAAATTTATTCTTAAAACCACAATGAATAATTCAATTTTCAGTAGTAGGGACGCCCAAATTGGGCGTCTCTACATTTAATATTCCATTACATTGCAATCTTCCATTACATTTTCATCTATTTCAATGATTTTTAATAATTGGCCGATTGACCATTTTGAATTAATATATTACCTTGCCAGTCATATTAAACCAATTCATCATGAATTCCACTCGAAGAGATTTCATCAAGACAGCCTCGGTTCTGGCTGCGGGAAGCGTTATCCCTCTTAATGCGCTGTCAAAAGCCAGGACAGGTGTTTCTCCAAATGATAAGATACAGGTCGGTCTCATCGGTGCAAACGGCATGGGGTTTAATGATTTGACCTCATTCCTGAAGAACGCTGAGATAGAATGTGTGGCATTATGCGATATAGATCGTAATATACTGAATAATCGTACCGATGATTTGGTTAAACTTGGGTTTCCAAAACCAAAACTATATGTCGATTACCGCAAGATGCTCGAGAATAAAGATATTGATGTTGCCATCATCGGAACACCCGACCACTGGCATTGCCTCATTTTGGTTGATGCTCTCGAGGCAGGGAAACATGCCTATGTTGAAAAACCGATCGGAAAATCCATTGCCGAAATAAGCATAATGCAGAAAGCTGTTAAAAAACTTGGAAAGATTGTACAGGTAGGCCAATGGCAAAGAAGCCAACCTCATTTTGTTGATGCAGTCAATTATCTGAAATCAGGAAAACTTGGTCGTATCCGCACCTGCAAGGCCTGGTCGTATGTCGATTGGAAAGGGGCTGTTCCAAAAGTCCCCGACTCACCTGTTCCCGACGGAGTAGATTATGAAATGTGGCTCGGACCGGCTCCTAAGCGCCCGTTTAATAAAAACCGTTTTCACTTAACATGGAGATGGTATTGGGATTATGCCGGAGGAGTGATGACTGACTGGGGGGTTCATCTTATTGACTATATTTTGTACGGAATGGGAAAGAGTATTCCCGAATCTGTAATGGCGATCGGCGGCAAGTATGCCTTCCCCGATGACGCTATGGAAACACCCGATACTATGACGGCAGTTTATGACTTCAAGGATTTTACTATGATCTGGGAACACACAATTGGTATAGGTCTCGGAAACTGGAAAAGACCTCACGGAATGTCATATATAGGTGAAAATGGCACACTGGTTCTCGACCGCAATGGATGGGAGGTAATCCCTGAAAAACAGAGAATTGAAGCCATCCCTGTCCAGAAAAATGTTGGCGTCGGTCTTGATCTTCATGTAAAGAATTTTCTCGATTGCCTCAAAAATAAAACACCCCAGAAACTTAATGCCGGTGTTAATATAGGGGGGGATGTTGCCCTTGTTGCCCAGATGGGTAATATTGCTTTCCGCACAGGGGAGAAGGTAAGCTGGGATGATACAAAACAGTTGTTTCAGACAAGTACAGCCAATAAATTGATTGTTCCTGAATACCACAATGGCTGGACTTTGCCGAAATATTAAAAGATTTTAATGATATTCAAGTTTTTTAAATTTATAATTGTCGGCTTTTCGGGAATGATTGTTGATTTTTCAGTAACCATTCTACTTAAAGAAAAACTCAAAGTTAACAGATACATATCAAACTCAGCCGGATTCACAATAGCTGCCAGTTCAAATTATCTGTTTAACAGGTTCTGGACATTTCAGAGCAATAATCCAAAAGTTCTTGTTGAATACAGTAAATTCTTTATAATTTCGTTGATTGGTCTTTTTATTAATAACCTGGTTATCTATCTGCTTGAAAAGAAACTCAGATTTTATTTTGCTAAATTCATTGCTATTATGATTACATCATTATGGAATTTCACAGCTAATTATTACCTCAATTTTACTCATTGATTTTTGCTTCTTTGAATTTACTATTATATGTGTCATATAGAATTCCGGTCTCTGAACAAATAGAAAGCGTGTAGATACCAGGTGGCAAATCTTCAATAGTGAACTTACAATCAACTGAAATTGTATCTCCCACATTCAATTTTGAAATATTCTCAGGAAGTTCAAGATTCTTTTTAACCTCCATATTCCCGCTCTTTATGAATGCGATCTGAAAGACAACCGGCAATTCTTTATGTCTGAAGTCGATAATGTATGGGTATGGATTGAAGATCTTTAATCGAATTGTATTGATACCGCTTCTGCTGAATGTATACTGATCATTATTTAAAATCACACACTCCCGTTGCAGGGATTGAAAATCCTTATAAATTTTAATAAATAGAGAGTCACCGTCAGATAGTATCTGTTTTGTCAGATGCTCCTTATAATAATCTGAAAAATAATGTGGAACATATAAAACTTCTTTAGCGTGTACCTTTTCTTCAAAATCCCAAAGGTCATATTGTGTTTTACGATATGACAGATTATCGAGCGTATGAGCAAATTTCCCTGTATAAAATGTATAAACAGCCGCGCGTTGATATGAGTTGGTGAAGATAACAGGCCGGTCACCCGCAATCATGCTTATATCCCTGGCCCATTGTTTCTTTTTATGAAACTCATTTTTAAAAAAGGATACCGGTAAAAAATCAACCATACATGCTAATCTGGCCAATAAAAGAAGAGGAAATATAAAAATTACGGTCCATTTTAAATAACCTCTGATCCACGATCTATATTCAAGATTGTTAAACAAAATAATTATCATAGGAAGGCTTATCAGAGCAGTCCATTGCGGTTCAATACGATAACGAAAGCTTGAAATGAAAAAGAATATAAAAAATCCTGCAATAATATAGTATAGTGCCTTGTCAAACAAATTCTTAGACCTTACTTTAATCAT
>JADGPU010000137.1 GCA_017882305.1 Bacteroidales bacterium | reverse complement strand
TTTTTAAAGTTCAATTTTTTTAGGTTTCTGTGCTTCATGAGGATGTTCTGCCCCGGCATAAACATGCAAATTTCTGTAAAGTGCACTTCCAAGCCTGTTTTTAGGTAACATGCCTTTTACAGCTTTCTCTACCAATCCGATAGGATTCTTTTTCAACAGCGCTTCAGCAGTCGTAAATCTTTGGCCTCCCGGGTAACCTGTATGCCGGACATATACTTTATCTGACCATTTTTCACCTGTCAGATCGATCTTTTCTGCATTTATAACAACTACATTGTCACCACAATCAACATGAGGTGTAAAATTGGTTTTGTGCTTTCCTCTAAGCATTGAGGCCACGACTGATGCAAGTCTTCCAAGAACCCTGCCTTCGGCATCAATAATTACCCACTCCTTGTTTACAGTAGCTTTATTTGCCGAAACTGTTTTATAACTTAAGGTGTTCACTAGTTCTTATTTTTAAATTGATACACTTATGTTTAATGTAATTACCCCATTATTTTGGGGTCTGCAAAAATACGACATATTTCCTAAAAAAAAAGAAATCTATATAGATTTTATTTTTGATATGCAAAACTAGGTTAATTTTACGACCTGATTTGATAAATTTCCTTATACATCAGACCTTTCTGGATTAACTTTATGAAAGCAGGCAATAATTGATTCAATGTACAATGGAAAATGATAAATTCTTTCTCAACAGAGCAATTGAAATCGCGCAAAAAGGAATTATGAAAGGTGGAGGACCTTTTGGTACGGTCATAGTCAAGGATAATAAAATTATTTCTGAAGCTTTTAACAGGGTTGTTATCAGTAACGATCCGACAGCCCATGCTGAAATACTTGCAATCAGACAAGCGGCTTCCATTTTGCAATCACGCGAATTAGATGATTGTACTCTATATTCTTCATGCGAACCTTGCCCGATGTGCCTGGGAGCTATTTACTGGGCAGGAATAAAGAAGGTCGTTTACTCCTGTGACAGTACCGATGCAGAGAGAGCAGGATTCAGTGATAAACTGATATATGATGAAATTAAGCTTGAGCCTTCAAATAGAAGAATTTCATTTATCAGGTTAACTGATTCCGGAGGGAAAGAGGTTTTCAGGAAATGGGATGAACAGGAAAACAAAGTTATTTACTGATAAGATGGATTCAGGGAAAAGATTATCCAGAGATTTTTATACAAGGGATGTACTTGATGTAGCCCCGGAACTACCTGGCAAAAGCCTGGTTATCATATTAAATGAAGGATCGTTAGGCAAATTCAGAATCACTGAAGTTGAAGCTTATCGGGGTAGCGAAGATAAAGCGTGCCATGCTTTTAAGGGCAGAACTGCCAGAACCGAAATTATGTATCATGAAGGAGGAAGTTTATATATCTATCTTATTTACGGGATGTACTGGATGATGAATATTGTAACAGGTGAGAAAAACAATCCCCAGGCGGTCCTTATCAGGGGGGTTGAAGATTATCCCGGACCAGGGAAACTGACAAAATCTCTTGGAATCGATAAGTCATTTTATGGAGAAGATCTTGTATTCTCCGAAAGGATATGGATTGAAGATACCGGATTAGTTCATCCTGTTAAAAGTGGCCCCAGAATCGGCATTGAATATGCCGGCGAATACTGGAAGACAAGGCCCTGGAGATACTATATATAGACACCTCTGCCGCTTCCTTCGCCTTCGCGTAGCCGCTTCGGCGAAGCATGGGCCGCATCTCCCCCAAGGGGGAGAAAATTCTCAGACATTTTGTTAAATTACACTTGTGTGTAGAGTATTAGCCCCCTTTTAGGGGTAAGGGGGCAATTCAAGTTAAAGAGATGTTAATTAGGGCTGTAAATGAATGCATATAATTTTTTTTTACGTTCTTTGTTCCTTTAATTAAACAAAATCAAAACTATACGTTTATGGATTCAATTTGGGGCAATTGGCGTCGCTGGAATAACCTTACCGGATGGTTTATATTTATCTTTTCTTCAATAGTCTATCTGTTGACACGTGAACCAACTGTAAGCTTCTGGGATTGTGGTGAATTCATTCTTGCAGCCTTTAAGTTGCAGGTGGGACATCCTCCCGGAGCTCCCCTGTTTCTTATGATGGGAAGAGTAGCCACTCTTTTTGCAGGAAGCGATACTACCAAAGTTGCTGTAACAGTGAACACTCTGTCAGCTCTGTGCAGTGGTTTTGCCATAATGTTCCTATTCTGGACAATTACTCATCTTGTTCGTAAAGTTTTTATAAATGGTATAGAACTTGAATCAAAACATGTTCCTGCTATCATTGGAAGTGGTGTATTGGGAGCACTGGCATATACATTTTCAGATACTTTCTGGTTTTCGGCAGTAGAAGGTGAGCTATATGCACTCTCTTCACTTATCATTGCAATTGTCTTTTGGGGTATGCTGAAATGGGAAGAAGAAGAAGAAAAGCCATATTCAGGCAGATGGATAATTCTTATTGCATATATAATGGGACTGGGACTTGGCGTACATCGTCTGAACCTATTGATTATTCCGGTACTTGTTTTTGTATACTATTTCAAGAAATATGAAGTCACAACCAAAGGGTTGATTAAGACAATTTTAGTTGCACTTGTGCTCCTCTGGCTGATGGTGTTTGTCATAATGCCAGGCGTTCCGGAGGTTGCCGGATGGTTTGAATTGTTATTCGTAAATATTCTCGGATTACCGTATAACAGCGGACTTCTGTTCTTTATGATAATTCTTTTTGGTGCTCTGGCCTTTGGTATACATTACTCTTTAAAACATAAGAGGGTGATACTGAATTATGTAATGACCTCTCTGATTGTAGTAATAATTGGTTATTCGTCATACGCAATGATTATGATAAGGTCGTCTGCCAGACCCCCGATGAACCAGAATAATCCGTCAGATGTGTTTTCATTATCATACTATATTAATATGAAGCAGTATGGAAGCGCTCCAAAATTCTATGGGAACTACTATAGTGCTCCGGTTACAGAAGCTAAGAAAGTTATTTCCGGATATAATAAGATAGATGGCAAGTATAAACCATATTATCATCCTGAATATTCATATAATAAACAGTTTGAAACAATTTTTCCGCGAATGTACAGTTCTGAGCCCGACCATGAAAATGCATATAAATACTGGGGAAAGGTGGTTGGCAGGAAATTTTCAGGAGGAGAAGGAAAAGAAGCATTGGTATGTCCCACTTTTGGTGAGAATCTCCGTTATTTCTTCCGTTATCAGATCGGATTCATGTACATGAGATATTTTATGTGGAATTTTGCAGGCAGGCAAAACGATATTCAGGGTAACGGGAATGCTATCAACGGAAACTGGATCAGCGGAATAAAATTTATTGATGAAGCACGTCTGGGGAAACTCGATAATATTCCAAAAGACCTGAAAAACAATCCTGGCAATAATAAATATTATTTTCTTCCACTTTTGATCGGACTTGCCGGAATGTACTGGCAATACAAGCGAAATAATACCGGTTTCTGGCTTGTAATGGCGTTTTTCATTATGACAGGACTCGCTATTATTTTCTATCTGAATCAATATCCAAATCAGCCAAGGGAGCGCGATTATGCCTATGTAGGTTCCTTCTATGCATTTGCAATTTGGATTGGAATTGGATTCATGTTTGTATATGAAAAACTTCAGAAACTGGTTGGAAATAAAGGATCTTTAGCAGTTACCTTCGTACTCCTTATTGCTGCAGTTCCGGTTCTTATGGGTGCCCAGAACTGGGATGACCATAACCGTTCAGGACGTTTTACTGCCAGGGATATTGGAGCAAATTATCTGAAATCATGTGCTCCAAACAGTATCTTATTTACGTATGGAGATAACGATTCATTCCCTGTGTGGTATAATCAGGATGTGGAAGGGGTGAGAACTGACGTACGAGTTGCAAATCTGAGTTATATACAGGCAGGCTGGTATATTGAAATGATGAGACAGAAGGCATACGGTTCCAATCCTTTACCTTTTATACTTGGCCCTGAAAAGTACATAGAAGGTCTGAGGGAACAGTTGCCAGTCGATAACAGGGTTAATAAACCGGTTAATCTAAAAGAGATTGTTCAGTTTGCAGGACTTGATGATAATAAGTACAAAGTTGATCTTAGTGGCAGGGGTGATTACCTGAACTATCTTCCCGCTAACAAATATATCATTGATGTAGATTCCGCAAAGGTGCTTTCGAATGGTACCGTTAAGAACTATTATAAAGACAGAATTGTTTCTCCGATGATATGGGAGTATCCCGATGGAGATGCATTCAAAGGAGATCTGGCGATAATGGACCTTCTTTCCACAAACAAATGGGAAAGACCTGTTTACTTTTCAACTACAGTTCCTTCAAGCCAATATAAAGGACTCGAGAAATATTTTATCCAGGAAGGTCTCACTTACAGGATTGTACCAGTGAAAACCGATAAACCAGAACAAGGCGAATTCGGAATGATTGATCCCCTCGTGATGTATGATAACATGATGAATAAGTTCTCATGGGGAAATGCAGGAGATCCTTCTGTTTATCTTGATGAGAACAACAAACGTATGTTCTGTAATTTCAGAAGAATCTTCGGGACTCTCAGCAAAGAGTTGCTTCTTAGGGGAGATACATTAAAAGCCGTTGAGGTTGCACACCGGGGTCTTGAAATTGTTCCTTCCAAAAAGTTGCCGTACGATTTTTTCACTATCGGAATTGCAGAGGTCCTTATAAGTGCCGGCAAGACTGAAGAGGGTGAAAAATTACTGAGTGATGTTATTAAATACTCAAAAGAATACCTTGATTATGCAATAAGTTTAAAGCCTGAAGAGAGGTATGGTCTCGAATATCCTACAGGAATTAATATGCAAGGGTTGCTAGATATCTATAATACGGCTGTAAAGTTGAAGTTGAATTCCATTACTAAAACTCTCGAACCGGAGATAAATAACTATTACGGTAAGCTTTATTCTGCAAAATAGAATCATATGCGATTTTTCCGGCCTGGCTTTCTGGCAGCCTGGCTTTATCATGAAGCAATATTCAGGATAAGGACAACTGAAAAAGTCCTGTATCTGACTTTTGATGATGGTCCCGATCCGGGCTCTACCCCTCAATTACTTGATGTTCTTAAAGCACATGATATCAGAGCCTTGTTCTTCTGTGATGGGAAGGCTGCGGAAAAACATATTAACCTTATGAATCAGATTCGTGAGGGAGGCCATCTGATAGGAAACCATGGATATAATCATTTTGATGGTTGGAGAACTGATACTGCACAATACCTCAACGATGTAATCGTGGCCTCGAATTTTACATCTGACAAAATATTCCGGCCTCCGTTCGGCAGACTATCAAATAAACAAAAAAAGAGACTACTGGAGTCATATAAATTAATATTCTGGGATATAATGGCTTATGATTTTGACAGTACTTTTGGGAGTGTGAAGTCCCTGAAAATACTTAAAGAAAAAATCAGGCCGGGATCAATAATCGTATTGCATGATACCGTATCTTCTTGTGCAAACACAATAATCGATGAATTTTTAACTTTTGCGGGCAATTCGGGTTATCGATTTGGATTATTGGATGTCTCAGGAAACAAATAGTATTATCTGCACAACCACTTCTCAGAAATCCGACTCACCCCAAAACCCTGGTAAGTTGAGGCAGGCTCTCTCCTGGGACTACTTTTTATACACATTTCTTCTATTAAGCTGGAATTGGTATATAATATTGATAATAATAACATATTCTGGTTATTTGGTGGTCTTCTCACAGAGAATAGTTAAGTCATGGTTTTATTTGTTTGTTCAAAAGGTTTTATTTAAAATTATAGCCACGAATGTGGCTAAATATGAATAACCCCCGGCGTCAGCCGGGGGTGGCCCAACACTCTGATCAATAGCCCTGAAGGGGCGTAATATAGTTGGTAATAATCAGATTTTTTTGTATCTTAGTACCATCTCGCTGTATTATTAATTTATTAATTCACAAAATGTCAAGTTATCGTCAGCATCTGTATCACCTTGTTTTCAGAACAAAGGACAGCCTTCCCACAATTAAACAGGATCATGTCAATGAGCTATATGCTTACATTACAGGTATAATAAAACATAAAAACAGTCACCTGTATCGTATAAATGGTGTTGAAAATCACCTTCATATTCTTACGGATATGCATCCTTCAATTGCACCTGCGGATTTTATGCGCGAGGTCAAGGTATCATCTTCATTATGGATGAAAAGCAATGAACTTTTCCCGGCGTTTAAAGGATGGGCAGTTGGGTATGGTTCTTTTACCTGCTCTTATATGGATATGGATAGGTTGATAGATTATGTTAAGAATCAACAGGGACATCACAAAAAGATAACATTTGAGGAGGAGTACAGGATTCTTCTACAGGAGTATGGTATAATACCAGATGAACGGTTTTTTCCTTGACTGTTATATTCAGCTCCTTCAGAGCTGCAGAAGGCTTGTTGCACCCCACCCCCGGCTGGCGCCGGGGGTTATTCATATCTGGCTCTTTCAGAGCCGCGATTGATAATGAAGTTGGTTATTATGTTTCTGTGTTATATAAAGATTTTTGTTTTAGTCATACTTTCAGCCGAGAACAACTGATCCCAATATTTAAATAAGGAACAAGTATAGAAAATACTTCTTAATTTCAAGATTGACATAAAATTAATAATCTGTTATCTCGACAATAACGAGATGTGTCTAAAGGGTAGCTCCCGGGAGAATGAGGCAAAGCTGATGAGGCCAACTGATTAAAAGAGGGCTATTATAGAGTTGATTGTTTTGTTGAACTCTAAGCCAGGAACAAAGTCGCCTCTGAAAACACTCTCTCAAACCAGTAATCAACTTTTTTTGAGTGCGGAAAATCAAAAATGGGAAAAGGGTTTTCGTGGGTATATGTATATGGAAAATCCCACACATCAACGATATCTTTCTTATCAAAATTGGCAAGGGTTGAAATTACTCCTTTACAAGGGATAACAGAATCTTTTAATAACGATATTGAATGAATCTGATCCCTAAGTCTTCTTAAAATATTCTCCCTGAATGTTTTGAGTCTTCCAAGGTCAATCATCGATCTGAAAGCTATCCCGATCTGATTCGAACACAAGAAATCAACCAACGGACTTTGCCCTGTAAGTGTTTTTTCAAAATCATTAAGGTAATAACTATATACCCTGTTAAATGCAAGACTGTCCATGATTAATTTTGAAGAACCTTGCATATTGCTGAAAACCGACCCTCCACATAAAATAAAGAGCTTTGACTCAGAAAAAAGGTTCCCGGGATTACCCATTAAAATTATTTCAGCAAGAAAAGCGCC
>JADGPU010000051.1 GCA_017882305.1 Bacteroidales bacterium | reverse complement strand
TGCATGGCTTTCTGCGGGGCATCATAACCTGAAAGTTTCTCTTGTAAAATTCCCACTATATAGCTTAAATGATGTTATAATCGAGACCAAATGTAATAAAAAAAGAATAAAACAGAAGAAATACTACTCTTTTAGGTTAATATATTAATAAAATAAACTCATATACCTATTATAATTTAAAAGAAAAATTTACTTTTGTTCGCGAAATCAATTTTGAGGATTTAATGGGCGAAGACCCGGCGAATATATTAACCTTAACCCTGATCTAGGAGGATAACCGGTCCTTTAGGTAACTTCCTTCTTTATCAGCAAAAGCAAGGAGGTGACAATGACATCACTCACAACGTTTTATTTAAGCGGAATAATCGGTAAAGAAGCTTTTGGCGCCGATGGCGACGCAATTGGAATAATCAAAGATTTACTTGTTAACACGATGCCTTCGGGAAACAGTGACCCGAACCAGCAACTTGTAACCGGTATTAAGCTTAAGATAAAAAAGGTAATCAGGGTTTATTCCTTTAAAAGTTTTATGGTTACTAAAGCAAGAGAAGTTCCTAATGTAACATGTACCAACCTGAATGAGCTTAGCGCTGAGGAAGTTAATAATGGCCTCTTACTTGTTGAAAATATTTTAGACAAACAAATAGTGGATATGAATGGCCGGAAACTTGTAAGGGTTAATGATGTGCGACTTGCAACTCTTCCGGCCGGAACATTCGCCATAGCCGTGGATATCGGTATTGAAGGACTCTTGCGTAGAATTGGGATCGCATTACCTATAAAAAGATTTCTTTCCATTTTTAGAATAAATATTCCTGCAAAATTTATTCTCTGGGACGATGTTCAGGCTATTGATCATTCCAATCTTAATATAAGACTTTCAAAGAGTTATGCAAAGCTTCATACTCTTCACCCATCAGATATCGCAGATATCCTTGAAGATTTGGGTAAAAAATCGAGTATGTCAGTATTTGCTTCACTCGATGAAGAAAAAGCTGCCGATGTTCTTGAGGAACTCGAGACCAATGCACAGATACATATTCTTGAAAACCTTCCAGTAAACAAGGCCGCAGATGTGCTTGAAAAGATGCCTGCCGATGAGGTCGCTGACATACTTGATGAACTCGAAGATGATAAGGCGGAAATGTTATTGAAGGAGATGGATACGGAATCTTCACAAGAAGTAAGGGACCTTCTTGAATACGATGATGATCGGGTAGGAAGTATTATGACTACTGATTTTCTCTCTTTTAGTGCCACAATGACAGTAGCGGAAGTACTTGTTGAACTGAGAGCGAGAAAACCCGAGTCTGCAGAACTTTATAATATGTTCGTAGTTGAGTCAAACGATGAGTTAATAGGAATGTTTAATTTACGCGATCTTGTTGTTTCAGAGCCAACTGTGAATATGAGTCAGCTTATGAAGTCTGAGCCTGTTTACCTCTTTGATGAGCAGAAAGTTGGTGCAATTGCCAGGATTGTCTCCAAATACAATCTGCTGGCCGTGCCAGTAGTCGATCAGAGCTATCATTTACAAGGTATGGTTGTTATTGATGATGTTATTGAAGATCTTATACGTAAACGGAGAACAAATAAAAGATAATTGTAACAATTATGCCAGGTTCAAAGTTCAAAGTAAAAAAATTCTTCAAACAGCTTGCAATTTTTTTTGCCATACTAGGTCCCGGAATTATTACGGGTAGTGTAGATAATGATGCAGGAGGGATTACAACCTATTCAGTTGCAGGAGCTACGTATGGTTATGGCCTTATATGGACACTCATTCCTTCATTCGTTGTTTTATTGGTTATTCAGGAGATGAATGCCCGTATGGGTATTGTAACCGGAAAGGGTCTTTCTGACCTGATACGTGAAAACGCCGGAGTAAAGATCACTTTTTTTATTTTTATCGGATTATTGTTTTCTAATATTGGCAATACCACAACTGAATTCGCCGGTGTTGCAGGAAGTATGGAGATCTTTGGCGTCAGTAAATATATTTCGGTTCCTGTAGTAGCAATAATGGTATGGTTTCTGGTAGTAAAAGGGACCTACAAGATTGCAGAGCGTATCTTTTTGATATTCAGCGTTTCATTACTTACATATGTCGTTTCAGCATTAATGGCCAAACCACACTGGGGGGAAATCGGAAGTTCAATAATCCATCCACGGATTGAGCTGAACACTCAAAGCCTTGCAATGGTTATCGCTTTGGTTGGGACAACAATTGCTCCGTGGATGCAGTTTTATATGCAATCTACTGTAATTGAGAAGGGTCTGAAAATGAAGCATTTTAAATACACTCTTATTGATATTGCGGTTGGTTGTGTCGCTACTATCGTAGTTGCCTTCTTCATAATGGTAGCATGTGGTTCAACGTTACATCCGAATGGCGTCCAGATTAATGTTGCAAAAGATGCTGCTCTCGCACTTAAACCATTAGCAGGGGGCCTTGCTTCACAGGTCTTTGCTTTTGGTCTTTTTGTAGCTTCTGTGTTTTCTGCAACAATATTGCCTCTGGCGACAGCATTCTATGTTTCGGAGGCATTTGGTTTCGAGGCAGGCATCGATAAGAAATGGGATGAAGCTAAGGAGTTCTATACTCTCTACACAGGAATATTGGTTATTTCAGCTCTTATAATTCTGATACCGAATGCACCACTTATTCAAATTTCAATCTGGTCGCAGGTGTTAAACGGGATACTTTTACCTGTGGTTCTTATAAGCATGATACTTCTTATAAATAATAAAAAGATAATGGGTACCTACATAAACAATTCAACCCAGAACATTATCGGCTGGAGTGCAGTAGTTATTCTGACAGGATTGTCACTGATGCTTCTTATTATGCCTTTCGTAAGCTGATTGTAAAGGAGATTATTCCTCAGTTCATTACTTGTAAAACTTTTAAAAATCAGAAATGAGAATTAACTTTGCACTCAAAAATTGAGAATCTGAGAATGGGTATATTATATCGTTACTATGCAAAAGGGTTATTTTGATTCAGATACTTATCATACTCCGCAAAAGGAGACTCTATCGATCCTAGAAAAAATTCTTCTTGACAGCAGGTTATACTTTGCATTAAAATATGCCTCTGTGGTACTGCGCACAAGGAAAGAAGCTATCAGGAAAGTATATGATACCAAAGCATGGACTGATTCTTCGTTTGAAATTCTAAGGTTAATTGAAAGGACAGGAGGAATATTTAACATCACAGGTATGGAAAACATAACACGATCACCAGGTTCTGTTCTTTTCATCAGCAATCACATGAGCACTCTTGAAACCATGATCCTGCCTTCAATAATAGGCCCACACAAGGAATTGACATTTGTTGTAAAGGAGAGCCTTGTCAAACATCCGCTTTTCGGGGATGTTATGAGGTCGAGAAATCCTATTGTAGTCGGAAGAACCGATCCCAGGAAAGATCTTGAAGAAGTAATGAATGGAGGTGTTGATTTATTAAAAAATGGAACTTCAATAGTCATTTTTCCGCAGAGCACAAGAAGTGTTGAATTCAGACCTGAGGAGTTCAATTCACTTGGAGTAAAACTGGCCAGGAAAGCAAATGTTGAAGTTGTCCCGATAGCATTAAAGACAAACTTCTGGGGTAATGGAAAGTTGATAAGGGAACTTGGCCCTCTTGACCATCATAAACCTATCCATATAAAATTTGGTGAACCAATGAAAATTACCGGTAATGGGAAAGAGGAAAACCAGAGAATAATAGATTTTATTAAATCTTCACTGGAAGAATGGAAATTTGGCCCCCCAACTCCCGCGAAGCGGGACTAATACGCTGGATTCAAGTGTAATTAAGATAAATACTAATGAATTAATCCCCATTTAGGGGGAGGGCCTCAAGGAGGCCAGGGGGCACTATTATTTTTTTTAAGTGTAATCCTTACATTTAAATTATTATTTATAAATTTGTTGAAATCAAATCATAATCTATAATAAAATCTATTTGAGTTTGATCTTATATCCTGAACCGAAACTTATTTAAACTTTTCATAAAACCCGATTTTTAATAATAACAAAAAGTAATTATTATGGCTACATTAGACTGGATCGTACTGATCTTATTTTTTTCATGCCTTATAGGAATTGTATTCTGGGTAATTAAGCACAAAAAAGACAATACAAGCGATTATTTTCTTTCAGGGCGCAGTGAAACATGGCTGGCCGTAGGCGCTGCAATTTTTGCGGCAAACATTGGTTCAGAGCATCTCGTTGGACTTTCCGGCGCAGGTGCAGAGAGTGGTATGGCTATGGCACATTGGGAGATGCAGGGATGGATGATATTGATTCTGGGTTGGGTATTTGTACCTTTTTATGCACATAGTAAGGTATTTACTATGCCTGAGTTTCTGTCAAAACGATTTAACAAAAACACAAGTTCTACACTTTCGATTATCACGCTTGTAAGTTATGTCTTGACAAAGGTTTCCGTCACAGCCTTTACCGGTGGAATTTTCCTTCAATCAGTAATCGGTATTGATTTTTGGTACGGAGCTATCGGTCTGGTACTTTTAACCGGAATATTTACTGTCTTTGGTGGAATGAAAGGTATAATGACAATTTCAGTTATACAAGCACCTATTCTTATTTTAGGTGCTTTCACGATTCTTATTTTAGCTCTTCTAAAAGTTGGTGATGGAAGTATTATAAATGGTTGGCATGAAGTTGTAAAATATGCAAGCGGAAACGGAATGACAAACATGCATCTTGTTCATCACCAGGGCGACACCTGGTATGATAAGTTCCCGGGAGTCAGTGTGATTTTTGGTGCTGCTATAATAGGTTTCTGGTACTGGTGTACCGATCAGCATATTGTCCAGAGGGCACTTGCTGCTAAAGATCTGAATAATGCACGTAAAGGCTCTATTTTTGCAGGTTTTCTTAAAATTCTCCCGGTATTTATATTCTTAATCCCGGGTATTGTAGCTGCTGCTCTGAGAGCTAAAGGAGTTCTCATGTTCACTGACAATAACGAAGCTTATGGCAGCCTGGTAAGTAAATTATTGCCAGTAGGTGTTAAAGGCATAGTTGTTGTTGGTTTTATTGCTGCCCTAATGACTTCTCTGGCTGCACATTTTAATTCATCCGCAACCTTATTTACAATTGACTTCTATAAAAACCACCGTCCCGATGCCAGTGAACATCATCTGGTTGTGATCGGGCGTATTGCAACAATTACAGTTGTTGTACTAGGTTTAGTCTGGATCCCTATTATGAAAAGCCTTGGCTCTGTACTTTATGAGTATTTGCAAAATGTTCAATCGCTTATTGCGCCAGCGATTGCAGCAGTATTCCTGATGGGTGTATTTAACCGTAAAATTACACCTAAAGCTGGTGAATGGGGATTGTTGATTGGTGCATTAATTGGTCTTTTCAGGCTTTGCTTAATGATTTTCGACCCCGGGACCAGCTTCGATGCTGTAACTCATAAAATGATTACTGATCCAACATTGCATACAGGGATTTTCGGCATTCTTAAAATTAATTGGATCCATTTCTGTATATTCCTGTTCTTCTTTACGATGTTATTGATGGTTGTAATCAGCATGTTCACTCCAAAAGCCGGTGAACATCAATTACAGGGAATTACATATTTCTCGCAATCGCCGGAACAGATTAAAGAAACCCGCGATAGCTGGAATGTTTGGGATATTCTTACTTCTCTTGTAGTTATAGCTGTTTGTGTGGTGTTCTATATTTATTTCTGGTAAAAGTTAACTAACTAATTATAATATATTTAAATAGTATTTAACAGACATTATCAATATGAAAAATCTGAAACAATCTGAAATCTGGTTTGTAACCGGCAGTCAGCATCTGTATGGCCCTGAGACCCTTAAGCAGGTGGCCTTAGACTCTGCCAAAATAGCTACCGCTCTTGAAAAATCTCCAAAAATATCTCAGAAGGTGGTTTTTAAGCCTGTTCTTACTACACCCGATTCGATAACTGAACTTTGTACCGAAGCAAATAATTCAAAAAATTGCATTGGTCTTATAGCCTGGATGCACACATTTTCTCCGGCCAAAATGTGGATACGGGGTTTATCCATCCTTAATAAACCTTTTCTTCATTTTCATACTCAGCTTAACAGGGATATCCCATGGGAATCAATCGATATGAACTTCATGAACCTGAACCAATCGGCGCATGGTGACCGCGAATTCGGGTTTATTAGTACGAGAATGAGATTGAACAGGAAAGTGGTTGTTGGCCATTACCAGGATCCCGAAGCTATCGACCGGATAGCTGTCTGGGTAAGAGCAGCTTCTGCATACAATGATGCTCTTAATATGAAAGTTGCAAGGTTTGGAGATAATATGCGTGATGTCGCAGTAACTGAAGGAAACAAAGTAAGCGCCCAGATGAAAATGGGCTATTCAGTTTACGGTTTTGGCATTGGTGACCTGGTAAAGTCCGTAAATGAAGTATCCCCGGGAGCAATTAAAAAATTGGTAGCTGAATATGGATCAGAATATAAATTAACTAAAAACATAGCCTCTTCCGGTACCTTAAAAGAAGCTGCCAGGATTGAGCTTGGTATGGAAGCATTCCTGAATGAAGGAAACTTTAAGGCTTTTACTACAACATTTGAAGATCTTCATGGGCTTAAACAATTGCCCGGACTTGCTGTACAACGATTGATGGCCAAGGGTTTCGGTTTTGGTGCTGAAGGTGACTGGAAAACTGCTGCTCTTGTACGCTCAATGAAAGTTATGTCCATAGGTCTGAAAGGTGGAACTTCATTTATGGAAGATTACACCTATCATTTCGATCCGAAAGGAATGAGAGTTCTCGGAGCCCATATGCTCGAGGTTTGCCCGACAATTGCTCTCGCTAAACCTTCAATTGAGATACATCCGCTTTCAATCGGAGGGAAAGAGGATCCTGCCAGACTTGTTTTCAAGACTGCTCCGGGAAGTGCCATAAACGTCTCTGTCATTGATCTTGGCAACCGATTTAGAATGATAGTGAATGATGTTGAAGTCGTTAAATGTCCTGATATGCCAAACCTTCCTGTGGCAAGCGTCCTATGGAAGCCATTACCCGATCTGAAGACAGGTGCCGCAGCCTGGATCCTGGCCGGTGGAGCTCATCATACCGGATTCAGTACTTCAATTAATTCAGAATACCTTGAGGATTTTGCCGGCATGATGGGAATCGAATATGTACTTATCGGTGAGAAGTGTGATCTTACCTCCTTTAAAAATGAATTAAGGTGGAATGAAATATTTTATCATATCTCCGAAGCGATATTTTAAGTTTTGGACCGGATTCCTTTTTTAAATGAGTGAGAACCTTTTTTGAAGAAAATGAAAATCTATTCAAATGGTACGAAACATCTGCTTGCAGTCGACTGTATTATTTTCGGTTACGATATTCTTGAGAAGGAGATTAAGCTTCTCCTTTTTAAACGGATAGTTGAACCGGCTAAAGGCAGATGGTCACTTGCAGGTGGATTCGTTGACAAAAATGAAAGTCTGGATGATGCTGCCAGCCGAATTCTCCGTAAGCTCACCGGGCTTGAGTCCGTCTATATGAAGCAATTATATGCTTATGGTGAAACTGACAGAGATCCGGGCGACAGGGTCATCTCTGTAGCTTATTTTGCTCTCATTACCATAAGGGATATTAACAAGGAACTAGCTGAACAGAATGGGGTAAGCTGGCGTTCACTTTCGAGGTTGCCAGATTTGATCTTTGACCATCCTCTAATGGTCAAACATGCACTTACTGACCTGCAGAATCAAATAAAAATCAGGCCCGTTGGATTTGAATTGTTACCAGAGAAGTTCACACTTGTACAGCTTCAGGATCTTTATGAAGCTATTTATCAGAGAAAAATAGATAAAAGGAATTTCCGGAAAAAAATATTATCAATGGGAATTCTTGAAAAGCTTGATGAGAAAGAGAGAGAGACTTCAAAAAAAGGAGCTTATTATTATAAGTTTAATGAGGGTACCTATAAGAGATTAAAACAGAATGGTTTTTATTTCAATCTGGATGTAAACTGAATATAAGTGCCTAAAATGCCTGGAGTTCGGAGTGACTAAAGTTAAAAAAGATGCTTGAAAAGTTAAAACACACTGTTTACAAAGCCAACCTTGACCTGGTTGAAAACGGACTGGTTATTCGTACCTGGGGTAATGCTAGCGGAAGAGATAAAGAAAGTGGACTCATAGTTATTAAACCGTCAGGTGTGAGCTACGATTTCATGAGACCAGAAGATATGGTTGTGATTGATCAGGAGGGTAAAGTTGTGGAAGGAAAATATAGACCTTCAACTGATGCCCCAACTCATCTGCTCCTATATAGAACATATACTTCATTGGGAGGAGTAGTGCATACCCATTCATCTTACGCAACATCCTGGGCACAGGCAGGGAAGGCAATCCCACCATTTGGAACAACCCACGCCGACCATTTTTATGGTGAAGTTCCATGTACAAGATTGCTGACACAGAAGGAAACGGAGAATGATTACGAAATCAATACGGGGAAGATTATTATTGAAAAACTGGCAGAAATTGATCCATTAATAGTTCCATCAGTATTAGTCAATGGTCATGGGCCGTTTTGCTGGGGAATCGACACTGAAAATGCAGTTTATAATGCCGTAGCTCTTGAAGAGATTGCAAGAATAGCATTTTATACTGTCCTGCTCGGGAAAACAGAACCGATAAGTCAATTCCTTCTTGATAAACATTTTAAAAGGAAACATGGAAATGATGCATATTATGGACAAAACGATGATAAGATTTAAAATATGGCAAAAAAATTTGTAATCGGAATTGATTATGGTACCGACTCGGTCCGTTCAGTAGTTGTTGATACAACCAATGGTAAAATTGTTGGAACATCTGTATTTGAGTACCCAAGATGGAAAAAAGGCCTCTTCTGTGATCCTTCAATCAATCAGTTTCGTCAGCACCCTCTTGATTATATTGAAGGTCTCGAACAATCTGTAAAAGGGGCACTTGAAGGATTAACTCCGGAAGTGGTAAATAGCGTTATAGGAATTACTGTTGACACTACCGGCTCAACTCCTGTGGCAGTCGATAAGGAAGGAACTCCTCTTTCTATGAAGAATGGATTCGAAACCGATCCCGATGCAATGTTCGTATTATGGAAAGATCATACGGGTGTCAGGGAAGCCGCTGAGATCAATAACCTGGCCAGAACATGGGGTGGGGTCGACTTTACCAGATTTGAAGGAGGGATTTATTCATCGGAATGGTTCTGGTCCAAAATACTTCATGTTCTTCGTCATAGTGATGAAGTAAGGAAAAATGCCTTTTCATGGGTTGAACACTGCGACTGGATACCAGGATTGCTTACAGGAAAAACAGATCCTCTGCAACTGAAAAGAAGCCGTTGTGCGGCCGGACACAAAGCAATGTGGCATAATGACTTCAATGGTTTGCCGGATGAAAAATTTCTTACAAAACTAGATCCTGTTCTATCCGGTCTCAGAGAAAGACTTTTCAGCAAAACTTATACGTGTGATACTGAAGTCGGGAATCTTTCACACGAATGGGCCGGGAGACTAGGTCTCAGAACTGATGTAAAGGTCGGTGTGGGTACATTTGATGCACATACGGGTGCTGTTGGCGGAGAGATAAAACCATATCAACTTGTCAAAGTTATGGGAACTTCCACATGCGACATGATTGTGACACCATTGGCAGAAGCAGGAGATAAACTTGTTGCCGGGATTTGCGGTCAGGTTGACGGATCTATTATCCCCGGAATGCTTGGTCTGGAAGCAGGACAATCAGCCTTTGGTGATATTTATGCCTGGTTTGGCAAATTATTAATGTGGCCTGTTACCAACATAATATCGGCGATGAACTGGCTGGATGAAAAGTCAAAGAAAAAAATCCAGGAAGAAACTGCTGAGGCGTTAATTGCAGAATTAAGCAAGCAAGCTGAATCAGTGCCGCTTGAAGAAACATCAATCATTGCTCTTGACTGGATGAATGGCAGACGTACACCAGATGCTAATCAGGCTCTTAAAGGAGCAATTATCCGGTTGTCGTTGGGATCTGATGCTCCCAGGATATTTAAAGCACTGGTCGAAGCTACAGCATTCGGTTCAAAAATGATCAATGAACGTTTTATATCTGAAGGGATACGTATTGACGGTGTGATAGCTATCGGAGGTGTTGCCAAAAAGAATCCTTTTGTAATGCAGATAGTTGCAGATGTTCTAAACATGCCTATAAAAGTTGCTGCCTCTGAACAGACATGTGCCCTGGGTTCAGCAATGGCTGCATCTGTCGTAGCGGGAGTTCATAAAGACATTCCTTCTGCACAGAAAGCGATGGGTGGCGGATTTGAAAAAGAATATCATCCTGATCCTGTTAAAGCACAGAAATATGAATCTCTTTTCAGAGAGTATAAAGATCTTGGTTCATTTATTGAGAAAAGTCAAATTTAGTCAGACTCCTTTGTGAACCTTTGTGTTATCCTTTGTGATCCTTTGTAGTTAAAATTTTTTACCACAAAGTAACTCAAAGGGATTCACCAGGGAACACAAAGGGAAATAGGGGATTAATCTTATAAATAAATAATTTCAATGAAAAAATCTATCATTGTTTTGACAGTTTTATTCTTAATGACTGGTTTTCAAACCAATGCCCAGAAAGAAGACCTTGTATCTGTTAACCAGTTAGTGATTGTTGCAAATCATCCGGGCCCGGTGATCAGCAAAGATATATACGGGCATTTTTCAGAACACCTGGGAAACTGCATCTATGGAGGTTTATGGGTAGGTCCCGATTCCAAAATACCAAATACATATGGTATCAGAAATGATGTTCTGTTTGCCCTCCGTGAGATTAAAGTTCCTAACCTCCGCTGGCCGGGTGGTTGCTTTGCAGATACCTACCACTGGAAAGACGGCATCGGTCCGAAAGAAAAAAGAGCTTCTATTGTAAACACCAACTGGGGCGGCGTTACTGAGGATAATTCCTTCGGGACACATGAGTTTATGAAACTGACTGAACTGATTGGTTGCGATGCATATATTAATGGAAATGTCGGATCAGGTTCTGTTAAAGAGATGGCAGACTGGATTGAATATCTTACCTCCGACGCTGTTAGCCCAATGACTAACCTTCGTAAAGAAAATGGTCGTGATAAACCATGGAAAGTAAAATATTTTGCTATCGGTAATGAAAACTGGGGTTGTGGCGGAAACATGACAGATGAGTTTTATGCAAACACCATGAAGCAATATTCAACTTTTCTGGGGAACTACGCCGGAAATCAACTTTATCGGGTTGCCTGCGGTCCTTCCGATTACAATTTCGCATGGACAGAAACATTGATGAAAGATGCAGGAACCCGCTCAATGTTTCAGGGATTATCAATACATTATTATTCTGTGGTGGATGGATGGGGCTTTAAGGGCTCTGCTACTAAATTCGATGAGAGAGAATGGTTTGAAACAATGAGGTTGAATCTACAGATGGACTTCATTATTAAAGGACATTCAGATATTATGGATCGATACGATCCTCAGAAAACAAAAGGACTCGTTGTTGATGAGTGGGGTAACTGGTTCAATGTTGAGCCAGGAACCAATCCGGGTTTTCTTTATCAGCAGAATTCTTTGCGTGATGCTATAACCGCAGCAATTCATCTCAATATTTTTAACCAGCATGCCGACAGGGTCAAGGCTGCAAACCTTGCTCAGATGGTAAATGTCCTTCAATCAGTTATTCTTACAAAGGACGATAAAATGGTTCTGACACCAACCTATTGGGTCTTCAGAATGTTCAGGATACATCAGGAGTCTAAGCTCCTTAACCTGGACCTCAGATGTGAAGATTACACTTATGGCAGCAAAAAGATACCAGCTATTTCAGCTTCAGCATCTGTTGACAAAGAGGGTAAAGTACACATCTCACTTGCAAATCTTAATCCCAACAAACCTATAATGATAACCTGCCCTGTGATAGGCGATTCATTTAAAAAGGTTACAGGAGAAATACTGACTGCCAGCGAAATGAATTCATATAACAGTTTTGAAAATCCGGAAACAGTAAAACCTGTTGTATTCAACGGATTTACTCTAAAGGACGGAATTTTGAGTATTACAATGCCATCAAAATCGGTGGTTGTTTTAGAACTGATAAAATAGTATAAAATGAATAAGCTAATTCAAGTAATTATTACAATTGCCACTGGAGTATTGTTAATTTCCGGATGCGCTAAAAAGGCTTCACCTGGTAAAGATTATCCTATTCAGCCAGTTCCATTCACTTCAGTAAAGCTTACTGATAATTTCTGGGCTCCGAGAATAAAAAAGAATGCTTCTGTTACAATTCCTATTGCTTTCGGTTATTGTGAATCGACAGGGAGAGTGAAAAATTTTGAAATTGCTGCAGGTCTCGATACCGGCAAATTTCAAACAATATACCCCTTCGACGATTCGGATGTTTATAAAATAATTGAAGGAGCCAGTTATTCACTTCAAACATTTCCCGATCCAAAACTTGAAGCGTATCTCGATACCCTTATCCATAAGATCGGCCTGGCACAGGAACCCGATGGGTATCTTTATACCAATCGAACTATCGCGGAGAAGCATGGTGGTAAAGGACTTCATGAGTGGGCAAGCAAAAACAGGTGGGAAATGGATTCTGTTCTTAGCCATGAACTTTACAATCTCGGGCATCTTTATGAAGCTGCTGTGGCACATTACCAGGCCACCGGGAAAAGAACCCTGCTTAACATAGCATTAAAATCGGCTGACCTTGTTAATAAGGATTTTGGCAACGACAGGGTTAAGGTATACCCGGGTCACCAGGTAATTGAAATGGGACTTGTTAAACTTTACAGAGTTACAGGTGAAAAGAAGTATCTCGATCTGTCAAGGTTTTTTCTCGATATCCGCGGTCCTCATGGCCAGTCTTACAATCAGGCAAATCTGAAACCTGTTGATCAGACTGAAGCTGTAGGGCATTCTGTCAGAGCTACATATATGTATTCCGGCATGGCTGACATCGCTGCAATTGAAAATGATGCTGCTTATCTTAACGCAATTACCAAAATATGGGGAAACCTTGTTTGTGGGAAAATGTATCTGACCGGAGGGATCGGAGCCACAGGTGGAAATGAAGGTTTTGCAGAACCTTTTATATTGCCCAATATGTCAGCTTATTGTGAAACCTGCGCCTCAATCGGTGATATCTTTTTCAATCACAGGCTTTTCCTTTTACATGGGCAGTCGAAGTATATAGACATTCTTGAAAAAACACTTTATAACTCCATGCTTTCAGGGGTATCTTTATCAGCCGACAGATTTTTCTATCCAAACCCTCTTGAATCAAATGGTCAGCATAAGCGTCAGGCCTGGTTTGGCTGTGCATGCTGCCCCTCAAATGTTGCCAGGTTTGTTCCTGCAATTCCCGGATATGTGTATGCTGTGACAGATAAAGAACTTTATGTCAATTTGTTTATTTCAAATGACGCCAATATCATTATTGGTAAAAGAAAAATCGGTATTTCTCAAAGGGCAAATTTCCCATGGGATGGTAAGGTTGAAATAACAATAAATCCTGAGACGAACAGGAATTTTATTTTGAAGATCAGGATTCCGGGATGGGCCCAAAACGAAGCTATGCCAGGAGGGCTCTATAAATTTTTGGATTGGGATAGTGAACCCATAAAACTAATGATTGATGGAAAAGATTCGGAGCTTAAAATTGTAGACGGATATGCTGTAATTTACAGGGAATGGAAATCAGGTGATAAAATTGATATTGAGTTCCCGATGCCGGTCCGTAAAGTTATTGCTGACAATAGAGTACAGGAAGACAAGGATAAAATCGCGTTTCAGAGAGGCCCTGTCATTTTCTGTGCCGAATGGCCCGAAAACAATACAGGAAATGTACTGGATTTAGAAATAAGAAAGGATGCTGCTTTCACGACAGAATTTGAACCTTCACTTCTGGAAGGGACACAGGTAATTAAAACATCAGGTGTTCATATAAAGAAAACATTGGATGGTAAAGTAAAGACAGGTCTCGGACCAGTCTCTATACTCGGTGAAGAACCTGTTAAATTAATTCCATATGCTCTGTGGAATAATCGTGGTGCAGGACAGATGATGGTATGGTTTCCTACGTTAATTCCGTAAATTACGTAGAGACAGGTCTCAGACCTGTCTCTACACAAAAATTTAAATATTATAAATTTGACAATTTGAAAAATTTGACAATTCAGGCTCCTAAATGACTTTCTGCCTATGAAAAAAATATTAATATTTATTCTGGTAATATCTTTGTCATCAGTCATAAGTTGCAATTCATTCAGGACTGATAAGAAATTAAGTGTTGCAGGCATTCCTGATTCTAAAGAAGTTTATTATATTGATGCCAGCGTTGGCGATGACATTAATCCGGGAACTGTCAAAAAGCCTATAAAATCAATTATGGAACTTAACCTGAGGCTTCAGAAAAAACCTGCCAATATTTGTTTCGTTGGAGGGCAGGTTTTTGACGGGACATTAGTATTGAGCAGCATTAATGGTAAAAATACAGATCCAATTAAAATATATTCAGCGGGTAAGGCCAAAGCAGTAATTAACGGTAATAAAAGCGAAGCTATAAGAATTGAAAACTGTCAGAATATATGGATTACAGATCTGGATTTCAAAGGGAATGGAAGAAAAAATGGCAACACAACCAATGGTTTATCAATCGCACATTCCCGGAACTGTAAGATTGAAAATATAAAAGCAGAAGGATTTCAGAAGTCAGGTGTTGATCTTTACGACTGCAGTGAAATGGAGGTCAAAAAAATTATTGCTTCTGATAATGGTTTCTGCGGGATTAACATTATGGGCTCTTCAAGGAATATTTCAGGCAAAATTATAATTCAGGACTGCAAAGCTGAAAATAATCCGGGTGATCCGACAAATCTCGATAATCATAGTGGCAATGGGATCCTGGTTGGTGTTTCAGACAGTGTGGTAATTGATCACTGTAGCGCAACAAATAACGGATGGGATATGCCAAGGCAGGGAAACGGACCGGTAGGAATCTGGACCTGGGAAAGCGATCATGTTACAATCCAGCACTGTATCAGCTACCGGAATAAAACATCAAAAAATGCAAAGGATGGCGGAGGATTTGATCTCGATGGAGGTGTTACCAATTCCGTAATTCAATTTTGTTTATCATATGAAAACCAGGGTGCAGGGTATGGATTATTTCAATATGCGGGCGCATCTGATTGGTCAAATAATACAGTCCGTTATTGTATCAGTATAAATGATGCGCAAACAACCAAAGGGGCTGGTAGTATTTTCATTTGGAATGGATCGGATGATATTCAACAACTTGCAAATTGTATGATATATAATAATATAGTATATAATCCGGGTACTCCTCTAATCAGTTTTGAAAACTCTTCAGCACATAAAAACTTTACATTCTGCAATAATATTTTCCTGGGTTCGGATCATCCGATAGCCGGGGTCAACAAAGGCAGCACATTTATTGGAAATGACTGGTGGAATACAAGTGGAGAAAGTAAGTTCATGAATTTCACCAATCTTGCAGAATGGGCAAAAGCCACAGGACAGGAGATGCTGAAAAATCGCTATGCTGGCATGCAGAAAGATCCAAAATTAAAAGGTCCGTTGCTTACTGATATAACCGATCCATATCAGCTTGAAAAACTTTATTGTTATACTTTGCAACCAGATTCCCCGCTTAAAAATAAAGGATTGGATATTAAGTCCATCTTTGGTTTGGTGCAACCATTGAGAGATTTTTATGGAAATTCAGTACCCCTGGGTGATGCTGCTGAACCGGGAATTTATGAAATGAAATGATGTTGCAGATACGGCTCGCGACCCGTACCTGCGTTAATATATTTGATTAAAAAATTAATATTTTATGATTGGAAAATATTTAATATTTGTGCCCGAAGAGATGGGAAATTTTAGTGAGGAATGGAGGCAGTGCCTGAAACAGATTATTTATATGAGGGAAACGGGCTTCAGACTTATTAAATTGAATGTTTTTACAGATCTGCCTGATTACGAAACATATATAAAAGCCAGGAAAGAAATCGGGAAATCTATCCAAAATGCTTTTGGTAAACAATGTCCGGCCTTTAATATTACAGTTCAACCACCTGAAAAACCATGGAAAGTTGTAGTTGAAGCAGGTTATACAGATGCTGATTCATCAGATATCACAACAAATATCTGGAATTCAATACCTTATGTAGTTTGCTCATCAGATTCCGGCAAAGAGGTATGGGCTTGTGGTCTCGGCTTCGGTCTTTTCTATTCTGATACCAGAAGTGCAGCCGAAGCAGCATTTGATCAGATGAAAGCAATCCTTGATGCTGAAGGGATGTCATTTAACCACCTGGTGCGTCAATGGAATTATATTGGGGATATTCTTGAAATTAAAAAAGGATTTCAGAATTACCAGATTTTTAATGAAGTAAGGAGCGAAGTTTATCAAAAATACCGGACAATACATGGATATCCTTCTGCCACCGGAATCGGAATGAAACTTGATGGAGTCAGTCTTGATTTTTGTGCTATAATGGCTAAAGAAACAGTAACGATTAAACCAATTGAAAATCCAAACCAGATAAATGCTTATGAATACGGACAGGATGTACTGAAAGGGATTACCGGCAAAGGGATATCAGTCAAACATCCACCACAATTCGAGCGGGGACTTCTTATCACGGGTAAAATGAGATCGACACTGTTTGTTTCAGGTACAGCTTCAATTATTGGGCAGGACGTCATTGGCATTGAAGATATTGAGAAACAAACTGTTGTAACTATTGACAACATTAACAAACTAACGGATCAAAAGAGAATCGGACAAATAATAGCCAACACTGATATAGAATGGGGGAAATTTATTCTCCTGAGAGTTTATGTGAAGAATCAGAAAGATTTTGCCAAAGTAAAGACGATTTGCAAGGAACGATTTCCTGAAGTGCCCGCCATTTTTATCGAATCTGATATCTGCCGCGATAACCTTCTGGTTGAAATAGAAGCAGAATTTTTAATAAATAATTAAATATCAGGAATAGTCAGAAGCAAGTAGAAAAGGACAACAAATTAAGTTTATCATGAAAACAGATTTCAAATCAAGATTGAAAATCCTTAGCGAGGAACAACAGAGGTTATTAACCCGGGTAAATGAAAGAATTGAACCGGGGAACGGAATCTTCCACAGATATAAATATCCGGTACTTACCGGAGATCATGCGCCTTTATTCTGGAAATATGATCTTAATCCCGAAACAAATCCTCACCTGATGGAGCGTTTTGGCATACATGCGGCGTTTAATGCCGGAGCAATGAAATATAATGGGAAATACCTACTCGCTGTTCGTACCGAAGGAAATGACAGGAAATCTTTTTTTGCGATTGCAGAAAGTCCCAATGGAGTTGATAATTTCCGGTTCTGGGATTGGCCTGTTACCATGCCTGAAACTGACAATCCTGACACAAATGTTTATGACATGCGTCTTACCAGACATGAAGACGGGTGGATTTATGGGATCTTTTGTTCTGAAAGGAAAGACCCTTCAGCTACAGCAGGTGATCTCTCTTCCGCCATTGCTGCAGCAGGTATTGCCCGTACCCACGATCTCAAAACATGGGAACGGCTTCCCGATCTTAAAACACGGAGTCAGCAGCGAAATGTAGTGCTTCATCCTGAATTTGTCAATGGCAAGTACGCTCTTTATACCCGTCCTCAGGATGGATTTATTGACGCCGGATCAGGAGGTGGAATTGGCTGGGCACTTATTGATGATATTACACATGCTGAAATAAAAGAGGAAAAAATCATTAATTTCCGCTATTATCATACTATTAAGGAACAGAAAAACGGGGAGGGACCGCATCCGGTTAAAACAGATAAAGGATGGTTGCATCTGGCTCATGGCGTGAGAGGTTGCGCTGCCGGTCTGAGATATGTTCTTTATCTCTATATGACTGATTTAAAGGATCCTTCAAATCTCATTGCAGAACCTGCTGGTTTTTTCATGGCTCCCGAAGGGGAAGAAAGAGTCGGTGATGTTTCTAACGTATTGTTTACAAACGGCTGGATTATCGATGAGGACGGTTCAGTTTATATTTATTATGCTTCATCAGATACCAGGATGCATGTTGCAACCTCAACAGTAGAAAAGCTTGTTGATTATTGCTTAAATACACCGGCAGATGGGTTACGGTCCGCTGCTTCAGTTGAGACGCTGAAAAATCTGATCAACAGGAACCTGAAATTACAGGATAAGAAATAATAATTTTTTAAAAGCGCTTTATAACTATCTCTATGATCTCACAAAAACTGAAACTTAAAGAAAAGATCGGATATGGGTTTGGTGATGCCGCTAGTTCCATGTTCTGGAAACTATTCTCAATGTACCTGATGTTTTTTTATACAGATGTTTTCGGGATTTCTGCAACTCTTGTCGGCACGATGTTCCTCATCACAAGGATTTGGGATGCCGCTTTCGATCCCTTTGTCGGGATCCTTGGCGACCGTACCGAAACCCGATGGGGAAAATTCAGACCTTATTTGTTATGGGTTGCCATACCATTTGGAATTATTGGAGTACTTACTTTCACAACCCCTTCATTTGCACAATCAGGAAAGGTGATCTACGCATTCATTACATATTCCCTTATGATGATGGTGTATTCTATGATCAATGTACCTTATGCATCCCTGATGGGAGTCATGACTGCCGACGGAAAAGAGAGGACCAGTCTGGCTACTTTCAGATTTATTTTTGCTTTTGGCGGAAGTCTTCTCGTACTTGCACTCGCCGAACCTTTGGTTGATATCTTCAGTAAGCTCGGAAAAGGAGGAGTTAACCTTCAGCTCGGATGGCAGCTGGCCGCTGTGGTTTTTGCCGTTATAGCGATAACATTCTTCATGTTCACTTTTTCGTGGACCCGGGAACGTATTAAACCGGCAACAGTAAAGACATCCCTGAAAAAAGACCTTAACGACCTGCTGCATAATTCTCCATGGTTCATTCTGCTGGGTGCAGGTATCGCAGCTATATTTTTTAATTCTATCCGCGACGGAGCAGCTATCTATTATTTCAAATACTATATCCAGGGACAAAGCGCCTTCTCAATTAAAGCTATCAATCTTACAATTACACTCAGCAGTCTATATTTTGTCCTGGGGCAAGCTGCCAATATTATCGGAGTAATTCTTGCTAAACCTGTTTCAGACAGGATTGGGAAGAAATATACTTTCTTATATGCCATGCTTTTTGCTGCAGTTTTCAGTATTGCTTTTTATTGGCTCGACAGGAACAGTGTCAGCCTCATATTCTTATTTCAGTTTTTAATCAGTATGAGTGCGGGCATTATCTTTCCTCTGGTCTGGTCGATGTATGCTGATGCAGCTGACTATTCAGAATGGAAAACGGGGCGACGTGCTACAGGTCTCGTATTCTCTGCATCTTCAATGTCTCAGAAATTCGGATGGACTCTTGGTGGTGCACTTGCAGGCTGGCTGCTTGGATATTATGGATTCAAGGCAAATGTTGTTCAAACAGCTGAAGCTCAGACAGGTATAAAAATGATGCTAAGTTTCTTCCCGGCAATTGGAACCTTGTTGGGAGCATTCTTTATGTTTATTTATCCACTTAGTGAGAAGAAGATGTTAACTATAAGCGCAGAACTGGAAGTAAGAAGAGAATCAGTTAAAAAAGACTGAGGAGATAATATGAGCAATTCTATGTACCCAATTCCTCTCAGACTCGGAACACTTAAATCTGAAGTAAAATCAGAACTTTGTGATAATATTCTGCCGTTCTGGATGGGGAAGATGATCGATTCCCGAGATGGCGGATTCTATGGAAGAATAGATGGTTCAGGTCGAGTATATAATGATGCTGACAAAGGATGTGTTCTAAACGCAAGGATTCTTTGGAGCTTTTCGTCGGCTTTCAGAGTTCTGAAGGACCCTGATTATCTCAAAACTGCTGAAAGATCAAAAGATTATCTTCTGAAGCATTTTTTTGATAAGGAATTTGGCGGAGTATTCTGGCTTCTCGACCATAAAGGAGAGATGAAAGACGGCAAAAAACAGATATATGCCCAGGCATTTGCAATTTATGGACTGTCAGAGTACTACCGGATAACAAATGATAATACTTGCCTCGAAAAAGCCATCGATCTGTTCAGGTTGATTGAGAAATACAGTTATGACACCAGTCTTGGTGGGTATTTTGAAGCCTTCTCCAGAGAATGGGGCATTCTTGACGATCT
>JADGPU010000136.1 GCA_017882305.1 Bacteroidales bacterium | reverse complement strand
AGCGCCTCTCCTAATTCATCCATAATCTGATAATAGCCTTGTGCCTGATCTTTTGGAACGAAAGGATGAATATTCCCAAATTCAGGCCAGCTCATCGCGAACAACGAACTTGCTGGGTTAAGCTTCATAGTGCAGGAACCCAGTGAGATCATGCAGTGAGTAAGTGAAAAATCTTTTCTTTCAAGCATCTTGATATACCGCATCATTTCTGTCTCACTATGGTACCTGTTAAAGGCTCCTCCCTCAAGGAAAGATGACTTTCTCAAAAACTTCTCCTCAAGAATTTCACAGTGGCAGTAAGAGTTGATTTTTACCCGTTCTTTCCCTGCCGCTCTCACAAAAATGTTTACGATGGTGTCTATTTCTTTTATTGTTGTTATCTCATCAGTGCTGATAATCACTGTATCATCATCAGGATAATAGAAATTCATCTCTGCTTCAAGAGCTAGCTTTTTAATTGTTTCTATTGGTACGCCAACTCCCGGGCTTACCTTTACGGTATCAAAGAACACGGAGTTTATTTGCCTGAATCCAGATTCTTTAAGATTGAAACTTAGTGTACACGCCGCATTATGGATATGTTTTGCGATATTTTTCAATCCCTCCGGACCATGGTATTGTGCATACATACCCGACATTGTAGCAAGAAGTGCCTGAGCAGTACAGATATTTGAGGTAGCTCTCTCCCTTTTTATATGCTGTTCACGTGTTTGTAAAGCCATCCTTAACGCACTGTTTCCCTGGGCATCAACCGATACCCCGATAATTCTTCCGGGCATACTTCTTTTAAGTTCGTCTTTAGTAGCAAAATATCCTGCATGCGGACCTCCGAAACTCATGGGAAGGCCCATCCTCTGATTTGAACCGACAACAATATCGGCACCCCACTCCCCCGGAGGGGTCAAGAGAGCAAGGCTCATAAGATCAGCCGCCACCCCCACAAGAGCCCCTGCTGTATGAGAAAGATCGCTAAAAGCTTTGTAGTCCCGTAGCTGCCCTGAAGCTGAAGGGTACTGCACTAAGGATCCGAAGAAAGATTCATTAAAAGAAACTGTGGTGTACTTTCCTGTAACAAGTTCAATTCCAAGTGGTTTTGAACGTGTTTTTATCACATCCATGGTTTGAGGGAAAATATCGTCATCGACAAAAAATTTATTAGATCCGGCTTTAACTGATGCTCTCGACCTGGCATTAAACATCATTATCATAGCCTCTGCAGCTGCAGTTGACTCATCAAGTAATGATGCATTAGCAATCTCCATACCGGTTAGTTCAATTATCATGGTCTGAAAATTCAGAAGAGCTTCCAGGCGACCTTGCGAGATTTCAGCCTGATAAGGAGTGTAAGATGTATACCACGAAGGATTTTCAAGTACATTCCGGATAATTACCGACAGAAGAGCTACACCATAATATCCCTGTCCGATGAATGAACGGAACATTTTGTTCTTCCGCCCGATAGATTTAATATGATTAAGATATTCGAATTCACTCATTGCTTCCGGAAGTCTAAGTGGCTTTTCAAGCATAATAGATCGTGGAACTGATTTTTCAATCAGCTCATCCAGCGAATTAACGCCTATAGTCTTCAGCATTTGTGACAACTCATGTTCACGTGGTCCATTATGTCGGTTAATGAATTTATCTGATAGCATATATTTTATTTTAATTTGCTTTAAAATCAATTTATTTACTTCAACCCCCTGGGAGTAAATTGATTTTCTTCGCTCTCCTGCCTACCGGCAGGCAGGCCTTGGGGCCGTGGTAAACGAAGAAAATCAATAAAACGATAATATTAAGAATTAGAACGCAGAATTAACAGGATATTATTCATGAAAAAATGGATTTGATTTCATTTCCCTTCCTATGGTTGTTTCATTTCCGTGTCCGGAATATACGACTGTTGAAGGAGGAAGAACAAATAATTTGCACTTTATGCTTTCTATAAGTGTATTATAATCACCGCCTGGGAGATCCGTTCGTCCAATGCTACCAGCAAATAGAGCGTCACCTGCAAAAACACAATCGTTCTTTTCGCTGTAAAAGGCAAGACTTCCCGAAGTATGACCAGGAACATGAAGAGCTACAAGTTCCGTTGTTCCGAACGCAACAATTTGATTATCTGATATAAAGCCGGCAGGTTCAGGGGGATTCTCCATAGTCAGACCAAAAAGCAGAGCGTGCTGGCTCGCATTTTTTCTGTTCACTTCATCTAATTCACTTGAAAAAGTTCTTAAGCCATACCTTTCCAGAATAAACCTGTTTCCAAAAACATGATCGAGGTGGCAATGCGTATTTAACAATAAAACCGGATTAATACTTTTATCTTTTATGAAATGCGCAAGCCTTTCAGATTCCTGCTTATCGTAACAACCGCAGTCAATTATAGCACAATCGCCCGCGTCATCAACAAGTACAAAGGTGTTTACCTCAATCGGGGAAAAAACAAGTTTATAAATTTTCATAATATATTATTTTCCATTTACGGTTCCTTTCAACATAGGTACAAAAACAAAATTCCCATGTTCGGAATACTCGAAATTATCAGGTCCGATACGTTGCACAACAGTCATAACCTGCGAAATTGAATCACCCAGAGGTACAACCAGCCGTCCGCCGGTTTTAAGTTGATGAAGGAGCAGTTCAGGTACGTCAGGGGTGGCGGCAGTGATAATAATACCATCAAAAGGGCCATACTGGGGCTTCCCGTCGTATCCGTCACCATAGAAAAAATCTGCAGAATATCCAAGGGAGGTTAAAATTCTCTGGGCTTTTACAAAAAGCTCCCGGAAACGTTCGACAGTATAAACTTTTGCTCCCATTTCGGCAAGTATAGCTGCCTGATAGCCCGATCCGGTCCCTATTTCAAGAATTTTATCCCTTTTTTTTACTTTTAGTAAAGAAGATTGAACTGCAACTGTATATGGCTGTGATATAGTCTGGCCGGATGTAATCGGGAAAGCCTTATCGACATACGCATGAATGAGGAATGCAGGGTCCATAAAAAGATGTCGGGGAACCTTATCAATGGCTCTCAGTACTTCTTCATCCGAGATCCCTTTTTGCCGGAGTTCTGCTACAAGTTTTTTTCGTTTGCCCTTTGCTTCAAATGTATCTGTCATATGATCTACAGGATCAATATTTTATTTCGACAAAAATATAAAAAATGAGGACAGCAATGGACTGAAGTCGCACTCATTTCTTAAGGAAACCCGATGAACTTTTAATATTACTCCAGATTATATTTGGCAATGGGTTTATATACGGGTCCTGATTGAAGCAGGATGCTTTCGTAAAGGATAACCTCATTAACCGGAATTAATTGTATTTCAGAATTTTGATATTGTTCTATTACGGCTTTAAGTGTCTCCTTGTCATTCAGATGTTTTATTCGTCCGATTGTCAGATGAGGATTAAAAGGACGCCCCTCCATCTTAATGGACAAATCCTTCAGTCCATTCATAATAATCTCATTGAGATGCATCAATTTTTCAGATGGTTCAATACCCGTCCAGATAATACGCGGATCACTCAGATTCCTGAAGACACCCGATCCTTTAAGAATCAATTCAAATTTCCCTGATCCATTACATTTTTCCTTTAACATTGAACTTATAGGTTTTATCATTTTCCCGTCTGTATCACCGAGGAAGGCAAGAGTAATGTGAATATTATCGGGATTAGTCCATTTTACAGTGTCTTTGATCAGAACTGATTTAAGCGAGGAGATCATAAATAAAAGAGTCTCTCCAGCCTCAACTTTCAATGCGATAAAAATGCGTTTCATTTTATCAATTCTGACTAAGGATTTTACTTAAAGCCTGCCTGCATCAATCTCCAGGATGATTGATTCGATTAGAGCATCATCACCAGTTGGATCGTATTCTTCTTTAAGGTTTGTCCCGAAAATACGGGCAATTCCCTGCCAGAAAGCGGCGGCAAGTTTCCCACGGTAATCTTTTATAAGTGTATATGATGTGTTCTGCGTCTCCCTGTCAATCAGCTTAATAAGTAAGCGACCCTGGGTAATAGTCATATCTCTTATGTCTCCTTCATAATCTGCAAAAACATCCTTTTCCACCTTCTTCAAATAGTCTTTACGTTCCTTATCACTTTTAATATTACTCATATCCGCATTAACCTTTATTAACCTGTTCCTCACGAGTAATGCATAGGGATAAACTTTTTTCAGGTTATAGACAAGTCTTTCGTATTTACGATAGTCGCTTTTTTTAGGGAATTGAGGATGGGCATAAACAGTCACTTCTTTAATTTCAACTTCCGGCAATGTCACTCCATCCCTGTTCACCTTCTGCAGCAGGTAAGATCTTCCCTGAAGAGTATCGTTGCTCTGTTTTAAGGAATCAACTTGTCCTTTAGTTTCAGCGAAATAAAGAAAGAAAACCAGTATTACAGATATCAGCCTCACAAACAGATTGTTTTTGCAAATGTATCAAATAATGGGCCATTTAATATATCAGTATTAAAGTTCAGCGAGTAGTCTGGAATTTCATAAAGAGGTTTAAAAATTATTTTTGCTTTTGGTAAACATAAGGTTTAATTTTGGTAAAGATTTATAAACCAGCCCTGAAGAATGTATAAACTAATCCATATGCAATGTCGAGCATTATACCGGGTTACGAATACGACATCTTCATTAGCTACCGCCAAAAAGACAATAAGTATGACGGATGGGTAACGGAGTTTGTCGACCATTTGAAAAATGAGATTGAAGCTACTTTTAAAGAAGATGTTTCAATCTATTTCGACGAGAATCCTCATGATGGACTTCTTGAAATCCACAATGTGGATAAAAGTCTCGAGACTAAACTGAAATCCCTGGTTTTCGTACCAATAATTTCACAGACCTACTGCGATCCAGCCAGCTTTGCATGGCAGAATGAATTTATTGCTTTTAACAAATTGGCTGGTCAGGATCAGTTCGGAAGGGATATAAAACTTCAAAGCGGAAATGTCTGCAGCAGGATTATTCCTGTAAAAATCCATGACCTAGATGCTTCTGACACAGAACTGCTTGAAAAGGAACTGGGCTGCAGGCTTCGGTCAATTGAGTTTATCTACAAGAGTTCAGGGGTGAACAGGCCCTTAAAACCCACCGATAATCCGGATAAAAACCTTAACAAAACTTTCTATAGGGATCAGATCAACAAAGTGGCAAATGCAGTAAAAGATATTATATACGGTCTTCATCCCGATCCGAAAAAAAGAGCAATAAAATCCTATCAAACTAAGGACATTTCAGATTATAACAAAGACCAGGGGCAAGAATTTACTGAAAAACCTCTGCAGAGGAAGAGATTATCAAGAACTGCAATAATATTAGCATCATTTGGAATGCTGTTATTGTTATCACTGATTTTCTTTTATCCAAAACTTGTCCGGAAAACAAATAATGAATTATCAACTGCTGAGCTTATTAAAAAAGCAATCGCTGTTCTACCAGTTTCAAATCTTACGGGAAATCCTGAGTTGCAGTATATTGCTGATGCCATTCAGAGCGATATAAGTGGCAAGCTTAATGGTATAAGCAGCTTGATTGTAAGGCCAGATCAATCTACATTACAATTCAGGAATAGTGAAGAACCAATACAGCAAATAGCTAAGAAGCTAATTGTAAATAGCTTAATTCAATCAGCAATTAAAGGAACCGAAGACAATCTTCAGGTTGAAGTACGATTAATTGAAGCTTTTCCTGAGGAGAGAAATATTTGGAGCTCAATATTCATATACAAATGGAATAACCTCAGTGAAATTTACCGGGATATTATAAATAAAATTGTTGAAGCTGCTCAAATTAAGCTGACAACGCTGGAATCGAAAAGTATAACCATTGTTCAAAAGCACAATACGGATCTGCTAAAAGCTTGCCAATTGGGAAACTTTTATATGAAACAGATGACTCCGGAAGGATTTGAAAAAGGATTAAAGTATTTTAATGAAGCAATGGCATTCGATCCTTTAGACCCACTGCCTTATCTTGGACTTGCACGTGGTTACAGTGATGCAGGACATGGAGCAGGTCTTGGTACCGATGCTCCTAACCGTTCCAGAGATTATGCACTTAAAGTGCTTGAGCTGGATTCGACACAGGCAGAGGCATATGCACTTCTGGGGCATTGGTATATTTACAAAGGCTGGAATTTTGGTCAGGGTGAGAAATATCTTAAACATGCCATTAAGTTGAATCCAAATGATGCTTTTGCCCACTGTCATTTAGGATGGTTAAATTGCGCTTCTTTGATCCCCGGTACCCTTTATTCAAGAATCTATAAGATTGATGATGCATTTGCCGAGATGAAAAAGGCAGTTGAAATAGCTCCAACTGAAACATTATATCAGGGATACCTTTCCTGGCTTTATTTATTTGCCAGCCGTTTTGAGGAAGCAATAAACGAAGCACGTAAAACACTTCAGCTTGATCCTAATTATACAATGGCATATTTTGTTATGGGGTCAGCATATGCTGAAATGGGAATGTATTATGAAGCAATTGAAACACACAAGAAGGGATTAGCCATAAGTCCTGATTTCGAAGATGGCTTAGGTATTGCTTATGCCCGTGCCGGGCAGAAGGATAAAGCCCTGGAAGTTGTCAAAGGGATGGAAAAAAACATGGATTCGTGGTGGTCAGCCTGGGGTGTTGCTGAAATTTGTTCCGCTCTTGGAAAAAAAGACAAAGCTATTGATGCCCTTCAAGTTGTTTATAAGCTCCGCGCAGATTATACACCTTTTATACAGGCATTTTGGATTTTTAAACCACTATTTGATGATCCAAGGTTTATGGATATTGTCAGCAGGCTTAATTTTCCTAAATAACACAGAGTATTATTGAAAAATACGTATGCTTAATTTCCCTTTGTAATGCTTTTACAAAAAGGTACATTTGTTAAAAGCTTCTTTTATGGCATTACAGGTGGAAGACCTTGAGGATAAGACGAGATACCGGCAAATCTTAGCAATTCCTTATAGCGAACTGATAACTTTTGTACTTGATTACATAAGAAGAAAATCAACATTGATGGTTTTTTTCTGGTCAGTATGTCTTATTTTTCTTGGTATAGCAATTAAAGTGAGATTAAATATTGCTGGTTACTTCCTCTTTAAAAATATTCTTTTTCATTCGGTCCTCGGAATTGTGATTTTTCCCCTTCTATGTATCCCCGTACATGAATTATTGCACGTTATACCTTTCTACTTTTCAGGAGCAAGAAGGATAAGAGTCGGAATGGATCTTAAACAGTACCTCTTTTATGTGACAGCTCACAGGTTTGTCGCCACACCACTTCAGTTCAGGATTGTGGCATGGACTCCCTTCCTGAT
>JADGPU010000135.1 GCA_017882305.1 Bacteroidales bacterium | reverse complement strand
GAATACAAGCACAAACTACACAAACTGGACTAAGCCAGGTTGAATTGATGAAACAGTTAATAGGCACCTGGAAAAGTGAAAGTACTAAAGACACAGTTTTTACAGCAGAATTTAAATCTTACGGAAATGGTGGAATGGAATTCAATCTCAAGGGTGTTGCTCAGGGAAAAAATTGGCTTGAAGTGAAGCAACTATGGGGATATGACAAAAAAAGTGATAAATTCGTGGTTGCAGGACTCACGAAAGATGATCCAAACATTACACTTGAGGCATCATGGTTCACAACGAAAAATACATGGGAACAAGTTCCATTTGAATTTGTCGCCAATCCTAAACTGGCAACTTCAAAAGTGACCTTTGAATTCAAATCACCCGATTCGGTTGTTCGAAATCAAATAGTGAATAACAAATCAGTTGTAACTGAAACATATACCCGGGTAAAAAATTGATTTGAAAGAAAATACTAATTTATATTACTTCAAAAGAATGTCCTGAATATTGAATATTTCAGGACATTTTTATTCAACTCTCTTCAGCTTTTTTTTGTCTTCAACTCCCTTCAACATGCAAATGATCCGGCATTCAAAAGCTATACCACTATTATCACAAAGTAAACATTATACTAGTTGAAGTTTTATATGGAACACAGTAGAACGCAGTCATAGTGCCAATCAGGAACAGGGTACGGAGATAAGTAAAGTTGAGATTACAGTGACCTGATTGAATGGTTAATTACAAATTGTTCATACTATTTGAGCATGAAAATATGTCTGACCATTAAATTCAGTCATGTCAAGAACTTTAAAACCATTATCTTCCAGCATTAGTCTGACGCTTTTTTTCGTCAAGTTTATGTTTATCGCTGCCCCCATTATGTTAAAAATCATTTTTAATAATGGATTCATTGAACTGACACCATTTTCTGTCGTATCAGAATCAGACGAATTAAGAATTGACCTAAAACCTTTATGTTGAGTACTATCAGTAAAATACCCGATCAAATTGCCTCTTTGGTGCAAAACGTAACGAACTGATTGAAGAAAATTCTTAATCTGCTTTGTCTGCTTAAGTTCTTTGAGGTTAGTAATGGTATTAACGTTTTTCAATTCTTCCTGATCATAATAATAATGATGTTTGGAAGAAAGGACAACCATATTAGGATCATTTTTAAAGCCTAACAATTCAATATAATCTACGAAATTATTACAACCTTCCGAAGACAAAATCTCAGAAAACGTTTTTTCCCTACCTATCCAGTTTGATCTTTCACCATTACTGTAGGCTGCATTATTTATTTGATAGTTAAATAAATTTTGACTTTGGATAACTTTTAGATTTTCCATATTCAAAGGGTTTTATTTCATAAACGAGGTTCATTTAGAAATGCCTGTTATATTTAACACGAATTTATTTCTTATGTAACTGAATCAGATTAAAAACATATTAAGATTGGGTTATGAATAGATTAATTATAATAGTCTGCACGAACTTATTACCGACTATGGTCCATACGAAATCCTGAATAATGTGATTTATGATGAGGAATAATATGATTGATCTGTATCTGCCAATCCTCAAAAAGCAACTTCCTTCGTGACATTTAAGCTCACATCACCCGATAAAGTTGTCAGAAATCATTTAGAGATTAATAAAACAGTTGGAACAGAGACATATTAGCATAAAAAGATGATTTGTATTTCAAATCACTAAGGTGGATTATTTCCCTGTAATGCCCTTAGAATAGGGCATTTAAATTTCAAACCTCTTCAACTTTTCAACTCTTCAGCAAAGCAGAATCACTCACGACAAAGATTCAGGTCCTTATGAATACCAGGGTCTCTCACGTTTCCCAAGACTTCCCAATATATCAATGGTTGTATTAACATCTTCCACCACCTGGAAATCATACATTCCAAGACATACAAAATCGGCACCGTTCTCATAAGCCCAACGGATTCCATTTGCCGGTTGTATTGAACCGGCAGCCAATACTTTGAAGCCAAAGAACGGAACATCAATGGACCTGAATGTATCAATGGTTTGCTCATAAAACTGATCCCACATATTATCATTCCACTGATTACGATCTGTTATTGGTGTCATCGGATAATTTGGATACTCGTTCCTGTATTCATGCGGAGTGGCTGACCAGTATTTGTCGTGATGAAAAGTTTTAAAGTAAAAATCTGGCTTAACACCTATGTTTAAAGAAGCCTGGATACTCTTTATTGAATGTGCCCCAACACCTGCAATGAGACCCTGGCTTCGGATGTACTCAACAGTCTTCAGTAAAACATCAATAGCATTGGTTTTTGCCAATCCGTCAACATTCTCTCCCTGGATATAAATAAAATCAGCACCATCATCGACTGCTTTCTTAACAGGAGCGAGCCTGTCATCTGGCTGACCGATAGAGCATTGGCAATTGTTCAACATTTTACTTCCGGTTTCCTTTTTGTACTCGTTAAATGCCTTGTATTGAAATTCCACAAGGTTACAAAAGTTGATACCAGCCTGTTCAGCAATTGCCCATGTTTCCTTCATTTTTGTTTCGGTATGCCAGTGTTTGCTAAGTTGCCCGACATAAGAAAGATCCCTTGAATGTGACCATCCGCCCATAGGATTGCATCCTATTATAAGCCTGCTGATCTCATGTTTTCCCAGCTTACCTTTTGGCAGTACACCTTTAAGATTTTTTAAAGAAATCTTTGCCTCTTCAGTAAGGTAGCCCTGATCTTTTGATAATATACGAGCAGCTGCTGATGCGAGTGAATAGCTGCCAACAAAGGGAAGGAGTGCTATCCCTTTCAGTAAATTCCTTCTGCTTTCTGATACTCCGGATTGTTTTTTCACGTTTTTATTTTTTTGTATTGAAATAACGCTTCATGATTCGAGCACACAAGGTATTATAATATTATCTTAAAACAAGCAAAATACCCCAGGACCCATTTACGCTTTAAAATCTTATTTTTAGTCCAACGCCATTTGCAGAAGCAAATCCTTTAAACTTAACCAGTTCAGCTTCAATTCTAATATGCCGTTCTCTTGCCTTTCCGGTTGCCCATAAAGGAATTCCGACAGCCATTATTCCAAGTCCGCCAAGCATAACATGACCATATGTACGCACTTTATCTTTTGGTGGGTCATTATTACTGTAATCATTATATGTTTTCCAATACATTATATTACCGGCAAATAATGTCACGCCACCTATAACTGTTAATACAGTGCCGATTCTTTCCATCTTCTTATCCGTCACTAATGCATCCCCAAATATCAATGAGTTTTTTTGTTGTGCGTTCACCGAAACTGTGAAGATTACAAGTAATAAAACAAGAATTAACGTTTTCATAATCTTTCATTTTATAAGAAGGGGCATTTATTGGTTTCAAAGATAAACTTTTAAACAGATTATGAATATTTCTTTTATCTTAAACCCACTTTCGCCTGCAGGGCTTCACCACGGGCATGTTAAGGCTATCGCAGAACAAGTTCCCCAGGACAGGGAATTCCCGGTTAAATATTTATTATTTTTGTCTGTTAACTAAAAATCATACTAAAATGGCATTCAAAATATTCAAACAATTGGGGAAAGATGTTATTATTAACATCGAAAATATTGTTTCAATCAAGCTAGATGAAACTTCAGGGAAGACTGTAATATATTCTGTCGATCAATCTAATGAAGTGGATATATCTTTGGAAGAGATAAAGGTAATATTGGGGATAGGACCGAAGAAAGAAGTTCATGGTTTCTGATATTTTTCCCTTTTGCCTTTTCCTTATTTTTCTTATTCCCTGAATAAAGAAACAGCTTCTTTCATAAGAGTTGATATTGGAAGCTCCTGAGGACATACTTCCTCACATTCCTTACATTCAGTACACTTGCCTGCTTTGCCATTTATAAGGATGTAACCTGTCAGCCATGGGTTTGGGTCATTCCAAACGGCAGCGTTGTTTAAAGCAGCCAATACTTCAGGAATATCAACTCCGGATGCGCATGGCATACAATATCGGCAGTCGGTGCAATCTGCTTTAATTTTTGTGCCCATCACATTTCGCAATGTTTCAAACATTAATAATTCATCCTTGCCGAGGGAATTCGGAATTCCTTCATTAGCAACTTTTATGTTTTCCATCACTTGCTCCATGCTGTTCATACCTGACAGAAGGCTTGATACGCCGGTCTCGTTCCACACAAAGCGCAATGCCAATTCCGCAGGGCTCCTTTTAATCGTAGAAGTATTTAAGACTGAGGTCATTTCTGAAGGAAGCTCCTGTGCAAGCTTACCGCCTTTCAACGGCTCCATAGCTACTATCCCGATCCCTTTGTCAGCGGCATATTTTAGGCCCTTATATCCTGCCTGAAAATCAATATCCATATAGTTATACTGTATCTGCGCAAAGGTCCAGTCATATTCGTCGCAAATCCGTATGAAATCTTCAGCTTTTCCATGAAATGAAAATGCAGGAAACATGATTTTCCCTTCAGCTTTCTTTTTATTCAGAAACTCGCGTACACCAAGATCTTTCATCCTGTCCCATACTTCACCATTAAGTCCATGCAGGAGATAGAAATCTAAATAATCTGTTTTCAGTCTTTCCAATTGTTCTTTGAGATATGTATCCATCTGTTCCTTATGTCTAAGATGAAAAAGTGGCATCTTGGTAGCCAGATTCACTTTTTTTCGCCATCCTCCTGAAAGAGCCTCACCTACAAAGGGCTCGCTTTCACCACTTTGTCCGAAGACTGCCGCATGATAAAAATAGGCAGTATCAACATAATTAACCCCATGGTCTATTGCATAATGGAGCAATTGGGTTGCTTTTGGATAGTCAATCTTTTCAGGTTTACGATCTATTGTAGGGAGCCGCATACACCCAAATCCTAGAATCGAAAGATCAATCCCTGTTTTATTAAGTTGACGATAGAGCATAAATTATCCTCCTGATATTATCTATAAATTGTTCTCTTAGTAATAAAAGTGTGAAAATACTGCATTAATATGTTCGGTGATTCTTTTTGATACGATTTTTGCCAGTGAAGCAAACAAATATGATTACGATATCAGATGTGGCACTCGTAGGCGGGGCACTTTCCCACAACCCTATGAGATTTAACTCGGTCATAACGGTGTTTTATTTCTCGATGAACTTCCGGAGTTCAAACGGACCGTACTGGAAGTTATGCGGCAACCTCTTGAAGACAGGGTAATTACAATTTCCAGGGCAAAATCAACTGTGGACTATCCTGCCAGTTTTATGGTTGTAAATTTGAATGTATTATATAATTGATTGATATTTAATATTTTAAGAGTAATAATTTGTAAATTTTTCTACATAATGATAAAATTGTTATTTTTATTAATCAAAAACCTTAGAACTACCAGTGCATTGACATTCCTTTTTCTCAATGTAAACCAAAACAAATAAATCAACTATTATATGAAAATCCGTAATCTTCTGACAGCCTTTATAAGTACCTTGGTTTTTACAATGGTTGTTGGTATCAGTCAGGCACAGTCTTATCAAGTCAAAACTGTTGAAAAAAGGACTGATTTTCATTGGCCGGAAGGAAAGAAGATGGGATTAAGTCTAACTTTTGACGATGCTCGCCTGTCTCAAGTTGACAAAGGTATTCCATTGCTTGATCAGTACGGGGTAAAAGCAACCTTTTACCTGTCACCTGACAATGTGAAACAGAGATTGGAAGCCTGGAAAAAGGCAATCATCGACGGTCATGACATCGGTAATCATACTCTTAAACATCCTTGTAGTGGTAATTTTGCCTGGTCAAGGGATAATGCGTTAGAAGATTACACTCTTGAGGATATGGAGATAGAACTGGATTCAGCCAGTTACTTAATAAAACAGATGCTGGGTATTCAACCGATCTCATTTGCATATCCTTGCGGGCAAACATTTATCGGGAGAGGACAAATGACCAGAAGCTATGTACCTGTGATTTCAGCAAAGTTTGAAACAGGACGTGGATGGCTTAGTGAGGGCCCAAATGATCCTGCTTTTTGCGATATGTCGCAACTCACTGGGATGGAACTGGATGGCAAATCCTTTGAGCAGGTAATAAGCTTTATTGAAGAGTCAAAAAGCAAAGGCATGTGGCTGATTTTTGCGGGTCACGAGATGAATGAAGGAGGATTTCAAACCACTTCGCTTGCCATTATTGAAGCAATATGCAAATATGCATCAGATCCTGCAAATGGCATCTGGATCGATACTATGCACAACATTGCAGCTTATCTGAAAGAAATAAGAGGAGAACCTCCATTCACAGTGACTCCTGATTAAAAAATTAGCACTATTTGAATTTAATTCAAATATGTCAGGCAATTTTTTTCCCGGCAGTAGGACCTGGCTTAAGCGAATGGATCTCTTTTATATTAATTACAACAACAGCATGGGGTTTAGGCATACCTAATTGTGCAGACCTTGCAGCAGCCTGTTCATAAAATTCTCCATTTTCCAGCAATGAAGCATCTCCGACAAATCTATATCCATCTAAAATTTCACGATTTACAATAGAAACAGAAACTTTTGATCCTCTTTTGATATTTGCATAAGTTGCACCACCGGTGCCTTCGGTAAAGATAAGAGAATTGTCAGATAATACGCGGGTTGACCTCTTTGGTGCTACATTAGGAGTTCCGTCTGCATTGACTGTTCCCACAAAACATTGCTGTGTTGCAATCATATCTTTCATTTCTTGTGTCAGTGTTGCCATGTCTTTTCTATTATTTATTTTACATATTCAAGTATGTCACTGCAAAATTAAGAATAGTTTTGCAACCCCTTACCTTAAACCCACTCCTAATCCAACTCTGTTAATGTCAAATGACATTAAACAGTTGGGACTTTTAGATACCATTTCTCCCTCTCTTCCCTTCATATTTTATCTTTTGTCTTTTAATTTTCTACATTTGATATTAGTTTCCTAATGTGCTGGTAATTTTAAATTTATGTTAGTAAGAACATTTGCCAGTGCCGTCACCGGTATTGATGCAGTGACCGTAACAATCGAAGTTAATGTGTCGCGCGGTATACAGTTTTTTCTTGTAGGGTTGCCCGATAGTGCTGTAAGGGAGAGCCATCAGAGAATTGAATCGGCACTTCGTGCACTCAACCTTCACTGGCCCGGAAAACCTTGGTGATGTGGTCGATTTCTTCAATGGAACCAGAAAGTTCATTCCCGTCAAAGTTGATCTTCTGGAGATCTTTGCCAGCGAGGCAAACAAGATACATTCGGTAGCCGGGAAGATCGACGATCATACTGCACTTATGACAAAAAGGCCATTCCGTTCTCCGCACCATACAACCTCTGATGTCGCACTTGTTGGTGTCCCTATCTAAAGATTATGGGGGACCTTTCATTAGACACCAACCACATTATGAAAAAA
>JADGPU010000015.1 GCA_017882305.1 Bacteroidales bacterium | reverse complement strand
GAAATGAATTATCTATTTCGCAAAAAAGGATGTTCAGTATTTCTGTTTCATGATGATGATTTCCCTGTTAAATCAACCAGACAAAGTGAGTGGATAGTGAGATTTTGCGATGAACTGGAAAGAACAAGTTTAAATAAAAAAATTATCTGGAAAATAAATTGCCGTCCTGATGAGGTAGAGGAAGAAAGCTTCTCCCTGATGAAAAAAAGTGGATTGTTTCTTGTATTTCTGGGATTAGAAGATGGCACCAACACAGGCCTGAAAAGACTTAACAAGCATTTGACTGTTGAAAATAATGTTAAGGCCATTAAAATTCTCAAAAAGCTTAAAATAGGATTTGATTATGGCTTTATGCTCTTCCAGCCATTAACAACATTCAGATTATTAAATGAAAATCTCGATTTTTTAAGACAAATATGTGGTGATGGTTACACTCCGGTAACTTTTCTCAGGCTTATTCCTTTATATGAAACCAGGATAGAAAAAGAACTGCTAAAATCTGGCAGACTATATCATACAGACGGTATTGGGGATTACGATTTTCTTGAAGAAACGATGAATAAGTATTATAATTTTATTACGGATTGTTTTATAGAATGGCTGAGATACCCTGAAGGAGTTGAAAATATCTCAAAATGGGCCAGAAATTACATTTCAGTTTATATGCATTATTTTAATCACCTTAACGATGGCACCAAATTCCCCCTAAAAATCAGAAGTATTATTGCCGAAAGTAACTTATTTCTCCTAGATAACATGAAGGAGTTATCGGATATTTTTAATGTGTATCCATACATAGAAGACAAACATTTGCTGGAAAGCTATAAGGAAAGGATCAAATCAAAACATAAGTATTATAAAAATGAGATTATTAATGCCATGGCTAAACTATTAAGTTTTGTCGAAGATCAGAAAATTATATCTCATACATAAAATTCGTATTTAGCCTTAATCGTTTTTAACCTGTTCTTTGATTTAATAATTCAGAACTTTGTTCTTTTATAACCTAATAAATTTTTAACCATGCCAATTCAAAGTCATATGAACCGCAGAAAATTCGCTAAAACCACAGTTCTGGCTGCTGCTGCCACAGCAATAGTTCCAGGTTTTATCTCACAATGCATAAAAACTCCGGCGCCCATGAAACGCATTTTCGGAAAACTTGGATTTGAAGTAACCACCATGGGGCTTGGAGGACAGGCATCATTGCAATGGACACCTGAAGGTGTAGATCCTGTAAAGATCATACTCAAAGCCTTTGACCTGGGAATCAATTATTTCGACACATCAAATCTTTATGGTCCAAGCCAGGCAAATTTTGGAAAAGCATTCCGGATTAAGAACCTGATTCCTGGTTTATCCAGCTATGATGAAACACTGAGACATTCAATATTTCTTACTAGCAAAACCCACCTGCGTTATGCAAAGGGAAACGGGGAAGTCAAAGGTGTTAACAACTGGACCAACGGTGAACAGGGAACGCATACAATTGACGATTTGCACCGCTCGCTTTCGCTGATGTTTGGCGATGGAAAAGGAAATTATTCGAAGGACGCATATCTCGACATGGTTCTTATTCATAACCTTAACACAAAGGAAGAGGTTGACGCATTATACGAAGGACTGGATAAAACAGATCCAAATGCTGAACGGATAGGTGCTCTGGCAGCTTTGCGTGATTATCGCGACGGAACAAACCTCACAGGGTTAAATCCCCGAAATGAAAAGCTTATCCGGCACATTGGTTTTTCAGGTCACTTTGATCCTTCCGTCAATATGTACATGATACAACGCGATCACACCAACCTGCTCGATGCCATGCTGGTGGCTATTAACGCCAACGACAAGCTCATGTTTAACATGCAGCATAATGTGATCCCTCTTGCAGCAGCCAAAAACATGGGTATAATAGCAATGAAAGTATTTGCCGATGGAGCCATGTATACAAAACCTGCCGAATGGTCAAACACACCAAATCATGTTGTTCACACCGTAGGCAGTGAATCATTGCCGAGTCAATCACTTATAAAATACTCACTTACAACTCCTGGAATTCATCTGGCTATTATCGGAATAGGGCATATAAGCGATAACGATAAGGAGTGCCAGCTTACTCACAACCTGGCAGCGGCACAAATTCTGTCCGCCGGATTAACAGATGCTGAAAGAACAATTATCGAAGAAATGGCAAAAAAGGTGAAGGAGGGTAAGACCAATTATTTTCAGACTGCAGCGTTGCCTCTCACTGCCTCAAAGGAAGTATCGGTTGTGCAAAAAAAAGAAACCAATGTACGTAGTGCTACATTGAGCTGGAGTACTGCTTATGCAGGTGATGCGCCAATCAAAACTTATGAGGTCTGGCGAGACGGGACTAAGATCAAAGATATTCCTTTCACTCCCCAGATCACCATAAATCCTTTTACATATTCAGAATCGCTGAACGATAAAACAGCACATACCTACATTATGAAAGTGTCTGACGGTAAAGGAAGAATAGCCGAATCGATGCCGGTGACACTGGAGAAAATGGGGTAGTAACAGATTCATATTTTAAAACTACATATAGGCTAAAAGTGTATTTATTTCTAATTGTGCTTAATCCTATTTGTACTTTACAAATATTTAATTTACAGATCGCTCTCCGCTTTGGCGGGGCAGGCTCTACAGAGCTCTTTTTAAAAGGATTCCGATTTATCTTCGTGCAATTCTGAGCCACGTAGTTGCGACTTGTTATATTTATTTGACTTATATCTCATACTTTCCTAACTTTATCACAATGAACAGCTAAAATGGCAAGCATAATAGAAGGTTACACTTACGACATATTCATCAGCTACCGTCAGAAAGACAATAAATACGATGGCTGGGTAACGGAATTTGTTGACCATCTGAAACGGGAACTGGAGGCGACATTTAAAGAAGAGGTAAGTGTTTATTTTGACATCAACCCTCATGACGGACTCTTAGAGACACATGATGTAAATGCATCTTTGAAAGAAAAACTGAAATGCCTCGTTTTTATACCAATTATTTCACGAACATATTGCGATTCAAAGTCCTTTGCATGGGAACATGAATTCAAAGCATTTGTTGATCAGGCTTCTCATGATCAATTCGGCCTGAGAGTAACATTGTCCAATGGTAATGTTGCAAACAGGCTGCTTCCGGTCAGGATTCATGATCTGGATATTGCTGATACAAAACTTTGCGAACTGGTGATCGGCGGAGTACTTCGCGGCGTTGATTTTATATATAAATCTGCCGGAGTGAACAGACCATTGAGGTCAGTAGAGGATAATCCGCATGAAAATTTAAACCACACTTTTTATCGTGATCAGATAAATAAAGTAGCCCTGGCCATAAAGGACATAATTGAAGGCATGGAAGGATCTGCTGCTTATGACCATCTGAAAGACAAAATAATTCTGTCTGAAAAACAGCGGGAGAAGAGGAAGTTTTTTTTAGATAAGGCAGATCGGGAAGAACTGAGTAAATCGAAAAAAAAGAAAATGGCTGATGAAAGCAGATCTCATATAACCAAAAGACTACTATTCTTAAAAAAAAGTTCACTGATTTCTATCCCCTTACTATTCATTCTTATTGCCATTCTGGTTATTTTCTCAAGTGGAACAACCTTACCTTTTTCCAAACGTGACTGGATAGTTATAACTGACTTTGAAAACCAGACTGGAAATCCTGTTTTTGATAAATCACTCTATACAGCATTTACTCTCGCTACAAATCAATCAAGTTACATAAATGTTCTTTCCAGATCGAGAATGCTTGAGTCTTTGACAAGAATGCAGGTGAAAGACCGGTCATCAATAGATGATAAGAAAGGCAAAGAGATTGCTATAAGGGAAGGTATTAATATCTATGTTGTGCCAGGCATTAGTCAGGTTGGAAACAGATATGTTATTACTACGAAAATTATAGAAGCTAAAACTGAGAACCTTCTTAGATCAGAAATTCTATATGCTGAAAAACAGGATGATATTTTGACGAAGTTGGACCAGCTAAGTAGAAAATTACGTCGTGATCTGGGTGAATCAAGATATAAAATTGCAACACAGGACAAACCACTGTCAAAAGTGACTACATCATCACTGGAGGCACTGAAACAATATTCACTTGGCATTGAGCATAATTATCTCCTCGACTTTGCCGGTGCAAAAAACTATTATGAAAATGCATTGCACATCGATACTGGATTTACTGCCGCCAAAGCCTCTCTCGGGAACCTTCTCTTTGAAAAATTTGATACAACAGAAGGTCGCAAATTATTATGCCAGGCAGTCAGATCAATTGACAATCTTACAGATAAGGAAAAATACGGTATTCTTTCATTTTATGAGGTCGATGTTAATCATGACTTAAACAAGGGAATTGAAAATACAAAGATCCTGACTGCCAAGTACCCCGATGATCCGGCTTATCGCAATAATCTTGGCTGGTACTATCAGAAAGCAGACAGGCTTGAAGAAGCTCTGGACCAGTACAAAACTGCTGTAAGGATAAACCCAACACAGGCTCTCACCTATAGTGGCATACCATGGATTTACTTAGATAAGTTGGGGAAAGCTGATTCAGGGTTGATCTGGTCTCAGAAAATGATCTCGGATAACCCACAGAATGCATGGGGGTATTTCTACTGTGGTAGTGCCTATGTATGCCTCGGCAGCCTTGATAAGGCTTTAACTTCATTCCAACAAGCACGTGTGATTAATCCTTCTTTTACAATGAATTCGTACAGACTGGCTCATACTTACCTCCTTCTCGGCGAATATAAGGAGGCAATACTGATTCTTGAAAAAATACTGGAAATAGACAAGAATGATATTGCGGTATATTATGATATTGGCGTAAATTATCAAGCCATGGGTAACCTTGAGGAGGCCCATAAATATTACAAATTGTTTGAACAGGCAGCATCCGGAAAGTGGCTGAAAGAAGATCCTGATTTAGCTGAAACGTACATTACACTGGGAGTTGTCTCAGCCAGGCTAAATGATATGGTTTCTTCAGAGAAAATGTTACGAAAAGCACTTTCTATCGATTCAACAGTATATGACCGTTATGCTGAAATATTCTGTCAGCAGGGAAAAATTCCCGAAGCTCTCGACCAGGTTGAAAAAGCTCTTAAAAAAGGTTATCGCGACCTGTTCTGGTTGAAAGCCGATCCAGATCTTAAACCGTTACAAAATGAGCCCCGGTTCCGGGAATTAATTAATGAATTTTTTAAGTGAAATTTCTTCCAGACTATTGATAAAATGATGCTAAATGTACTTATACACCCCCTGCTGACACATAAACTTGCCCTCTTACGCCGTAAGGAGACGGATACTAAAGATTTTCGTGAAACACTCAAAGAGATTGCCGGACTGATGGCATACGAGATTACACGTGATCTACGGGTAAAAGACATTACAATTGAAACTCCTCTTGGGAAATGTAATACACAGGAGCTGGCAATAGATGTTGTTCTTATACCTGTTTTAAGAGCAGGATTAGGCATGGTCGAGGGAATATCTAACCTGATACCAACAGCAAGAATAGGCCACATTGGGATGTACCGCGATCATGTTACTCTTAAACCAATGACTTATTATTCCAAATTCCCCGATAATCTTCAGGATGCTGTTGTAATGGTTCTCGATCCAATGCTCGCTACAGGAGGAAGTTCATCTGATGCAATCCGGATATTGAAAGACAACGGGGCAAAAACCATCAAGCTTGTCTGTGTCGTGGGGGCTCCTCAGGGAGTGGAAAGGATTATGAAAGATCATCCTGATGTCCAGATTTTCCTTGCCGGAATAGATGAAAAGCTCAATGAACACGGGTATATTGTCCCGGGATTAGGAGATGCCGGCGACAGACTTTTCGGGACATAATAGAATTATTTCAGGTTATCAAGTGCATAATTGACATAAACGTCATTTAATTCACAGAAGCCAGAACTTGCAACATCAGCCTGGCCAACTGTGAGAGTATAATAAAGGAACTCTAAGATAGCCGAATCAGTTGGTTTTCCCATTGAACCGAATGTAAGTTCACGGGTCAGATTTTTTGGATAATAACCAAGCCATAAACCTCGGTGGGCTTTATTAATATTTATAAAAGGCACTTCTTTCCTGTCTATTATTCTATCGAAATTAAGGTCGATAGGCATAACCTGGATATCTTTTATCCGTTCCCCGGTACCAGTTTCAAATGCATAGGAGAAGTTACAATAACCGATAGCCAGCGGATTCCCTTGAATACTTTTTGTCATTTCTTCATCTCCAACAACCTTAATCCCTTTAAGATCTGAGTCTTCCTTCCATAGAAAATTGGACCATACGTCAGCGGCACCGGACTCATCGGCCCTGGTATAAACAATGGCTTTTTCTTTCACGGTTGTATCCAGAAGCTCTCCCCATGTCATTGATTTCTCTCCGGTAAATAACCTGATCAGTTTTTCAGGCGTGATCCCTCGTTCCAGTATCCTTTTAATAAATGGATTCTTTTGATTGACAATAGGTGCCACTCCCTCCTTAGCTACCGGTAGAACCCATATTCCTTCAGTCTGCTCCTCATCAGTCAGAGGTCTGGAGATCATTGCCAACTGGTTCTTTTTTGTAAGTAGTTCATCTATTCCCTGCCCGGTTCCAACGGGTATAACAACTATTTTGACTGCACGATTGATCTTCATAAAATCATCACTCCATTTTCTTACCAGCGGATAGAGAGCATATGCCCCGCTGATTGTAAAACTTCCTGATATATTGCTCTTTGTTTCTTCCGGCAATTTAACCTGGTTGTGAACTGAATTCCTTGGCTTGCAACCAAAAAACATCACCAGACATAAAAGCAGGATTATGGTTTTATTAAAGCTCATTTTTTTTTAAAGTTACAAATTATCTGAACATTGGGCAAGAGTAAATTGTTAGGATTTATATCTTCTTCATCAATTCCTGTCCAAAAAAAAATTAAATTACACCAGAAATTTTTAAATGAATATTGATCCTGTTATTGAAGTAAAAAATGTCTGGAAATCCTTTAAAACTGTCCAGGCAGTAAAAGGTATTGATCTTAGTATACCTAAAGGTCAGTTTGTTGCACTTCTTGGTCCGAATGGGGCAGGGAAAACAACTCTTGTCGAGATGATTGAAGGGATTCAAAAACCTGATAAAGGAGAAATTACCATAATAGGGAAAAAATGGAAGGGAAATGAAGATGAACTGCACAGGATCATTGGACTTTCCCTCCAGGAAACCCACTTTATTGATAAACTGAGAGTCTCAGAAACGCTATTGCTTTTTGCCAGGTTTTTTAACCTGGGGAAAGTGCGTGTTAACGAGATCATTGACATTGTCGGACTTGAAGAGAAGAGAAAATCTTATATAGTAAATCTTTCAGGCGGGCAAAGACAGAGGCTGGCAATAGGTATTGCCCTGATAAACAATCCTGCAATCCTTCTACTCGATGAGCCTACGACTGGTCTTGACCCAAACGCACGACGAGAGATATGGGAAATTCTAAAGACACTGAAAACAAGAGCTGAAACATCTATGATCCTTACAACTCATTACATGGAGGAGGCAGAAAACCTGTGCGATTATATAATAATAATGGATAACGGGTTAATCTTAAAAGAAGGTACCTTACAACAACTGCTTGAAGATGATACACATGAAAAAGTTGTTGAATTCACCGCTGAAAGTGCTCTTATACAAGATGAAATGATTTCATCTGATTTACCATTTATCATTCATCCCGGTGAAACACGTGAAAAGGGATTTGTCACACTGACAAATTTTGAAACTGAGCTTCCTGCTTTTATGACTTTCATGAAATCGAGGAATATAACACTCAAACACATGGAGTGCCGCCGCAAAACTCTTGATGATCTGTTTGTTTCACTAACAGGAAGAAAGATAAATGAATAGATGGGTCAGGTTTAAACAGTTATGGCAGCTGATATCTGCTCTTTTCCGTGAAATAATCCGCGAACCAGGGGTTCTTTTCTGGGGAATACTTTTCCCGATTCTTATGTCACTCGGACTGGGACTTGCATTTACTAAAAAGGCCGATGTTATCCGTAAGGTTGCAATCATCACTATTACTGAGAGATCAACTGTGGGATCAGAGAATTCTGTCGTCGCCGCTTTCCTGCAAAAGAATTGTGAAAAAAATGTCTCAGGGAAATCAGATTCATGGCACTGGAAATATACGATCAGGGATGAAAAGCTGGGAAACTCTGTTTTCCTGTTCTATAATATGAAATGGGACGAAGCAGTTAAATTTCTAAAAAGAGGCACCATAAATGTACTTCTGTCTGGAATGAATGATTCAGTTGAGTATCATTTCGATCCTATGAATCCCGATGCCCAGCTTACTTACCTTAAGCTAAGTAATATTGTAGGGAAAGGAACAGTTCAGAAGGTTCAAGGCAACTCAGAAATTAAACCTCTTACTGTCACCGGTACCCGATACATCGATTTTCTTGTACCCGGTCTGATAGCTATGGGTGTGATGATGTCAAGTATGTGGGGAATAAGCTATGGCATTATTGAAAAGAGATCAAAGAAGTTGTTAAGAAGACTTGTTGCCACACCAATGAAGAAATCCCACTTCCTGATTGCACTTATAACTGTCAGGATCACCATGAATTTTATTGAATCACTTGTTCTCTTTCTTTTCGCACTTTTTGCTTTTAAAATGACAATCCAGGGCAATATCTCAGCTCTCATTCTGATGTTTCTTGCAGGGAATATAGCATTTGCAGGAATAGCTGTATTTGTTTCGTCACATACTTCAAATACTGAAGTAGGTAATGGCCTGATTAATTTTGTGGTATTCCCGATGATGGTACTTTCAGGAATTTTTTTCAGTTATCAGAATTTCCCCGACTGGAGTCTCCCGGTTATTAAAAATCTGCCGTTAACTATGCTTACAGACGGAATCAGAAGTATTTTTAATGAAGGGGCCGGTTATCATGAGGTAGCATTGCCTGTTTTGATCCTGCTTGCAATCGGAACTCTGTTTTTCTCTGTCGGATTAAAAATATTCAAGTGGCATTGAGATTGCCATTGGAAATCCTTTGAGCCTATTTTGCGCCCTCTGCGGTTTAAAAAGGTACTTTAGAAAAGCCTAATCACAATAATTTTTGCATTTAAATGCAACAAAACATTTTTGTTCCTGTCTTTATCCTTGATTGGAGTTCAAAAAACTAATATTAATGAAGTATGAAAAGCCTTAGATCGTTAACAGTTGCTATCATCATCCTTGGCCTCACCTCCTGTATTCAGGGACAGTTCTGGAAAACTGTAGAAGGAAATGGAAAAGTGGTCACAAGAGAAAGAAAAACTGATTCTTTTACTGGTTTAAAAGTAAGTTCAGGAATTGACGTTTACCTGAAACAGGGTAATAATGAGGCTGTCTCCGTTGAAGCAGATGAGAATCTGCATGAATATATTCTCACAGAAGTAAGAAATGGGGTCCTTAATGTTTACAGCGAATATAATATCCGTGAAGCCGAAAGGAAGAGGGTCTATGTCACTATGAAAGAGGTGAATTCTGTAAAGACAACAAGCGCAGGTGATGTTTATGGGGAGTCTGCCATAAATAGTGACAATCTCGAATTATCAGCAAGCAGCGCAGGCGATATAAAACTTGAGGTAAAAGTAAAAAAAATAGATATTGATATCAGCAGTTCAGGGGATATAACACTTACAGGTGAAACTGACATGCTGAGAGCCGATCTGAGCAGTGCGGGTGATCTGAAAGCTTTTGATCTGAAGGCCAGAGAAGCAGACATTTCTGTTTCAAGTGCAGGTGACGCTGATGTTAATGTGTCGGAAAGAATAACAGCAAGAGCATCCAGTGCAGGAGATATTAATTACAAGGGTGATCCTAAATATGTTGACTCTCACTCTTCCAGTGCAGGTGGGATTCATAGAAGATAATTTCAAATCTATATATTTTCCAACATTATTAAAAGCCGCCGGATTCCTTCCGACGGCTTTTTTCTTAACTTTGCATTCTTATAATATCCTGCGGGATGTCCCTTTGTGAAACTTAGCGTTAACCTTTGCGTCCCTTAGTGGTAAAAAAAGTACTTTATTATTTAACCACAAAGGATCACAAAGTAAAACACGAAGTGACACAAAGTAAAACAATAATCTGAACTGAAAAGTTAAATGAAATGAAGGAAAATTTAAGTATCAATCTGAAAAACACCAGCAAATTTATCTCATCTGAAGAAATTGTTGCCCACGCACAACAATCTGTTAGACACCTCGATGCTCTCAATGCCGGAACTGGTCAGGGAAATGATTTTCTGGGATGGCTCTCGCTCCCTGATGACATACTTCCTCAACTTGATAAAATTGAAGATACAGCAAGACATCTGAGATCGGTTTCCGATACCACGGTGGTAATAGGCGTTGGAGGGTCCTACATGGGAACCAGGGCTGTTATCGAAGCTCTCTCGCACTCCTTCTCCCCTCTTCTGAAAAATAAACACCATGATGTGATATTTGCCGGTCAGAATATCTGCGAAGATTACCTCGCAGAACTAATTGAAATCCTTGATGGAAGAAATTATTCAATTGTAGCAATCTCAAAATCAGGAACAACCACTGAACCTGCAATAGCATTCAGAATACTAAAGGATCATCTGGAAAGAAAAGTCGGTAAACCCTCTTCAGCCGAAAGAATTATTGCTATCACAGATGCAAAAAAAGGAGCTCTCAGATCATTGGCTGAAACCAATGGTTATGAAACATTTGTAATACCCGATAATATCGGGGGAAGATATTCTGTTCTTACACCGGTCGGGCTATTGCCGATAGCAATCAGCGGACTCGATATCAGGATGCTTGTGAAAGGAGCCAAATCTATGGAAGAGGTTACAAGGAAAAATAAGCACGCAGAATCCAATCCATCGCTTCTTTATGCTTCAGCTAGAAATCTCATACTGCAAAGCGGAAAACCAATTGAAATAATGGTTGGCTTCACACCTAAACTTCATTTCTTCTCCGAATGGTGGAAACAGCTTTACGGAGAGAGTGAAGGGAAAGATGGCAAAGGCATTTTCCCAGCCTCTGTCGATCTTACAACAGATCTTCATTCACTTGGGCAATATATTCAGGATGGACAGAGAATTCTTTTCGAAACAATGATCTCTGTAAAAAATCCTGTTAAAAAGCTTACTATCCCTCTGGAAAAAGATGACTCCGATCAATTGAATTATTTGGCCGGAAAAAGACTTTCAGAGGTGAATCATAATGCAGAACTGGGAACAACCCTTGCACATAATGACGGCAATGTTCCGATAATCACTATTACGATTCCTGCTCTTGATGAGTTTTACGTAGGGCAATTGGTCTACTTCTTTGAAATGGCATGCGCAATAAGCGGGTACATCCTCGATGTAAATCCGTTCGACCAACCGGGTGTTGAAGCATATAAAAAGAATATGTTTGCTCTTCTTAATAAACCAGGCTTCGAAGAAGCTGGTAAAAAACTTAAAGAAAGATTACAGAAATAAAAATTTCCAGCTGATCGCGCTGATTTTCGCAGATTCACATCTGATTATCTGCTTTGATCTGTGAAACCTGAGGGAAAATAAAAAGTTCCGCAAAATTAAAATCTATCATAAAACTACTAATTGATAAAATCAATTCTACCGTATATGAAAAAATTCAAAATTTCCTCTTATCTCTTTGTTGCTTCTATATTTGCTCTGTCTTTAAGCAGTTGTAAAAACTGGAGCGAATCCGGAAACGGATCACTCAGGATCGTAACCAATAAAGGAGGTCAGACACTTGGTTATGACACGACCTCTGGTGTTAAAATACTTACCATTAAAGGTCTTGCTTTTAAGGATCTGAATAAGAACGGCAAGCTTGATATATATGAGGATTGGAGACTCAGCGCCGGGGAAAGGGCAAAAGATCTGGCATCAAAAATGACTATTGACCAGATTGCCGGATTGATGCTTTATAGTGCACATCAGGCTATTCCTTCAGCCAATACACGTTTTGGGGCAAGTACATATAATGGTAAACCTTTTAAAGAGAGTGGCGCAAAAGCATCGGACCTCAGCGACCAGCAAATCAAATTCCTTACTAAAGATAATCTTCGTCATGTTCTCGTTACTTCAGTGGAAAGTCCTGAAGTTGCAGCTATCTGGAATAACAAGGTACAGGCACTTTGCGAAGGTATTGGTTTAGCTATTCCCGCCAACAACAGTTCTGATCCAAGGCACCGTTCAACATCGGAAGCTGAATACAATGTTGGTTCTGCGGGACAAATATCCTTGTGGCCGGGTTCACTCGGTATGGCTGCTACCTTTGATCCTTCTGTCGTAAAACAGTTCGGTCAGATTGCTGCAAAAGAATATCGTGCTTTGGGAATTACAACAGCACTTTCACCCCAGATTGATCTTGCTACTGAACCGCGGTGGGCGAGAGTCAACGGCACGTTCGGTGAAAATCCGCAACTTACCGCTGATATGGCCCGCGCATATGTTGATGGTTTCCAGACATCTTTTGGTGACAAGGTTATTGCAAGCGGATGGGGTTATACAAGTGTAAATACGATGATAAAACACTGGCCTGGAGGCGGACCTGAAGAGGGAGGAAGAGACGCTCACTTTGCTTTTGGGAAATACGCTGTCTATCCGGGGAATAACCTTGCCGATCATCTTATTCCATTTACCGAAGGTGCTCTTAAACTTGAAGGTGAAACAAAAATGGCTTCAGCAGTGATGCCTTATTATACAATTTCCTATGGCATTGATAAACAAAATAATGAAAATGTGGGTAACAGCTTCAACAAGTATATTATAAATGATCTCTTGCGGGGGAAATATTCTTTTGACGGAGTTATTTGTACTGACTGGGGTGTTACTTCCGATGAAAAAGCAGTTGATGGATTCGGAACAACCTGTTGGGGTGCTGAGACATTAACAATAGCGGAAAGACATTACAAAATCATAATGGCCGGGGTAGACCAGTTTGGTGGGAACAATGATGTCGGACCCGTAATTGAAGCTTACAAGATGGGAGTTAAAGAACATGGAGAGCAGTTTATGAGGGCTCGCATGGAACAATCTGCAGTTCGTCTTTTGAAGAATATACTCAGGATCGGACTTTTTGAAAATCCATATCTCAAAGTGGATGAGACAAAAAAAATTGTCGGAAATGAGGAATTCATGAAAGCCGGATATGAAGCCCAGCTGAAATCAATTGTTATGCTAAAGAATAAGGCCAAAGTGCTGCCGGTTGCAAAACAGAAAACCGTATATATCCCTAAAAGAATGACGGCGGCGGGGAGAGACTTCTTTGGTGGTCCAACACCTGAGTCAATAAATTATCCTGTTAATCTCAACCTGGTAAAGAAATACTTCAAGGTTACTGATAATCCTGCTGAAGCTGATTTTGCTCTTGTTATTATCAGGAGTCCAAATTCAGGCAGCGGTTACGACGCGGATGATGTGAAGAAAGGTGGAAACGGATATGTTCCAATTAGCCTCCAATATGGCCCTTACAAAGCTATTTATGCACGCGATCCCAGCATAGCTGGCGGAGACCCATTTGAGAAATTTTCTAACCGTACTTACAAAGGGAAAACAATTACAGCTTCCAATACTTCTGATCTGAAAATGGTACTGGATGCAAAAAAAGCTATGAAAGGTAAACCGGTTATTGTATCAGTCGCAATGTCAAAACCAATGGTATTCAGTGAATTTGAAAAAGATGCAGATGCCATAATTGTTAACTTTGACATTCAGGATCAGGCTATTCTGGATATACTGACAGGTGCTTCGGAACCTTCAGGTTTGTTACCAATGCAGATGCCTGTTGATATGAAAACTGTAGAAACTCAGAAAGAGGATGTTCCTTTTGATATGACATGCCATATCGATTCAGAAGGAAACAAGTACGATTTCGGTTTCGGTTTAAACTGGAGTGGGGTAATTAAAGATACACGAGTTGAAAAGTACAAAAAGGTCGTAAAATAACTTATTAAAATTTCCCGCTGATCTCGCTGATCTTCGCAGATACAAATCTTAACATCTGCGCCAATCTGCGGAATCTGCGGGAAAATAAAAAAGGAGGCTTCTGACCTCCTTTTTTTCATTGATAATGAGCTATATACTATTTTAACTTATATGTCTTAACAAACTCATCAATAACCTGTGAAAGATTAGGATCGCCAATCTCCTGTAGATCATAATAAACCCGTGTATTTGGTTTCTTGATTTTGATGATCCTGTTCAAATCGATTGGTGTGGCTATAATTACACAGTCACAATCAGTATTGTTGATAGTTGTTTCAAGGTCTTTTAGTTGTTGATCGCCATAACCCATAGCGGGAAGCAGTGTTCCGATATTCGGATATAATCTGAAAGTTTCACTCAGTCTGCCAACAGTATAGGGGCGTGGATCAACTAGTTCTGCAGCTCCGAATTTGCGCGCTGCAACAACTCCAGCACCGAGCTTCATCTCTCCATGGGTAAGAGTAGGGCCATCTTCAACAACAAGTACTCTTTTCCCTTTGATCAGAGAGGAATCGTCGACTTTAATCGGTGAAGCACAATCAACAACAACTGCTTTGGGGTTAACCTTATCAATACTCTCCCTCACAATCTGGATTGCTTCAGGAGCAGCGCTATCCATTTTATTTATTACAACAACATCAGCAATTCGGAGAGTAACTTCGCCCGGGTAGTACCTTAGTTCGTGGCCAGCCCGATGAGGATCTGTGACCGTTATCATAAGGTCGGGCTTGTAGAACGGAAAATCATTATTCCCTCCATCCCAGAGAACTACATCACAACCTGCCGGATCGTTTTCAGCTTCCCGAAGAATTGCTTCATAGTCAACCCCGGCGTAAATGACGTTTCCCCTGACCACATGTGGTTCATACTCTTCCATTTCCTCTATGGTACATCGATGTTTCTCAAGATCTTTGACAACAGCAAAACGCTGTACTTTTTGGGCATTAAGGTCACCATAAGGCATCGGATGGCGTACTGCAACCACTTTTAAACCTTTTCCCATAAGAAGCTCTATAACCTTTCTGGATGTCTGACTCTTACCGCACCCTGTCCTGATAGCACCAATAGCTATAAGAGGTTTTGAGCTTTTTAACATGGTATCAGAAGGTCCGAGCAAAACAAAGTTCGCACCGGCAGCATTCACTATTGCGCTCACAGACATCACTTTCTGGTAGGTGACATCACTATATGAGAATACACAATCATTAACTTTATATTTCTTTATAAGGTCAGTAAGGTTTTCTTCACCAAAAATTGGTATCCCTTCAGGATATAATTTGCCAGCCAGCTCTTTCGGATACTTTCTACCCTCAATATCGGGTATCTGAGCCGCTGTAAATGCAACAACATTATAATATTCCTTATCTCTGTAGCAAGTATTAAAATTATGGAAATCGCGACCTGCTGCACCAATTATGATGACATTTTTCTTAGTCATAAATCCTCCTTAGTTTATTAGAATTTTATTTTCCGGAAATGAAATTTCATTTTAAAATGAACCAACAAATGTATAATTTGCATACCGAAATTCCGAGCATTTTATCGTATTTTTTTAAATGCTGTTTCTATGCTTTAATTTCCTGAATAATAATCTGTTAATGCTATTTGCAGTGTGTACTGAAAACATGTTAAAGAAAATGTTTTCAATAAGAGAAGGGATATGGCAAATTCTTTGTACTATTATGTCATGTTATGAATGTGCTGGCTCACATATATCTTTCAGGTGATTCTGATAAAATAATCATTGGGAATTACATAGGTGATTATGTAAAAGGACGCGATTACCTAAAGTACCCCGATCTGATCAGAAAAGGTATTATATTGCATCGACACATTGATGGGTTCACAGACCGGCATCCTGTTGTTCATCGGAGCAAGATATTTTTTACCAGGAAATACCATAAATATTCAGGTGTCATTATTGATATAATTTATGATCATTTTCTTACCAGTGAATGGGATTTTTTTTCAAGAAGACCACTTGAAAGTGTAACTTATAATTTTTACAGGGCGCTCGTGAACAATTACGAAATTATGCCCGAAAATGTCAGGGAAATGATGCCTTTCTTTATTATAAATAACTGGATAGAATCGTACCAGACATTGAACGGAATCCGTCATGTTTTGAATACATTAAGCAAGCGCTCAACACTTCCGAATGAAACCAGATTTGCCATGCGTGCTCTTAAAAAGAATTATTATTCTCTTCAGGATGATTTCATGGAGTTTTTTCCACAACTTATTGATTACGTCGAGAAAGATTTTGGTATTGAAATATCGCACAGGATAACGATACCATTCTGATTATAACAGATATTCGGTACGGCTTGCATCAAGTCTAAGGAATATAAACAAAAGAATAGTAAACCCCCATAATGAGCTTCCTCCATAGCTTAAGAACGGCAAAGGGATCCCTATAACAGGAACAAGGCCGATAGCCATTCCGATATTTAAAAAGATATGAGTAAAGAGGATTGAAACAACACAATACCCGTAGATCCTTGAAAAGTCTGAGCGCTGCCGTTCAGCCAGTGAGATCAATCTCAGAAGTAGGGCCAAATATAATCCGATTATAGTGCCGGAACCCAAAAAACCCCACTCTTCACCAACAGTACAGAAAATAAAATCTGAGCTCTGCTTAGGAACAAACTTGAACTTTGTCTGTGTTCCCTGCAAAAATCCTTTTCCGCCGAAACCACCTGAACCAATTGAGATTATTGACTGGTTTACATTATACCCTGTTCCGTGCAGATCTGTTTTAAAACCAAGAAGAATGTTCACCCTATCCTTCTGATGTTTGGGAAGTATATTATTAAAGGCATAATCAAACGCATTAACAAAGATGATACTTCCTATAAGGAATATATATATTATTAAAATAGACGCTGCTCTCTTATTATAGATATAAAAAGTATAAGCTGCACCTGAAAGAATGAGTGAGATAAAAATAACCATCTCATTACCAATTGATTTAGTAATATAATGATCAAGTAAATAAATTGTTCCTGCAATAAGAAGAAAAATCCCGGTTCCGAAAAGTACCAATTTCCATTTTCGTGTTGTAAACCACACAAGAATCACTGCAATAATTATCAATGCAATTGTAAGATAGAGAATGTTCGTAAGAAGGGTAAGAAAAAACAGAACTATCATTAATAAGCCCGATACAAAAATATATGGGCTCATCCCTTCTCTGAAGAGTACCATAAATAAAGAAAAATAAACAATTGCTGAGCCCATATCAGGCTGAAGCAAGGTAAGTATCGCCGGAAAAAGAATAATTGCCGCTGCGGGAATCATTGCTGATAATCGCGTCAGATCCTGTTTCCTGGTATTTAAATAACTTGCAAGGGCGAGGGCTGTGCCAAACTTTGCTAATTCCGATGGTTGAAGACTGATTCCTCTAAACTCAAACCACGATCTTGCGCCGTTTATTTCCTTCCCAAAAATAACCACAAGAATCAGAAGCAGCATACATGTCCCATAAATGAACCAGGAGAAAAAGAAATAGAACCTGTTATCGATAATTACTATAAAAACAGCAAGTATAAGCGATGCAACTATCCAGATAAACTGCTTTCCATACCTTTGTGAAAAGTCCAGTAATCCTGCATGCTCTTCGTTAAAAACTGCAGCATATATATTGATCCATCCCAGTACAACCAGAAGCAAAAACAGGACTATTGAAGTCTTGTCGATTCCATTCCAGATATTAACGCTCCGCTTCACTGATTCTTCCCTCAAGATTTAGTTCAAGTATTCTCTTTTCCAGAGCTTTATTGGATATCTCTCCTTTTATATATTTTTCTATCATAAGACTTGCCACGGGTGCTGCGTAGGTTGCACCGAAACCAGCATTTTCAACAAAAACAGCAATTGCAATTTTGGGGTTATCTTTAGGTGCAAATGCAATAAAAACAGAATGGTTGGCACCATGAGGATTTTGTGCTGTTCCGGTTTTTCCACATATGATGATATCTTTTAATTTAACTCCTGCTGCTGTACCTCTGGTCACAGCTTCTTCCATTCCAAGTACAATTTGTTCAAAATTTGCGGTATCAATAGTTATCTGATGTTTCGTTGTGAAACGTTCGTCAATGGTATGGTCAACGCCAACTGATTTTACAATATGAGGAGTATAAAAATAACCACGGTTTGCTATGGCAGCTGTCATATTTGCCATCTGAAGAGGAGTTGCGCCAACTTCACCCTGTCCGATTGCCATTGAAATGACAGTCAGGGCCTTCCACCTGTTCTTACCATAATATTTATCAAAATATTCAGTAGATGGAATAAACCCTGAGAGTTCATTTACAAAATCGGTTCCCAGTTTGCTACCAAATCCGAACTCATTCAGATAGCTTTTCCATTTAAAGTAAGCATCAGCAACAGTATTATAAGCTGGATTTTCAAGAACTCTTCTATAGGTCTGACAAAAATAGGCATTACATGAATTCCCGATTGCTCCGACAATACTGAGAGGGGATGGATGAGCATGGCATCCAACGAAAAGATATCCTCTATGGCATTCAAAAAGTGTTTGCGGAGTGATTACACCTTCCTGAAGACCTATTAATCCATTGATAGGTTTGAAAGCTGATCCGGGCGGATATGATGCCATTAATGCCCTGTTAAATAAAGGCTGTAAAATTGAATCACCCTGAAGTTTTGCGAAGTTTTCCGACCTGACTCTTCCGACGAGCAAAGCAGGATCGTAATCAGGAGATGAAATAAGTGCGAGTACTTCTCCCGACTTGGGTTCTATGGCAACAACACTTCCTCTTTTGTTCTTCATCAGAAGCTCTCCATACTCCTGAAGATCAAGATCGATTCCGGAAACGATATTGGAGCCCTGTACCGCCAGAGTATCCAACTTTCCCTTTTCATATGAGCCTTTTATCCGGCTGAAGACATCGACCAGAAAAATTTTAACGCCGCGTCTGCCCCTTAAATCCTTTTCATAAGATTCTTCGATTCCGCTCTTACCAATGTAATCGCCAGGTTTGTAATAAGGATTTTTTTTGATTAGTCCGTCATCAACCTCGCTTACGTATCCAAGAATGTGAGCAGCAACAGGTTTTGAATATTTTCGAAGTGTACGTGGCTGTACATAGAAGCCCGAATACAAAAACATTTTTTCCTGAAACTTGGCATATGTTTCATTCGAAACCTGTTTCAGAAATACTGAAGGTGCTCGTTTGGAATAGTTAATAGCAATTCGCAGCTGTTTTCTGAACAGATCAGTTGAAATTCCAAGCAAGTCGCAAAACCCTGTTGTGTCAATATTTGATACCTGAGCAGGTATAACCATGAGATCATATGCAGCCTGATTAAAGACTATCAGTTTCCCATTCCTGTCATATATTAGCCCTCGGGCAGGATACTGTGTAATATATCTTAAAACGTTATTTTCTGCCGAGAGTCTGTACGAACTTTTTACAACCTGAATAATAAACAACCTCACTAACAAGCCAAGCGTTGCAAGCACTATGAGTGCCATTATGACATATTTCCTGTTAATGAATGAATCTTTCATCTTTCGGGATCAATTACTTTCCTCTCCTGTAGAATTCAATAAGAAGAATGAAAGTCATGGAAAACAATGTACTTAATAATACTCTCAGCATTGTTCTGAAGAAATCCGCAAACCGGAAAACCTCAAGGTAAAAAAGAGTTGTATGATGAATAAGTACTATAAGTAATGTATAAGAGAAAAACCATCTGAAGCCATATATCAGCATCGAAGGGTCAGATCCGGATTCATATCCATCGGAGGGAGATACAATTCTCAGAATATATGGGCGAACGAATCCGGCAAGAACTGTCGCTGAAGTATGCATTCCGGGAGATCCTGAAAAAAAATCAATAATCAGTCCGGTTGCAAAGGATAACGGAAGCAGTAACCAGGATGGAATTTCAATAGGTAAAAGAAGAATAAACATTATGTAAACGTACGGGTTAACATATCCGCTGAACTGAATATTGTTAAAAAGCAGTACCTGAAGAAGGACAAGTAAAATAAAAATCAGACCAAACCTTAAGATTGAATTGATCATTGAAATAATTTTTCAAGTTGCAGTTGTTCCGTTTTCTTCAAATTGCCAGTAACATCCACAAAATGTAATTTTTTAAAATCAGTCTTTAGTGAAATAGTGATTTTATAGAAATCGCCGCCAGATTTCTCATAATCACTCACTGTACCAATTATTGCGCCTTCGGGAAATATTGCCGAATAACCGGTTGTTTCAATTGTATCTCCTACATTTACAAGAACATGCTGAGGTATCTCACTTAAGATAGCATAGTGATAATCCCTGCCATCCCAGCTCAGCGAACCGAAATAACCATTTGTTTTAATCCTGGCACTTAGTTTAAAATCGAGGTTAAGAAGCGACATCGCAACAGAATAGTTTTTGGAACAGCCAACAATCACTCCTGCAACACTATTTGCCGTAATAACAGCCATTTCAACTTTTATACCCTGACTTTCTCCCTTATTAATTGTAAAAAAATTCTTTTGCCGGTTTATTGAATTTTCAATTACTTCAGCTGAGGTATGAAGATATTGCTGTTTATATACAGAATCTTCCACAGAAAAAAAAAGAGAACTCTCTCTTCTGACCAATTTTGCGATGCTGTTTTTCAGAGCAACATTTTCTGCTGCAAGGTTTTCATTTATCTCGTGAAGACTAAGGTATGATTTAGTATTATTGATCTTTTTCTCAATTCCGCGAGTCATACCCCTGACACCATTTACCAGTCTTGTGTTATGGTAACTATTCCTGGTTGACAACAAATAAAAAGCTATTCCTTCAAGAAAAAGAAAGATGATCAGGTTATTGTATCTGGCCAGAAAATTCAGCAGGTTCCTCATTCACACTGTAAGATTATCTCATCAGGAACGGAAATTTATCAACATTTTTCAGTGCAACACCAGTCCCGCGCGCAACTGCATGCAATGGATCTTCAACAACATTAAATGGGATATTGATCTTATCGGTTAATCTTTTGTCAAGACCTCTCAGCAAAGCTCCACCACCTGCCAGATAGATTCCTTTGTTTACTATATCGGCGTAAAGTTCAGGAGGCGTCTGCTCGAGAACATTTAAAAGAGCTGCCTCTACTTTTGATAAAGATTTATCGAGGCAATAGGCTATTTCCTGATAAGAAATTGGTATTTCGATTGGGAGTGCTGTCATAATATTTGGTCCTCTCACTACAAAATCAGCCGGAGGATTATCTATATCTGGAAGAGCGGCTCCTACCCCGATCTTAATGTCTTCTGCAGTGCGTTCACCAATTTTAATATTATGCTGATGACGCATATATGCCTGAATATCAGATGTAAATCCATCTCCTGCGATCCTGATTGATTTATTACAAACGATACCTCCCAATGCGATTACTGCTATTTCGGTAGTCCCGCCACCAATATCAACCACCATGCAACCTTCGGGAGCTTCAACATCAAGACCTATCCCGATTGCTGCAGCCATTGGTTCGTAAATCATATAAACATCACGACCGCCGGCATGTTCAGATGAGTCACGCACAGCACGTATTTCGACCTCGGTACTTCCTGAAGGTATGCAAACTACCATTTTAAGTGACGGGGAGAAAAGGTGAGGTCCTTTGTTAATCATTTTGATCATTCCCCTGATCATCAGCTCTGCTGCATTGAAATCAGCAATCACTCCATCGCGTAAAGGCCTGATAGTCTTAATGTTTTCATGGGTCTTACCATGCATCTGTCTTGCTTTCTCACCTATTGCAATCAGTTTACCGGTATTCTTATCTATTGCCACAATAGATGGCTCATCTACAACAATCTTATCATTGTGAATAATGATAGTGTTTGCAGTACCGAGATCGATTGCAATCTCCTGTGTTAAAAATGAAAATAGTCCCATTATATAAGCTGATTAATTTAATATTTAATGTTTAAAATGTCTTATCCCTGTAAATACCATTGCTATTCCGTTTGATGTACAGTAATCAATAGATTCCTGATCCCTGACAGATCCTCCGGGCTGCACTATTGCTGTAATACCGGCTTTGTATGCAATCTCAACACTATCGGCAAAAGGGAAAAAAGCATCGGATGCCATAACTGCTCCGTTAATATCGAATCCGAAAGACTGTGCCTTTTCAATTGCTTGTTTCAACGCGTCTACTCTGGAAGTTTGCCCGATACCGCTGGCACACAGCTGACCGTTCTTAGCAATTACAATTGCATTTGATTTACTGTGCTTTACAATGATATTGGCAAAAACCAGATCTTCCAATTCTGCCGGTTTAGGAGTTCTGGTAGTAACCGGTATCATCTGCCCGGCTGATTCTGTACTGTTATCTCTTTGCTGCCATAGCACTCCGTTCAGAAGTGATCTGAAGCCATAATTGTTCCTGTCAGAGTCATTTCTGAGAAGAATTATTCTATTCTTTTTTTGTTTAAGGATTTTCAGCGCAGAGTCTGTAAACTTGGGAGCGATAATAATTTCAAAGAATATCTTATCGATCTCTGAGGCGGTCATCTCATCCACTGATGTATTAGTAACGATTACACCTCCATATGCAGATACAGGGTCACATGCCAGGGCATCCTTCCATGCTTCAAAGTGATTTTCCCGTGAAGCAACACCACATGCATTATTATGCTTTATGATAACATATGTGGGTATCCTGAACTCATCAATCAGGTTCAGACCAGCTTCAAGGTCGAGAAGGTTATTATATGATATTTCTTTCCCGTGAAGTTTCTCAAAAATCAGGTCAGTATCTCCGTAAAATATCCCTTTCTGATGTGGATTTTCTCCGTAACGTAAAGGATATGACATATTTATGCTTTCCCTGAAAGCAGGGATTGAGGCCTGGATGTTAAAATAGTTGAATATGGCAGTGTCGTAGTGGGAGGATGTCTGAAATGCTTTCGCTGCAAATAGTCTTCTGTCAGCAATTGAGGTATGTCCCTGTTTTTCCTTCAATAATGTAAGAATATCAGCGTACTGTTCTCTTCCCGAAACAACAAGAACATCATTAAAGTTTTTTGCAGCGGCTCTGATCAGTGATATACCACCTATATCTATCTTTTCAATTATCTCCTCCTCTGCATCAGCTGATTTTACAGTCTCTTCGAACGGATAAAGGTCAACAATAACAAGGTCTATCTCCGGAATGTTATATTTTGTAAGCTGTTCAAGGTCCCCGCGGTTTTCTCTTCTGGCCAGTATGCCTCCAAAAACAGAAGGGTGAAGAGTTTTGACTCTGCCGCCAAGAATGGAGGGATATGATGTGAGATCTTCAACTTTTTCAGCAGGTATATTTAGATCATTAATATAACTAAATGTGCCTCCGGTTGAATATATCTTAACATCTAAATTATAAAGAATTTTGACTATATCGGCTAACCCTTCTTTATAAAAAACTGAAATCAAAGCACTTTGAATTCGTTTGTCACTCATTATATGATAATTACGACCGTAATTGGATATCCCTATTCTGGGGTCTAAAAATAGATATTTTTTTATTAACCTCAATACATTATAGAATATATGATTATTAGCTTAAAATGATTTTCGTATATTTGACCCGCATAAATAATATCTTAAAAACTGCAAAATGTTTTTCAGGCTACTTAAAGAGGGATTTATTTTTGCCATTAACTCTGTTATTGTCAATAAGTTACGAACTTTCCTCTCACTTCTGGGAATTACGATTGGGATTTTTTGTATTATTTCAGTATTCACTGTCCTCGACTGGATGGAAAAATCAGTACACGATACCATTTCATCTTTAGGAGAAAATGTGATCTACGTTCATAAATTTCCCTGGGGTCTCAACTTTAATGAACCATGGTGGGACATCATCAAAAGGCCAGTAACTTCGAAAGATGATTATATGGCCGTTCTCAACAAGTCAACAAAATCTGGATCAGTATCCTTTTCAGTAAGCCAACCTGTACAGATAAAATATAGAAAGAATCTCGCACGAGATGTCTATGCAAGTGCAGTATCTGCTGATTTTGAAAATATCAGATCATTTGAAATCGAAAATGGCCGTTATTTTACTCCCGAGGAATTGGCTTCCGGGAGAAATGCAGCAATTGTGGGGGCTGTGATAGCCGAGAGATTATTTGACAAGGTCGATCCCGTTGGCAAACAGGTCACAATTTCAGGAAAAAGAACCAATATTATTGGCGTATTTAAAAAGGAAGGCAAAGGGGGTATTGGTGATAACGGAATGGATGAACAGACTATAGTTCCGTTTAACTTTGGAAAGACCTTTATTAATATGAAAAACACTTTTCTTGATGCCACGCTTATGATAAAGGCAAAAGAGGGGGTTCCTATTCAGGAATTAAGTGACGAGGCAACCATGATTTTAAGAGCTGCCAGGAGACTTCGTCCTGAAATGAAAGATAATTTTGCTATTAACAGAGCAAGTCTTATAACGCAGAGTTTTGAAGGTGTTTTTGCCGGAATAAATATTGGCGGCTGGGTAATAGGAGGTTTTGCAATTCTTGTGGGCGGTTTCGGAATAGCCAATATAATGTTTGTTTCCGTCAGGGAAAGGACAAATATAATTGGTATTCAAAAAGCCCTGGGAGCAAAAAGATTTTTTATCCTTCAGCAGTTCCTTGTTGAGTCCGTTCTTCTTTCGGTTATTGGTGGTTTGCTTGGAATTCTAATGATATTTATAGGTACTCTTGTTATAAATTACCTCTATGATCTGAATATATATCTGACAATATCTAATTTGTTTCTTGCAGTATTCATTTCGGGAATAATAGGTATTGTAGCCGGTTATGCTCCGGCAAATACTGCATCTAAAATGAATCCTGTTGAAGCAATTGGCTTTTCATTCTGATTTTATCCTGTATTCATCTATCCATCTTGTAAGATGAACAAACTGATCAACAGACAGTTGTTCGGGTCTTAATCCGAATTCGTGGTAGTCATCCCTCTTAAGGTCAAATGCAGCTTTTACTGAATTCCTCAATGTTTTCCTGCGTTGATTAAAGCAGGCTTTCACTACTCTGAAAAATAATACCTCATCACAACCAAGATTTTTAACATTGTTCCGTATTAATCTGATTACTCCTGATTTTACTTTAGGTGGCGGTGAAAAAACATGTTCCGGAACTGTAAAAAGATACTCTGCTTTATAAAATGCCTGGAGTAGTATGCTCAGAATACCATATGTTTTTGAACCCGGTCCCGCGCAAATTCTCTCAGCAACCTCTTTCTGCAACATTCCTGCTATCTCAACTACCTTTTCACGATGCTTCAATACCTTAAAAAATATCTGCGTTGAAATATTGTATGGGAAATTTCCTATTATAGCCATTTTTTCAGTGAAAAACTTATCAATATCCAAAGAAAGGAAATCACCGGTTATGACATTTTTCAGCTCAGGAAAGTGTGCCTTGATATAATGAACCGATTCGTTGTCAATTTCAATAACGCGGAAATCATTAAATCCTCTTCCCAGCAGGTAACCAGTTAGTATTCCCATACCCGGGCCAATTTCAAGAACAGTGCCGTAACCAACACCTGTAAGTGAGTCAGCAATTTTTCGGGCAATAGCTTTATCATTCAGAAAGTGTTGTCCAAGATTTTTTTTCGGATATACTTTGCTCCTTTGTTCCATATTTATTTAAATCATTCCAATTCTCACTACCCAGTTTTAATGGCTCAGGACTCAGCGCACAGGGCTGAGGGCTCCATACCCAATGCTTTGAGCTATGTGCCATGTGCTCTGTGCTCTTAAACCTGGAGTAGCTCTCTTCCGAACTTTCTAAGTATTGGCAAATTAAGGGATTCAAGAAACACGATGAAACGCTTGAGAACATTGTAATATACTGTTACAAATAAACCGGCAATCATAATCCAGACTACAATCATATTAAATGTCAGGGTTTCTATTTTCAGGTTACCGATTTGTTTATATGGAGCAAAAAAATGAGCTCGTCCTAATTTCGATCCCGGTGCCATGAATATCGGATTAGCCTTTTGAATAAACTTTTTGTCTGCTTCATATATATAATTTGTAGCAAGGTTGTTAAGTACGAAATCTGCAAGTTTTTCATTATAGTTTTTTGCCCTCATAATAAGGAACTTGTCCTTTCCTATTCTGTTTGAAATCTGTTCGCCCAATGTATCGCGCTCATGGGATATCAACCTGCTTTTCATTCTGAATGAGGTCTTTAAACTGTCAAGTAATGCTTTCGCTTTCACTGCAACAGATTCATTGAAAGATTGATAATTCAAATCACTGATCCGTTTCCCTGGCATAATCCCCGAAATGGATGAGAGATAATTAAGGTGATAATTAAGTTTTTTAAGATCTGCTTCAGTCTCTTTCTTAAGATCAGGATTTTTAATTGTAGTAAGACAATTATCAACTTTGGTTTTTAAGGCAGGGAGAAGAAATGATGCATACCAGTCGTTCTGGCTTATTTCCATTTCATATTTGAAGAACGGCTTTTCAAATCCATTGCTTTTGAACTGTTCAACGCATAATGCTTCGTATGCCCATCGGGTAACCATCATATCGCCCACCACCGGAACATAAATTTTTTTGCTTATCGATTTGTGAAGTTCATCAAATTTTATCATAGCTCCTCCAAGCAGCAGCTGTGGAACGAGGATAAGCGGTATGAGTATATAAATACTTACTGCCGTTCGCATTCCGGCAGAAATATTCAATCCAAGCAGATTACCAAAACAGGCAGTTGAAAAAAGTATAATCCATTGTTGGAAAAGCATTCCCCTTATCTCGAGAATTAAACTGGCAACCAGTACGAAGGATAATGATTGTATCGCGGATAAAGTAAAAAGGAAATTTATCTTCGAAATGAGATAACTTAATCTGCTCAGATCCAAGAATTTCTCCCTTTCAAGGATTTTTCTGTCCCTGAATATTTCCTCAGCACTTACCGTTAACCCTATAAATAATGCAACAATAACTGCCATGAAAAGAAATATTGGATAATTCTTGTTATCAGCAAAACTATATACACCGTCCTCGCTGAATTTTGAGATATACCCGAGAATGAATGCCAATAAAGGTGCTTCAACAAGGTTAATTGTCATATATTGGCGATCAGCCAGTTTTCTGGTAATGTTTCGCCTTATGAAAGTCTTGATCTGGTCCGATTTTTTCGGGACTCTGAAGTTGCTGGGAGGAATAACTGTTTTGGAGGGCCTTTCCCCAAGAACAGGCATCATCTTCTTTTTATACTTTTCGTACCACTCCTTTGGGCTGATCTGTCTCTCTTTCCCTGGAAGACCTAAATTATCAATAACCTTAACCTCTACAATATGCAGAATGTTGTCAGTCTCAACATTTCCACAATTCGGACACTCACTTTCAGCAGCATTTGCCTGTGATGTTTCGGTCTTGAAATATACCAGGGCTTCAACAGGATCTCCATCATAAATCATATAACCACCTTTATCAAGTAACCACAACCTGTCAAACATCTTAATAATATCCGATGAGGGTTGATGGATGATTGCAAAAACCAGTTTCCCGCTTAATGACTGATTCCTCAGCAGGCTCATCACTTTTTCAGAATCAAATGAGGACAGACCAGATGTTGGTTCATCAATAAAAAGAACTACAGGTTCGCGCATAAGTTCAAGGCCAATGTTAAGTCTCTTCCGCTGACCCCCGCTAACCTTTTTATTCATCATATCTCCAACCTGCAAGTCCTTGATTTCATAAAGGTCAAGATCCAGGAGGACTTTCTGAACAGTATTATTTAATTGTTCCTCATTATAATCACCAAAGCACAACCTGGCATTATAATAGAGATTCTGATAAACTGTCAGCTCTTCGATAAGCATATCATCCTGTGGGACAAATCCTATCAGTCCTTTAAGTTCTTCTGAATCTTCGTTAATGTCATATCCGTTAATATACACGTTCCCTGATGTTGGCTTAATCTTGCCATGCAGTAAATTAAGCATTGTAGTTTTCCCGACCCCGCTACCTCCCATTATGCCGATCAGGTTACCCGATTCAACTCTGAAATTCATTTTCTGCAGTCCATTATCAGAATTCTTGAACTGAAATTCAATTTCATGAGCTTCGAAGAATATTTTTTCAGGAAATTTCCTCGAAACAAATTTTTTGAAAATTTTAGAATAGTAAATCGGATCAATACCTTGTCCTTTTATATTCACTCCGCGGTCGAGGAGGTAGGGTCTGCATGCAATAATGTCTCTCCCTTTAAAATAAAGAACGAGAGAACCATCGTAAGTAAAAATCAGGGTACCGGTGCTTTTAATATGCATCACGACAAGATGACCTTTGAACCCTTTTAATCTTATGTGACGCCACTTGTCGTAGTTCTTATAAATTCCTGATCCGGATAATTCCGGATTGTCGCTTTCAATGATGAGAATACATTCAGGTGATACATCATCATAAGATCTGCCAATCATAAAGGCAGTTGCATTTTCATATTCCTTTTTTGAAATATTAAATGTCCTGGATACAATGTCTATGATAGTCTTCTCCTGTTCGGAGATCATTCCATCTTCAAATGCAAATTCAATTAACTGGAGAAAAACGATCATCCTCTCTTCGAGAAACAACCCTTTTTTTATTTGCCGGCAGATATTAGTTATCTGAAATGAGATAAGAGATTCGTCATCTGCCAGTTCCGCTTTATCAACACTCTTAAGCTCATTTGAATAGAACTCAAGGTTATTCTCGAAGAGGGCATAGTATTCTTCTTCAAGCTCCCTGTTAAGATATCTCCTGAGGTAACTGCGCAGAATTTTCTTGCCCCTTGAGGATATTCCGGCAGGATTAATAGTCGAAACAATGGCAAAAATATGAATTAAGGCGAGTAAAACCGATTCCCTCATATGAACATAAAGTAAAAAAAAGACCGCAAAGCAAGATTCTTTGCGGTCAAATATTTATGAAATAATTATTGTACTATCTGTTCTCTTACATCAACAATAACTTTGGTTATGTCCTTAATATTCTGTTCAGTAAGACTTGTGCCAAGTCCTTCATATACCTTTTTAACAGAATCCAGCTTATTTACGAAATCACTAACCATTAGATCGTTAAGATATGGCTGGGTAATCTCCAGGAAAAGATCAAATGATTTCTTCTGTTCAAGCAACACTTTTGAGATGCCTGCAACCTGGTAAGCTGCCTCGGAGACATGTGTTGTAAGATACATTCCTTCAACCCATGCTCCACCAACAACAAGCAGTGCTAATGGTTGCATATCATTATCACTTAAGTAAGCATAAGTATCATTAAATGAACCTTTTAGCACTTTTACCAACGTATCCTTGCTATCAAAATTATTTTTTATTTTAGTATATAAATCCTGATTATAAATTTCTGAAATGTTGAGTTCACTGGAAAGAGATTTTATTGCTTCAAGATAATTGCCCACTTCCTGCTGTTGATTATAAAGTGTGGCATAACTCAGATCTGCTCCAAAAACACCAAGATTAATCGCTCTTTTTGAACTTTGAAAATACTTTTTAGAGTTTTCATACGGATTACATATCCCAAACATATAACCTACCTCAAGCTCAGTAAGCATCTTGATAACCTCAGCCGATGTTGGCAAAGGATAAACATTAGACTCAATCTGATCTTTAATCACTTTAACCTCTTCTTTTTCAGTTTTTTTCTGTTGTCTCGAAGCCTTGTTTTTGCATGAACTCAGACATGTAAAACTTATTATCAGCAATGGAAGTATAAAACCAGCAAAAATCTTTTTCATTTTAAGTCAATTTAAATTTTAAATACTCATTCAAAAACGTCCATAAAAGTAATAAATAATATTGAAACTAATAGGTGTCTGGAGTTAGTAGTGCCTAAATTGACAAAAATTATCATGAAATAGAAACAATTTTCACCATTGATTGCTTTTTTTACCAAAAAAATTTAGTTTTTATCTTACACTGATTAACATTTTACACTTCCTTCTTTGAATCTCAACTTTAGGCACTCCAAACTTTTTGCACTTAAGGGACTAATCAGACTACTGTTAGATGATCATTCTGCCGTTTCCAATTTTTATGTATCTTTAAGCCCCTGAAACCAGACCATTTTTTAGGATGTGGAATTTCGATGAGCCTGCCGGAAGAGAGGGCACTGACTGTATTAAGTATGACCGCAGGGAAGAGACATTTGGTGTAAAAGATGTTATACCAATGTGGGTTGCAGATATGGATTTTAATACTCCCGATTTTGTTGTGGGGTCACTTCAGAAACGTCTTGAACATGAGATTTACGGCTATTCTTTTCGTCCGGCAGAGTATTATCAGTCAATGATCAACTGGATCAAATGCAGACATAACTGGACAGTCGAAAAAGAATGGATCTCCTTTAGTCCGGGTATTGTTCCTGCACTGAATTTCTGTACCCTGGCTTTTACACAGACCGGGGATAGCATTATTGTTCAGCCACCTGTATATTTCCCTTTCTTTTCAGCAGTAGAATGTCATGGCCGTAATCTGATCTATAACAGGTTGACCGAATCTGAAGGGAAATGGGTTATGGATTATAATTCACTGATTGCCGGAATTGACAGTAAAACAAAAATGATAATCATTTCCAATCCTCATAATCCTGTTGGAAGGGTATGGACACCTGAGGAACTCAATAATCTGGCTGATATTTGCCTGGAAAAAAATATTCTTGTCATTTCAGATGAGATACACTGCGATCTTGTCCTGCCCGGATTCACACATACTCCTCTGGCGTCATTATCTGAAAAAATTGCAGCAAATACAATTACATTAATATCTCCAAGCAAGACATTTAACCTGGCTGGACTCTCAACTTCATCAGTCATTATACAAAATCCTGTATTAAGAAAATCATTCAACCGGGTCGTTGAGAATCTTCACGTGGGAAGTGGAAATATCTTCGGGACTACTGCCTCAATAGCAGCTTATACTCAGGGGCATAAGTGGCTCGATGCACTACTTGATTATATTGACAATAATATTGAATTTGTAAAGGATTATTGCAGGAAAATGATCCCCGAAATCATCCCTGTTCAACCCGAAGCGACCTATATGATCTGGTTGGATTGCAGGAAGTTCGGAATGTCAGGAAAAGAGCTCCAGAATTTCTTTGTGACTAAAGCCGGAATCGGAATGAATGAAGGGTCGACATTTGGACCAGGAGGTGAAGGGTTTATGAGGATGAATCTTGGGACAACACACCAGAAGGTAATGAAAGCTATGGAACAGTTTGAAAAGGCTGTTTCAGCACTCAGATGAACAGAAAGACTTAATATTGAATGAAAAACAACGTAAAGGTCAGGCTTACTTTGGAAGACGGGACAATTTATAATGGGCGCTCCTTCGGATCGTGCATTCCTGCTGCAGGTGAAGTGGTTTTCAATACTGCTATGACCGGTTATCCTGAAAGCCTGACTGATCCATCGTACCGCGGACAGGTTCTGTGTCTTACTTACCCGCTTGTTGGTAATTATGGAGCTCCCGGGAAAAGTGAAGAAAATGATTTGTATCGTTTTTATGAGTCATCATCCATCCATATTTCCGGCTTGATTGTATCTGATTACTCATTTGAATACAGTCACTGGAATGCAACTGAAAGCCTCGATGAATGGCTAAAAAGGAATAATGTTCCGGGAATATATGGTATAGATACGAGAGCTCTGACAAAAAGAATCCGTGAGAAAGGAGCCATGCTTGGCAAGGTTGAGCCCGAGGGAACAGAAACCGGCTTTTATGACCCGAATAAAGTGAATCTGGTTGCTGAAGTCAGTACTCATGAAAAAAAAATCTACGGGTCAGGAAAAAATAAGATATTACTAGTTGACTGCGGAGTAAAGTATAACATCATCAGAAACCTGTTGAAAAGAGATACTACAATTATAAGGGTACCCTGGGATTATAACTATCATATTGAAGAGTTTGACGGGCTTTTTCTTTCGAATGGCCCCGGTGATCCTAAAATGTGCGGAATCACAATCGGGAATATTAAAAAATCTTTTGCAGGGGATAAACCTGTTTTCGGAATCTGTCTTGGCAACCAGTTAATGGCTCTTGCTTCAGGAGCTGATACCTATAAACTGAAATATGGACACAGAAGCCATAATCAGCCTGTTCTGCAGGTAGGTACAGATAAAGCTTATATTACTTCTCAAAACCATGGATTTGCTGTTGATAACAAAACACTGGGGCCAGACTGGGAACCTCTTTTCATCAATATTAATGACAATACGAATGAAGGGATGAAACATAAAAATAAGCCCTTTTTCTCAACTCAGTTTCACCCTGAAGCATCAGGCGGACCAACAGATACTGACTATCTGTTTGATGTGTTTATGGATAATATCAGGAAATCAAAATAAAAATCCATTAACCGCAGAGATCGCAAAGAATTAAATCCAAAGCTCGCAAAGAGTTTTGTACAATCGAATCAACTTTGCGTCCTTTGCGTTCTTATCCACCGATGTTTCCGTTTGTTATATGATGCATCATCTTATCTGCAAGTTCAGCTGCCGTTTTGTTTTTAAAACCTTTCATCCTGTTTTCAAATATTTCGGCTATCTCCTTGTTGCATAGATTGCCTATACTTCCTTCATGAACATAATCTGACAATGAAGTTTTTGAAAATGTCGAATTTCTCACCATTTCAGATACTGCCTTATAAGCATCTCTGAACGGGATACCCTGTTTCACCAACCTGTTTACCTCTTCTGTGCTGAAAATTGTATTATATAAAGGATTCTCGGTTATATTCTTCTTTATTTTAATGTTATTAAGCATTAGGAGCATTATTTCAATACACTCCCTTATCTCTCTGAACGCATCAAATATCAACTGTTTAAGAAGCTGAAGATCTCTGTTGTATCCTGATGGCAGGTTGGTTGTCAGGATTGCAATCTGGTTTGGCAGGGTTTGAATAACATTGGACCTGGCTCTTATCAGTTCGAAAACATCCGGGTTTCTTTTCTGCGGCATTATGCTGGAACCAGTAATATATTCATCGGGAAAATCAATAAACCTGAACTCAGAAGTCATATAAAGACAAATATCCATCGAAAATCTTGAAAGGGTCTGTGCCACAGAAGCCAGCGCTGAAGAGATTGCCAATTCAATTTTACCCCTGCTCAGGCTTGCATAGGCTGAATTATAGAGAAGATCATCAAATTCAAGGAGTTCAGATGTCAGTTTTCTGTTTATTGGCAAAGTAGTCCCATATCCTGCAGCAGTACCAAGGGGGTTCTGATTATTCAGTGCTCTCGCTCCCGACAGAAGAAGAACATCATCAGCAAGACATTCAGCATATGCACCAAACCATAAACCAAACGACGATACCATTGCAGGCTGCATATGGGTATAGCCTGGTATAAGGACCTCTTTATATTGTTCACTCAACGACTGTAACCTGCTAAAAAGACTTCGGATCAGACCAGAAAGCTTATCGATCTCTTCTCTCGTATACAGACGTATATCAACCAGAACCTGGTCGTTTCTAGATCGTCCTGTATGAATTTTTTTGCCGGTTGTACCCATAATTGAGGACATCTCCTTTTCAATCTGTGAATGGATGTCTTCAACATCTTTTTCAATCAGAAGGCTACCTTCCTCATCCCATACAAATAAAGAATGAAGGGCTTTCAGTAAGCCGTTTTTTTCATCTTCTGTAACTAATCCGACATTCTCCAGCATTATCACATGAGCCATCGAGCCGATTATATCCCATTTTGTAAGAGCCAAATCGGTTTTCCTGTCTTTACCTGCCGTAAACTCAATGATTGCAGGTTCGGGATTAATCCCTTTTTCCCAGAGTTTCATATTGATGTTTATTAACTATTTATAAATCCGTTAACCGCAAAGATCGCAAAGGTTTAAATCAAAGGTCGCAAAGAAATGAATAACTTGTTCTACTTTGCGTGCTTTGCGCCTACTTGGCGTTCTCTGCGGTTAAAAAAATCTTGTATCTAATCTATTTATTCTGACTAGCTTCAACAATTGCCCTGTGTGCCATCAGTCTGATTGCATTGATCTTTATAAATCCCTTACTGTCAGTCTGGTCAAATCCACCTTCTATATCCATACTTGACAACTTTTTATTATAAAGAGAAGATGGCGATTCACGACCTTCTATGAGTACATTACCTTTATACAGGCAGAGATGAACACTACCATCAATAAGCTCCTGACTCTTTTCAATAGCGGCCATAAGAAAATCCATTTCAGGGCTGAACCAGAAACCATTATAAATGATTTCAGCAAATTTTGGAGTAAGCATGTTCACGAGCCTCATTACCTCTCTGTCCATAGCAATTCCCTCGATATCCTTGTGGGCTATATGCAAAACTGTAGCGGCAGGAGTCTCATAAACACCTCTTGATTTTATCCCTACGAATCTGTTTTCTACCATATCGAGGAGTCCAATGCCGTTTTTACCAGCAATTTCATTCAGATAAACATACATATCATAGGAATCTTCCTTTACCGTTCCATCGTCTTTGTTGAAAAGTTTCACCGGGATCCCGTTTTTGAAATGAATAACAATCCTTGTTTCTTTATCGGGGGCATCCTGTGGCATAACCATCTTTTCCAGCATACTCTTATGAAGTGTATACATTGGGTCCTCCAGAATTCCGGCTTCATGACTGATATGCATAAGGTTATCATCCTCACTGTAAGGCTTATCGATACTCGCTTTTACAGGTATCTTTTTTTCTGAAGCATATTTAAGAAGATCAGTCCTTCCTTTAAATGTCGAAAGGAACTCTTTATCTTTCCAGGGTGAAATAACTTTAACACCTGGCATCAGAGCATAGTAACATAATTCGAACCTCACCTGGTCATTGCCTTTACCTGTTGCGCCATGTGCAACTGCATTTGCTCCTTCAGCCTTTGCAACTTCAATCTGTTTCTTTGCAATTAGAGGTCTTGCCAGAGCTGTACCAAGAAGGTACCTGTCTTCATATATAGCATTTGCCATTATGGCTTTAAGAACATAGTTATCAATAAATTCCCTCTTCAGGTCGGCAATAATTACTTTAGATGCTCCAAGCAATATTGCTTTCTTCCTGCATTCTTCAAAATCATCAGCCTGACCTACATCAGCAACAAAAGCAATAACTTCATAATTCTTTTCAATTAACCATTTAAGTATCACTGATGTATCCAAACCACCGCTATACGCGAGAACAACTTTTTCTTTCATTAGTTTATTATTTGAGTTGAATATTAATTAATTGTTTCTTTTTTCCCCTTTGTGTTACCTGGTGTTCTCCTTTGTGAGACTGCGTGGTTAACTATTTTTTTTACCACAAAGGGACACAAAGGTTATCACTAAGGTTCACAAAGGATTATTACTCTTTACTTTTGTCTTTTTACTTTTGTCTTTTATCTTTTATCTGTTTCCTCTTCACTTTTTACTTTTTATCTGATCATGTACTCCCGGAAGAATTATTTCAAGACAGGTATGAACCTGCTGTATTGTTACTCCGTCTCTGGGGATAATCAGAATTGTATCGTCACCGGCTATTGTCCCGGCTATTTCATATCTTCCTGCACCATCGATAAAAAATGCCGTGTTACTTGCATTTCCAGGAATTGTTTTCATTACCAAAAGTCCTTTTGCTTCAACTATATCCCGAATAACAGGTACAATATTCAGCTTAAGTAAAGATTTTTCCGAACTCCTGATGTTTTCAGATAATGAATATTTGTATCCACCAGTCCCATCGGGTATCCGTCCTGCTCCTAGTTGCCTTAAATTGCGGGATAACGTAGCCTGAGTACAGCTTATCCCTTTTCCTTTCAGTTTTCTGAGCAACTCTTCCTGAATTGATATTTTTTCTTCAGAAATTATTTTCTCTATTGCCAGAAGTCTTTTAGTTTTTTGCATATTTATGCATTTATATTGCAAATATATGCATTTTTTTCATATTTGCAAAGCCTAATTAAAAATTTATATTATTTTTGAACCTCAAATCCCGATAATGAAAGATGTAATAAAGAAGGTAATAATCCTGGGGTCAGGAGCTTTGAAAATCGGCGAAGCAGGGGAGTTTGATTACTCCGGCTCCCAGGCTTTAAAAGCGTTAAAAGAAGAAGATATCCGTACAGTTCTGATAAATCCGAATATTGCCACAGTTCAGACATCTGAAGAACTGGCTGATAAGATCTATTTCCTTCCTGTCACCCCGTATTTTGTTGAAAAGGTGATTGCCAGGGAAAAACCCGATGGTATCCTTCTATCGTTTGGAGGGCAGACAGCACTCAATTGTGGAACAGAACTTTACAAAGCCGGTGTTTTTGAAAAATATAATGTAAAGGTTCTCGGGACGCCTGTGACGGCTATTATGGATACCGAGGACCGCGAACTTTTTGTCAGAAAGCTTTATGAAATAGATGTTAAAACACCAAGCAGTATTGCTGTATCGGGAGTTAACGAGGCTATAGACGCGGCAGGGAAGCTCGGATACCCCATTATTATAAGGGCAGCATATGCTCTCGGTGGTCAGGGAAGCGGTTTTGCTTCGAATTCCGATGAGCTTAGAACACTTGCTTCAAAGGCATTTTCTTATTCGAATCAGATCCTTGTTGAGGAATCGCTAAAAGGATGGAAAGAAGTTGAATATGAGGTTGTAAGGGATAAATATGATAATTGCATTACAGTATGTAATATGGAGAATTTCGATCCCCTTGGAATACATACAGGTGAAAGTATCGTTGTTGCTCCATCCCAGACTCTCACAAACAGTGAATATCATAAACTGAGAGAACTTTCAATCAGGATTATCAGACATATTGGAATTGTAGGTGAATGCAATGTCCAGTATGCACTAGCTCCTGATTCTGAAGACTACAGAGTCATTGAGGTGAACGCGCGTCTTTCCCGATCGAGTGCGCTTGCTTCAAAAGCTACGGGTTATCCACTGGCATTTATTGCTGCCAAACTTGGAATGGGTTATGGGCTTCATGAACTTAAAAACTCGGTTACCAAAAACACAACTGCCTGTTTCGAGCCGGCACTTGATTATATCGTATGCAAGATACCACGATGGGACCTTAATAAATTCGAAGGTGTATCTCATCTGATCGGCAGCAGCATGAAGAGTGTCGGTGAGGTTATGGCTATCGGCAGAACATTCGAAGAGGTTATCCAGAAAGGATTAAGAATGATCGGTCAGGGAATGCACGGCTTTACAGGAAACCGGAATCTTGGCTTTGAGGATATTGAGAAAGAACTTGCCGAACCAACGGATATGAGGATCTTTTCAATTGCGGAAGCACTTGAGATAGGGATGCCTGTTGAAAGAATCTATGAACTGACAAAAATTGATAAATGGTTTCTTTTTAAACTCAGGAATATTATAAGCATTAAAGATGAGCTATGTAAATATCAATCATTGGAATCTATACCTACAGATCTCCTCTCCCATTCCAAAATAAACGGATTCAGCGATTTCCAGATTGCCAGACATGTATTAAAATCAGGTCCCGATCAGATCAATGACGACCTTATGAAAGTAAGGGATCACCGGAAAAAATTAGGAATTGTTCCTTATATCAAACAGATAGATACTCTCGCTGCTGAATATCCGGCAGTAACTAACTATCTGTATCTTACCTACAGCGGTTCGGAACATGATATAATATGTGAAACCGATAAAAAATCGGTTATAGTTCTGGGATCAGGGGCATACAGGATAGGATCAAGTGTCGAATTCGACTGGTGTTCTGTAAATGCCATTGATACAATAAAAAAAGAGGGATTCAGGTCCATAATGATAAATTATAATCCCGAAACTGTAAGTACGGATTATGATATATGCGACAGGCTTTACTTTGATGAACTGACATTTGAAAGGGTTCTCGATATAATTGAACTTGAAAACCCGCGAGGTGTTATAGTATCAGTAGGTGGTCAGATACCAAATAACCTGGCAATGAGACTATTCAAAGAAAAAGTACCGGTACTCGGCACCTCTCCGGTATCAATCGACAGGGCCGAGAACCGGCATAAATTCTCCGGAATGCTTGATATTCTGAACGTTGATCAGCCCCGCTGGAAAGAATTATCCACAATAGATGATATATCTGATTTTGTCGACCGTATAGGTTTCCCTGTGCTCATCAGACCATCCTATGTTTTATCAGGAGCTGCGATGAACGTAGTTTCAAACAAAAATGAATTATCACATTACCTTAAACTTGCAGCCCAGGTATCAAAACAATATCCGGTAGTTGTATCTGAGTTTATTGAGAATGCAAAGGAGATCGAGATCGACGCAGTGGCCCGTGATGGTGAAATGTTAGCCTATGCTATAAGTGAACATGTAGAGTTTGCGGGGGTTCACTCAGGTGATGCAACAATGGTCTTCCCTGCCCAGAAAATATACTTTGAAACATCACGGAGAATAAAACGCATCTCGCGCCAGATCGCTAAAGAGCTTAATATTTCGGGACCTTTTAACATCCAGTTCCTTGCAAAAGACAATGATATAAAAGTTATCGAATGCAACCTTCGTGCAAGCAGGAGCATGCCTTTTGTTTCCAAAGTTCTAAAAACTAACCTTATTGAACTTGCAACAAAGGTGATGCTGGGTGTTCCGGCAGAGAAACCAGGCAAAACAGTTTTCGAACTCGATTATGTCGGAGTAAAAGCGCCTCAGTTCAGCTTTTCTCGTCTTGCCAAAGCCGATCCGATTCTTGGAGTTGATATGTCATCCACCGGAGAAGTGGGTTGCATAGGAGAAGGTTTCTATGAAGCAATACTCAAGGCTATGTTTTCTGTCGGATACAGAGTACCGAAAAAGAGTATCCTGCTTTCCACAGGTCCGGCAAGATCGAAAGTTGAACTCCTTAACAGTGCCAGGGCTCTCCGTGAAAAGGGACATAAGCTTTATGCAACAAGGGGAACACAACAATTCCTGAAAAATGCCGGTATTGAAGCTCATGTGGCATATTGGCCTGATGAGAATAAATCGCCAAATACTATTGAACTTATTCAATCACGTGAAGTGGATCTTGTCGTAAACATCCCTAAAGATCTCAGCGATAAAGAACTTAATAATGATTATACCATAAGAAGGAGTGCAGTGGATTATAATGTCCCTCTCATCACAAATGCACGACTTGCAAGTGCCTTTATACTGGCCTTCTGTAAAATGAGTATTGACGACCTTGCGATTAAGAGTTGGGATGAATATAAATAAAGACAAAAGACAAAAGGAAAAAGACAAAAGTGAGTAATAAGAACTGTCACGGAGAGACACTGAGAAGCACAGAGTGACACAGAGAAAAATCAAAATGCAAAATGCGAAATGCAAAAATTTAAGGCAGAATGGAGTCTTTGTGCAACTCTGTGATTCCTCATTGATACTCTGTGTAAGTTCTTAAAAATAGACAATAAATACTAAGCAACGTTCATAAAACAAAATGATAACCATTAGAAAAGCTACCCCTGAAGACGCAACTGTAATCATTGATTTTCAGCAGAAAATGGCCTGGGAAACGGAACAGATGACCCTTATTCCGGAAATAATCTTTAAAGGAGTTAATGCTGTTTTTACTGATCCCACCCGTGGACAGTATTGGGTTGCTGAAGATAAAGGCAATGTTGTGGCTTCCCTGCTCATAACTTATGAATGGAGCGACTGGAGAAACAGAAATGTATGGTGGTTCCAGTCTGTTTATGTATTGCCGGGATTCAGGAGAACCGGCATTTTCAGATCAATGTATCAGCATATAAAAAATGAAGCTGATAAGGAGGGCATTGCGGGGCTTCGTCTTTATGTGGAAACGAATAACTCAAGTGCACAACATACCTATGAGGCACTTGGAATGAAGAGCCTGCATTATAAAATGTACGAATGGATGAAGGAATAAGTTATGCACTGGCTCCCTGCTATACTGATTCTGCCTTATGTCATTCTTCTTTTTAAAACTTACAGAAGTCTTCTCCATCTGGAGACCTTTAATGTATCAATCGATCCGAAGACTTTTATTTCAGTAATTGTTGCTTGCCGTAACGAGCAAAAAAACCTCCCGGCTCTTTTAAATAGTATCTCACTCCAGAATTATCCAAATCATTTATTTGAGGTCATAATTGTTAATGATAAGTCCACAGACAAAACCTTTGAAATTGTTTCGGAATTTAACGTAATCAGCAATATCCTTACACTGGACAATAAAGGGAAAGGAAAAAAACAGGCCCTGAGAACCGGGATAAATGCTGCAAAAGGTAACCTCATTATCTCGACCGATGCCGATTGCATAATGGGGAAGAACTGGATCAGAACAATTGCGGCATTTTATGAAATAAATGGACCAGATATGATAATTTGTCCTGTTCAGATAAAATCAGTCCCCGGATTTTTCGGAAGGTTTCAGCAACTGGAATTTATGAGTCTGCAGGGAATTACTGCGGGTTCTGCGAAATCGGAACAAGCGGTTATGTGCAATGGCGCAAACCTCGCTTTTAAAAGGGAAGTATATCTTAATAATTCAGATAATCTGCATGATGAAATAGACTCAGGCGATGATATATTCTTACTGCACAGTCTGAAAAAAGAAAACCGGTCCAAAATATTATGGCTGGAATCACCTGATACACTCGTAACAACAGGATCATCATTAACTTTCATGTCATTCCTTAAGCAGAGAAGCAGGTGGATTTCGAAAGGGAAGGCTTATAGCGACAGGGATACAATCATTCTAGGAATTGTGACATTTGTTTCAATTGTTTTACAGTTATCGTATCTTATCGTCTGTTTTATCTATCCGGACTTAATCTGGGTTTTCCTGGCAATATTGGTTTTGAAATCCGTTCCGGATTTTTTAATACTGCTGAATACCTCAGGGAGGTACGCCAAAAGGAAACTGATGTGGTGGTTTTTGCCTGTTCAGTTAATATATCCCTTTTATGTACTTTCTGTAGTATTTTACTCGCTGATATTCAGGGGAAAATGATTGCGGATTGGCTTCGCCGAGCTCGCCTTCAGCTCGGTTGCGGATTGTGGATTGAAAAATCATTCCGAAATTCAAAATCCGAAATAATATTATCAGTTCCCCATTTCCGAAAGAAATTTAATTCTTACCAGTCTTATTTCTTCTTCTTCGAATTCGTTGCCTAGTTCTTTAATTGCAGCTTCAAGTGAATCGGATTCAGCTTCTTCCCTGAAAAATGAATAAATATCGTGCTGACGCTCTTCGTCAATAGTCATATCGATATAATAATCAAGGTTTATGCGGGTACCTGAATTTACTATTGCTTCAATTTCTGATACAAGTTCCGACATCTCCAGTCCCTTCGCTTCAGCGATATCCTCAAGAGGCCTTTTCATATCAATACTCTGGATGATATAGACTTTGATACCTGATTTATTGACTACTGATTTAACCACCATATCCAGGGGTCTGATGATCTCCTTTTCCTCAACATATTTTTTTATTATATCTACGAATTCTTCTCCATAACGTTGCGCTTTACCTGCTCCTACTCCGGAGATATTCTGAAGTTCATCAATAGTTATCGGGTACTGAATAGCCATGTCTTCGAGTGAGGGATCCTGAAATATCACAAATGGAGGAACATCTTTTTGTTTCGACAACTTTTTACGAAGATCCTTCAGGATACTGAATAACTCCTCATCAACTGCGGCTGTTCTTGCCCCAAAGGCATTTTCTTCATCAGTTGTGTCTGCATAGTCGTGATCCTCAGCAAGCATGAATGAAGTTGGATTTTCGAGAAATTCCATTCCTTTCTGTGTCAGCTTCAGAAGGCCATAATTCTCAATATCCTTGTTAAGGAATTTGGCAATGAGAGCCTGCCTTATAACCATATTCCAGAATTTCTCATCTTTATCTTCCCCTATACCGAAAAACTCAATCTTATGATGTTTATAAGATTTTATTGCCGAGGTAACTTTCCCTGATAAGATATTTGCAATATGATCTGCCTTAAACTTCTCTTTAACAGCCAGGATCGTTTCCAGTACACTAACAACTGCCTCATTCCCTTCAAACTGCGATTTGGGATGAAGGCAGTTATCGCAGGCTTCACAGTTTTCTTTCAGATATTCTTCACCAAAATAATGGAGCAGGAGCTTCCTCCTGCAGACAGATGATTCGGCATAAGAAACTGTTTCAAGAAGGAGTTGTTTACCGATTTCCTGTTCCGCAATCGGTTTACCCTGCATGAATTTCTCAAGTTTCAGAATATCATTATAACTATAATAAGCAATACAGTTCCCTTCGCCACCGTCACGACCGGCCCGTCCTGTCTCCTGGTAATACCCTTCAAGGCTTTTAGGTATATCATAATGAATTACGAATCTGACATCCGGTTTATCAATTCCCATTCCAAAAGCGATAGTTGCTACAATAATATCCGCCTCCTCCATCAGAAAGTTGTCCTGATTCATCGTACGGGTAGCAGAATCCATACCGGCATGATATGGAAGTGCTTTAATCCCGTTTACCTTGAGGACTTCTGCCATCTCCTCGACTTTCTTACGGCTCAGGCAATATATTATTCCTGACTTACCGGAATTGTTCTTAATATATTTTATGATCTCCTTTGTGACATCCTGTTTGGATTTTACTTCGTAATAAAGGTTAGGCCTGTTAAAAGAGGATTTAAATACATCTGCATCCAGAATACTAAGGTTCTTCTGTATATCATGCTGAACTTTTGGAGTGGCAGTTGCTGTAAGGGCTATAATTGGCGATCTGCCAATCATGTCTATTATAGGTCTGATCCTTCTGTACTCAGGTCTGAAGTCATGACCCCACTCTGAAATACAATGAGCTTCGTCAATAGCATAAAAGGAGATATCTATGTTTTTCAGAAACTCAATATTCTCCTCTTTGGTAAGGGATTCGGGAGCAACATACAAAAGTTTTGCCTTCCCCGACAATACATCTTTTTTGACTCTTGCTATCTCAGTCTTTGTAAGTGATGAATTAAGGAAATGGGCAACATCATCGTCAGTGCTGAAGTTCCTCATTGCATCAACCTGGTTCTTCATAAGTGCGATCAGAGGAGAAATTACAATTGCTATTCCCTTCTTCATCACGGCGGGTAACTGGTAGCATAGCGATTTGCCACCTCCTGTAGGCATAAGTACAAAAGTATCCCGACCTGACAAGACATTCCTTATAATAGGTTCCTGATTACCTTTAAAAGTATCAAAACCAAAATACTTTTTTAAGTAGTCATGTATAGTAGAATCATTCAACATAGTCTTCCTAAAATGATAAAAATAGCCAGCTGTAAAGAACTTTGATTTTACAGTTTATATAAAGTTACAAAATTTCTTAATCAAATAATATTTTTAAGAATTAATTAACAAAAATGATAGTTCGTTAAATAACAAGTATTTTTAAGTGATGATCATTCCCCCATTCCTGAATCGAATACTACTATACTTGCATTGGTTGTAATGAATACTAATGAATTGATTGTCTGGATATTTGACAGCCAGTACTCCAATAGATTTCGCATAGTTTTCTATACTTCACACCACTAAAAGATTAATATTGTTTTGCAAAAGAAGATTTATCATCTTTACAGGCTGAATTTTAAACCAATCAAATATAGGTGTCAATGGCAATATTTGGGAAGAAAGGAGAGAATGGAGAGAAAGAAATGTCATTCCTTCAACATCTTGAGGAATTAAGGTGGCACATTATCCGGTCTATTTTAGCTATTGTAGTCTTTATGATTATAGCTTTTATATTTAAAAACATTCTCTTCAATACTATTATTCTTGGCCCCAAAAAACCTGAGTTTATTACCAACCGGTTGCTTTGCGAGCTTGGCGAATATCTTAAAACTACTGCATTATGTATTAACACCAAACCATTAAATCTTATTAGTATAAAAATGTCGGGACAGATTACAACTCACATAACAGCTGCCATGGTTGCCGGTTTGATCCTTGCCTTTCCGGTTATACTCTGGGAGTTCTGGCAATTCTTCAAACCAGCACTTAAGCCCAACGAGGCAAGATATGCAAAAGGAGCAGTAATGGCAGCTTCAGGATTATTCTTTGTTGGAGTTCTCTTCGGATATTTTATGCTTGCACCACTTTCAATACATTTTCTCAGCTCATATGAAATTGATCCTTCGGTTGTCAATCAGATTAATGTCAGGTCATATATAGGTACACTGACATCAATATGCCTGGCAACAGGATTAGTTTTCGAACTTCCCATTGTAGCTTTCTTCCTTACAAAGATTGGTATTATTACACCAACCTTCATGAGAAAATACAGAAGACATGCAATTGTGGTTATCTTTATAATTGCCGCAATAATTACTCCTCCTGATGTCTTTTCCCAGACACTTGTTGCTATTCCTCTCCTACTTCTTTACGAGGTCAGCATTTTCATTTCAGCAAGGGTCATGAAACAAAAAGATAGAGATCGCAAAGAATTTTTTGATGAGGATGAAAAAGCCGAAACTGCAACTTCATAGTATCTTAAATGAAACTGTACACTGAAAATCTTGTAAAAAAATATCATAGCAGAACTGTTGTTGACCATGTTTCTGTTGTGGTTGAACAGGGGGAGATTGTTGGTTTGCTCGGACCGAATGGGGCCGGTAAGACAACAACTTTTTACATGATTGTCGGGTTGATAAGACCAAGAGAGGGAAGAATATTTCTGGATGATGAAGAAATTACAAAACTTCCTGTTTATAAGCGTGCAAGAAAAGGTATCGGTTATCTTGCACAGGAAGCTTCAGTATTCAGAAATATGTCAGTTGAGGACAACATTCGTGCAGTTCTTGAAATGTCGGGCTTTCCCAAACAGGAGCAATCGGAAAGACTTGAGACTCTTCTGAGTGAATTCGGATTGCAGAAAATAAGGACAAGTAAAGGGATCCAGCTTTCCGGAGGTGAAAGAAGACGTACCGAAATTGCCCGGGCTCTTGCCCTCAAACCAAAATTCATTTTACTCGACGAACCTTTTGCAGGCGTTGATCCGATTGCTGTTGAGGATATCCAGGAGATAGTATCAAAACTAAGGGAAAAAAATATAGGAATTCTTATAACAGATCATAATGTTCACGAGACCCTGTCAATTACCGATCGCGCATACCTCCTTTTCGAGGGTCGTATCCTTAAATCAGGCACTTCTACGCAATTGGCAGATGATGAGCATGTAAGAAATGTATATCTTGGGAAGAACTTTGAACTGCGCAGGTAACTTATTCAATTTGTTTTCATAATAAATTATTATATTTTTGCGGGGAATTTTACCGCGGATGTGTCGTAATTGGTAGCCGAGCAAGACTTAGGATCTTGTGTCTTCGTGACGTGGGGGTTCGAGTCCCTTCATCC
>JADGPU010000134.1 GCA_017882305.1 Bacteroidales bacterium | reverse complement strand
AGTAATATCTGTCTTGCCCATCTGAGTAAAAACAACAATACTCCCGAAATTGTGCTTCAGACCCTGCAGCAGACTTTCTCGGAGAGGGGCATTATCCTGAACGGTCAACAGCGAATATCAATTCTGAACCGTAATACGCCAACTAATATGATAAGTTTGATTGAATAGACAAATTGCTTATAATCTGTACCCGATTTGTACCATATTTTTATTCCGGCCAATGATGGTCAATTTACTCTGGCCGATTGTGGTCATGGGCACAGGCTGATTTACTTTTGTACAAACGGGTATACTCTGAAATTACATTTGGTCTATAAAAATTTGACAAAAACCAATTATCCCATGGCGGAGGAGATTTGAGAGTTAAATCATTTTCAGGTAATATTCCTTTTTTGTAGTAAGCAATTGCAGCATTTTTTATGCTCTCGAAATACAATTTCATTGAGTCAATATTGGAGACTGTTCCAACGGGCCCGTGCCCCGGAACTAATATTTTTAGATTGAGATGTCCAATGCTGTCCAAATATGTTTTCCATTTTTCAGGATCGCCATCGCCAAGCCATGGTTGGTTTTGGATAAAAAGTAAATCTCCCAGAAAGGCTATTTGTTCATCAGGAAGGTACAAAAAAAGGTCACTTTCAGTGTGTCCGGCGCCATAGGACAAAAGCAGTACGGTGCGTTTTGTGCCATGAAGAATTAACCGATCATTAAATGTTATTTCAGGCAAAATTATTTTCAGAGAATCATTATATTTTACCATGGCTTCATAATATCCCGACCACATAATATTTTCTTCTAATTCATGAGGAGACATAGCCAAAGTGTTTATATTTCTGATTTTATCAAGTTGAAGAGGAGCCGCTGTTCTATCATCTGCAATTTCTTCCGGTTGAAACTTCGCAATAAGTTCACGTGTGATTTCGGTACTTATAATTTCAGCATAATCGAACACTTGATTTCCACCGATATGGTCGTTATGGAAGTGACTGTTTATGACATACTTTACTTTATGACCGGTTAGTAGTTGCGAAGCTTTTTTTAAATCTTCAGCAGCTTCCGGAACCATGAAAGGATCAAATATAAGGGTAGCATCACCTAAATCAACCATGCCGGCATTGCAAATAGCATAACCACCGTTTTTAGATATAGCGGAATATATTCCATCTGCAAGCTTTAGGATTGTAAAATGTTTGGAATAAAAAGTTTGTCCATAGGAGAAAAAAGAGATGCTAAATAATAAGGCTGTCAGAAGAGTTATTCTTTTCATTTTTTAGAATTAAAGAGTTTTATAATTTCTTAACGTTTAAATTCTACCGCACTTTTTCTTATAAATAACTTAATCTACTCTGATTAAAACTCTTTTCCATGTTTTATTGTGACCTATAATTAGCGTATCACCCTTCAGTATAAATGGTCTTGGCTGGTCTGTATCGTAAAACCAAGGAATAGAGCCTCCTAGTACATGATGAGTTACAACTGATTTATTGAAGTCAACGGAATATGTCCCAAAATATCCTTCCGAGTAGTGGTCTACCCAATTCAACAATGTTATATTGTAGTTTTTTGCTGAGTCTTCAGAAATATTTAATGGTATGTCAGAAGATACATTTAAGTTAACTATATGGCTTTTGGTATATGTAAAATAATCTCTTGGATTCTTACCAAATGGATATTCCCATTTGCCTGTAACAGAGTCTAAGTCAGCAAATTCGATTAGTTCCCATGTTCCTGCCAATTTGTTTGATTGTACCACTCCTTAAACAGCCTTACTCATATTGCTGTTATTTTGTCCAGAGGAAATTTCACTATATACCAAGACAAAAATTGGCAAGATTAAAAAGATTACATTTTTCATTTGAATCGGGTTTAAGGATTACTTTAAAAGCAAATTAGTCCAAAACAATGGATAAAAAGTAATTAATGATTTATATCATAAGTAATTAGCTCAATAATTTAATATTTTTCAGGTTTATATCAACAACTAATGCCCTCGCCTTGGAATCGTGTTAACTACAACCGACCCCTCTTCTATTCTGGAGAAATTATCGTAAAATTCATCAAAAACCGAGCATAAACCTGGCAACAATCTGGCAACAAATAGGGCCGAGCGTTAAAAAATTGCTCGGTGGGCAATTTTAGCGAAGGAGCCAGCTTTACGCGAGGGCAAACATGGCCAAAAGCAAATGCCGGCTAAAGTACCGGCATCGTGGTTGTCCCGTCCCTACTTCACTTCGTTTCGTAGGGCAAAGCAGGTCTCGAACCTGAACTCTTCTGATACTTCTATCGAATTTAATGTTAATATATTAACAGATTGATATTCAGAATATTGTTATTTAAATTAGTGTTCATATTGAAAAAAAAGTATAATATTACAAATACATGAGTTTGCCAGTTCTCATTATATGTAAGTAAATCTCATTATTTTAGAATTATCATATACATTATGAAAAGTTTTCATAATCTGAATCACATTTCAAGGGTTTAATTAATTTTTAATTACTAAAATCATTCAGTTATGAAAACAAAAACATTCATTTTAACTTTAATCATGTTTGTATTCCTTCTAATTGGGTCTACAGGAATTCATGCGCAAACTGGTAAGTCTAACCTTGACCAATTTAAATTAATGCAACAGGGGCTTGGTACCTGGCAAAGGGATATTGGTAAAGATACTGTTGAAGTCCAGGAGTTCCAACAATATGGAAAAGCATTTATGACAAATGTTTATTATATCATAAAAGGTAAGAAATCTCCTTTATATATTAATAATTATAGTTTGGATTCAAAAGAAGGAAATTTTAAAGGCTACGCAATTTGGTTCAATGGAGATTATGGTACATGGATTGGTCAATGGACTACTGAAAAAAAGTTTAGTGCAGATTTAGTTCAAAACTTTAAACCAGAAACAGTTAACGGGAAAGTTGAACTTTTATTTGAAACTCCTACAAAAATGATTTGGACTAATTTTAATGCAGATGGTACAAAATCTGGAGAATCTATATATAATAAAGTAAAATAGTTTGTTTGTACTTGTGAAAGAATAAAATAATGTCCTGAGATTTAATATTTCAGGGCATTTTTATTTGTACTTTGTTTTTTACTGTTATAGTACCTTGACTTCCCAATTCCCCAATTATCACTAATTTCTGTATAGTACAGTATATCAAACACATACAATACTACTGCAATCTCATTTAAGGCTATTCCCAGCTCATTTAAGCCACTATCTCTATTTCTAAAGCTTCAGTCAGCATATTAATTATGCACAATACTGCCTGGGAATTTGGGACCAGGCTTTTTCATTTCTATTTAGTCTCTAATAAAATCAACATGAAAACACAACAGACTAATATATTTGAAGTAAGACTATTCTATAGGACTGACTAATCCTCCCAAACTAAGTCGCTAATCCGGTCTAAACTGTTTATGGGATAAGTGTTTTTAGAAATGATTTTATATCAGGGTAGTTTTCAACAATACGATAAACATCACATTCCCTGCAATTAGTGTTCTTACAAAGAGTCCCCTTTTCAGATGCCTCCCAGCAGGGATAAGCATCACTACGATAAGCCTGGCATGTTTCACGCTCCGCTAAAGAGCATTCCGTGATAGCCCAGCAAGGTATAAAAGCGAGTAAAGTTCTTATCCCGGCAATATTTAAGCCATCTTCTTCCAGTAATTTATGAATATATTTTAACCGCAGAATATCTACCTGAGAAAATAAATTCCGGTTGGATTCTTTCTTGAAGGGTATAATCAATCCCTTGTCAATGTATTGCCTTATTGAATGAACCGGAATGCCTGAAAGAGAGGAGGTTGTACTCAGGGTATAGACCGGTGTGGTACTTTCAATTGAACTATTTTCCATAATTTTTTAAAATTATCAAATTTATTTCATACTAAAAATAAAATATCCAGTCGCCAAGTGAATATCAAAATTTAAAAACCCGGCATTATTTGCCAGTTTAAAGTATTCGTCTACAATAAATTAAACAACTTCTTCAAACAATAAATCAATAATGACTACCAATACGATCTTGCTGTTAATTTATTAACAGTATGATTTTCAGAAATTTATAATAGAAAGTTGTATAATTAAATAAAAAAAAGGTTATACATTTACAAATATATGAATTAATCAGCACATATATTATGTATTTGACAACTCAATTTATATGTTTCAATGTTTTCCCGAATAATAAGTGTTCGGGTTGATCTCCTATGTTAATTAAACATATTCCGCCCATCTGAGTTAATCCTGGGTAGAGTTATTTATTGGTATTGTATACATGTCCATTCTAACTTTATCACAATGAACAGCTAAAATGGCAAGCATTATTCCGGGTTACGAATACGACATTTTTATCAGTTACCGCCAAAAAGACAATAAAGGCGACAGATGGGTGAGTGAGTTTTTCAGGGCTCTGATGACCAGACTCAAGTCTAAATTTAAAGACGAGTTCAGTCGTTATCATATCCAATATCAACAAGATGGATTTTTAGAAACATGTGGCGTGAAGGCCTCACCTAATGAGAATCTAAATTACCCGGGTTTATTTCCATTAGAAAAATCAGTTCAAAATAATCCTGCTAAATATGAAACTACTAACATCGCTTCTGTTCGTACTGATAGTCAGTACTTCAGTTGCAAACAGCTTACCCCAGCAACAAATGGTGACTGGAACTGTGACCGATGCTACTACAGGCAACCCTTTGCCTGGCGTTAATGTATTAATTGAAGGTACTAAAACTGGTACGTCAACGAATCTGAATGGTAAATTCAGTCATCCTAAACCTGACGATGGTTCAGTTATCGTATTATCATTTATTGGCTATGTGACTCAAAAAGTAACTTATTCCGGTCAGCCTGTGATTGATATTAAACTATCTCCGAATATTCAGACCCTGGAAGAAGTAGTGGTAACCGGTTACGGCACACAAAAAAAATCGGATCTGACCGGTGCGATCTCAACTGTAAAAGCAAAGGAGATTGAAAAATCGACTCCTGTGAATATTGAGGCGGCCCTCCAGGGACGAGTGCCAGGCTTGGTGGTAACCTCCAACTCGGGTGACCCGGGAAGTTATGGCACAACTATAACTATCCGTGGAATAGGTACAGTTAACAATAATAATCCTATTTATGTGGTTGACGGGATGCTGGTCGATGTCAGTGACCAAACCAATCGTGCAAATAATATCAACTTTCTTAACCCATCCGATATTGCGAGCATTGAAGTGCTTAAGGATGCCTCGGCACAAGCAATTTATGGTTCGAGAGGTGCAAATGGCGTTATACTTATAACCACGAAAAAAGGTAGTGAAGGGACACCAAAAGTGACATTCAGTTCCACTTTTGGATATGAAAGCCTGATAAGAATCAACAAGCTTATGAATGCAAGTGAATTCAAAGATTGGGTAGTTACATCAAATTATACTGATTACATGCGTTCAGTTTCAAATCCTGATCCTCACGTAGATCCAGATACTCTCGCAAATAGTAAACCTGTAGTTGCCAGGTACAATACAGGAGTCAACACAGACTGGATGAAGGAGATCCTCAGAAATGACAGGTTTAGTCAGAATTATGATCTTTCATTTTCCGGGGGTACAAAGGATTTTCATTACGGCGCAAGCGCAGGCTTCCTTGATAAAAAAGGTCTTATACAACTATCAGAATATAAGCGTTACTCGTTTCGTCTGAACACAGATTACCAGGTGAGTAAATATATCACCCTGGGTGAAAACCTGGGTATTACCAGTTCACATCAAACCGGCTCCTGGTACATAACTAACATAATGAGTAGTACCATAAATTCAGATCCAACATTTCCTGTATTGAAGCCATCCGGGTCAGTTGATCCTGCTGACCCCGACTATAATTTTAACAAATATGCTCCAATGGGGAATGGTCCCAATCCCGTTGCGACTATTCAGTTAGAAAATTATCCTCTGTCATATTTTACAATGGTAGGAAATCTATTTGCTGAAGCTACAATTCTTAAAGAAATAAAGCTCCGCTCCAGCTGGGGTTTTAACATGGCCATGAACGATTTGACGCATTTTACCCCTAAATATTACATATCAAGCACCATTAATAATACTGTAAGTCAACTATCAAAAACTACAACTTTATCAAATGGCTGGGTTTGGGAAAATACTCTAACCTGGAATAAGAAGATGAAAAATCACTTATTGACCGCATTACTTGGTCTTACATCGGAATACACAAAAATCACTGCACAATCAGCTTCTAAACAAGGGATCCCATCAAACGACCTTGAAATGCAAACGTTCGATGCTGCTACTACAGAACCTATGATTACAGGAGGGATTAATACATTTGCCATGATGTCATACTTTGGCCGCTTCAACTATTCATTTCGCGACAGGTACCTGTTAACTGCCACAGTGCGAAGGGATGGTTCATCTAAGTTCGGATCCGGTTATAAATGGGGTACATTCCCGTCATTTTCCCTTGGATGGAAAATAAGTGAGGAAGAATTCTTCAAAAATTTTGCTGGGGACTTTATAAGCAACCTGAAACTCCGGGCAGGATGGGGTCAGATCGGTAACTCAAGTCTTCCGGTTTATAATGCTTATGCTTCGCAGCTTGTTTCTACTTCCTCCAGTGATGATTTCCGTTATAATTTCGGAGACAACATATACCATGGATATTGGTATAGTAGAGTGGGAAGACCAGATATTACCTGGGAAACCACTGAACAGACAAATATAGGTGTTGATATCTCGATACTTAAAAATGAATTATCAATAAGCGCCGATTATTATATAAAGAATACCAGAAATATGCTCTTGCAGATTCCTTTGGTAAGTTATGCAGGCTATTATCCTCAGTCAATAGTTCCGTATTCAAATGCCGGGGCAGTACAGAACAAAGGATTTGAAGTTATTATAAACTATCAGGGCAAAACTGGTAATTTCACATATGGTGCCTCAATAAACGGATCGACTTTCAAAAATGTTGTGACAAGCCTTGGATTGGGCAACAAACCTATCATTGCCGACTGGCCCTCAGTCAGCCGTACAGAGGTTGGAAGTTCCATTGGACGGTTTTATGGTTATGTTACAGATGGAATATTTCAGACAGAAGCGGAGGTACAGAATTATAAAGGTCCCAATGGAACAGTGCTGCAGCCAAATGCCCATGCAGGAGATTTCCGGTTTAAAAACATCAATAATGATGAAACTATTGATGGGTCTGATGAAACCTGGATTGGCACTCCCTGGCCTAAACTAACCTATGGATTCAACTTAAATCTCGGATATAAAGTTTTTGATCTTATTATATTTTTCCAGGGATCGTATGGAAATGAGATATATGACTGGGGCCGTCAGTATGGGAATTCCCTACATGCACCCCCGAATGAGTATTATTATAACAATGCATGGAGAGGACCCGGTACCTCGAACTCTGATCCAATCTTTACAACGGTAGATCAAAATGGAAACTATTATAATAACTCAAATTTTTATATAGAGAATGGATCATACCTGAGATTAAAGAATTTACAAATTGGATTCAATCTATCTAAATCAGCCTGCGAAAAGTTAAAACTGACAAATTGCCGAATCTGGGCAGGAGGTACAAATCTGCTGACC
>JADGPU010000133.1 GCA_017882305.1 Bacteroidales bacterium | reverse complement strand
TGGTTTAAAAGAATAAAGTTATGAAAGACAATGACACAAGTCAAATATAAAATTACCACTTAATTACTTGTTAATCTTGCAAAACGCTTGTTCGACTCCGGGAAATCAACGCCGGAGGCAATTGTAACCAGAATACCCATTACTATTGCCATGAATAATGATTCGATATTTGGTTGAAACGATAATACTCCACTATTTGGAATAGCTGAAAAAAAAGCTCCAATTAATATATTAATTATCGCAATCCATTGATATATTCTCATACCTGCCCAGTATGGAGTTTGAGCTTCTCCACGGAATGATTCTTCTACAAATCTTCCTAACCCGTTCATAATAAAATATAAACCAATTATAAAAGAAGAAGGCATTCCAATATTGAAAAGTCTGATTAAAATTAAACCTGAGATTATATTTGTACCTATTGAATAAAGCTGCGTCGGGTGCAAGGGAACACCTGATAGGCCTGAAATTTTATTAACACGGGAACAAGGATGTGTAAAACGGATACCGATGTTTTCGTTTGATGGTCTTCCGTGACAACAGCCCTGAACTAAACAACGAAGACGCCCTATGCTCTGGATCCATGGACCTGCCATTGCAAATGATGCAAGCAGAGTATAAATGTTTATTGAAAACATAAAGAATGCCAATGTGCTTGCAACTATTACTCCAATTACGCCTCCATAATAGCCATATGGCCTAAGCAATCTAGAAGAACCTTCAATAAATTGAGCCCAGAGACCAGCTCCAATGATAACAAATATCATTATAACAAAAGCTGCAAGAGCAAATTGTCGACCAAGAAAGAAGCCTGCCAGTAATGTTCCTGTAAATCCGGCAGCTCCTCCATAGAAACCATGATTAATTAATCGGACAGGACCCCATCTCCATTCTTGCCAGCTATTTGACAACCGTTCAGATACCAAGCGGAGGAATCTCCAGATTTGCAGTCTGTAAATAATTATTATGAACATGCAAAAACCTGCAATTACATCTAGAAATGAATGACTACCTGTTGTTATGCAACTCAAAGAAATTAAAATTGCAAGAAAATACCATATCCATCTAAAGCGCATAATACTTCTATTAAAATACCTAGCAGATATGAATGCCCAGATAACATGGAAAGATGGCAGTGCTCCGGTTTCTCCATCCAGGGAGCGTTCAAATAGTATAAGATGACCATAGAATGAGTGTGGTATGAAAACTCTTTGTCTCACAATAAAAGGGAATACCAGATAAATAATACCTCCAATAATTGTGGCTAACCACACGTCAATAATAAAACACCTTAATTGGTCCTTAGTTTTTATTACTAATGGGACTAATAAAGCAAACAGGTAAGTGAAAGAATAAAAAACTTCTGAAAATTCCCATATTGGCCAATGTTCCTCAAAAGGCAGGTTGGTGCAGATAGCATCATTCGGTGCGCCTGCAAAAATGAAGGCCTCGTAAACAAGTAACCAAGGAACAAAAACCAGAAAATATGATGATATTCTTTCCCTGAATAATGGTGAATCCAGTGAAGCAACTGGCAGTGAAAGAAACGGTCTATAATCCTGTTCCCCAAAAACAGACTGAGTTCTTTCATTTTCAAATCCAACAACAAATGCGACAATCATCAGTGTAAAGAACGGGCTTACAAGCCAGAATCCTGAGGTCGATCGGGCAACAACTGATAATCCAAAACTCATCATTACAGTACCGGAATAGATAGGATGTTTTGTAAAAGCAAAAATGCCATTTTTAACAAATCTCTCTGGTGGATAAAGATTCATGGGCAATCCATGACCAAATCTCCAGAGATTCCACATACCGGTTAAGACAAATAATACTCCCGCAATTAAGAGTATATATCCCGGAAGTAAGCTTTCGGGAAGGGGTAGCTTAACAATCTTTTCAGTATACTTTGCCCAGAGAATCATTAGAAAAGGGATTACTGCTGCAAATAATAAACCGTAAAAAACCTTGCCTGTTATTTCTTTTATTTTCCCCATGTTACAATTTCAAACAGTGACCAGCCGATGGATAAAACAATTGAATTTTTGCTTAAGGTTGTTTTTGCCTTGTACTTAGTCTCTGTCGTATTTAATATCCTGCGATTAAAAAATATTCTTAACAATTTCATTTTTGAAAATAATCCTGAAAGCTTGCCATGTCTTATTATCTGAATCTCGGAAAACTTCAGCTGATAAGTACCATTACCAAAAACGACAGAGTCATTTTCAAAAGCTGCGTCATTATATTCGATGTCATTAAAAAGCATTTTATTTATTGGATGTTTCCCTTTCCACCAAATCCAGATCAAAGTATAAGAATCTGATAAAAAGCGGCCCCACCTTAGTTCATCTATGGGTAGATCCCATGGTTTTATAGTAGAAAAAAGCGTTTCCGCATATCCGAATCCTTTATAGGTTTTGCCATTATATATAATTTCAGCCAAAGCCTTCGGATGATGGCAGTTCCAAAATAACTCATTGTTCTTCCTATCTTTATATAACGACCGAATAATTGGATCGACAGTCCTTTTCAGGGTAACATCAGTCTTTAAATATCTGTGATTAAAATTTATTGTTCCATCAGTTACCGGCTTATGGGTTTTTCTCAATGTAGATTTTTCAGTTGTAAAACCTTTCGCATCACAAAATACCAATCCAGAATAAAAAAATCTGACTAAAAAGAATTCCACTTTTGCAAAGTAAATAATAAAACAATTTCCCAGACTGTCAATACAATCCATGTATAATTTCTCTATTTTGAAACTTGTTAGTCTGATAATGAAAAAATTTAAAACTTAATTTACTATTTAGACTTTGACTTCAATTGAATTCAATCTCTCTTAGAAATGAATTTTAAAAGATATACTTTTAAACCAGGCAATTATTTATGTCCGAAGCGGTATGAGAGACCAAATGAGAACTGTTTTTCAGGAAGTTTGACAGGATAAGAATCACCGGTCCCGGTCCATAAGAATAAAGGTTCCAGCACAATCCGGTTTTTAATCGGGATATAAGCTGAAGTATAATATCCTCCTTTATCAAGGAATGACCTGCCAAACCTCATATTCAGACCGTTCTTAAGACCAAAACCGGTTCCTATACCAGCCTGAAAAGCCAATCCTGGCATTGATACAGGAAACTGATCTGCAAGATGAAAATCTGCATAAAAGTATTTGAGGGGTCCAACCCGAAAATAAAACTGCGGAAATATGGGAATTTTAAAGTAACTATCCTTATATGATTCTGATAATTGACCATCCTTCTCTATATCTCCAGTAGTGAAAATTATGTTTCCAATGTGCAAACCGCCACCAATACCTATCCATCGAATATCGTATTTGATGTATGGATTTATTTCAAAAAGTAAATTATTTACCCGCACGTTATCAGATTGTCTTGTCTCTGTATAATTTCCAAAAAGACCATTTGCTCCATATCTTATCTCTTCTTTACCGTCAGTGGTTGTTTTAGTGAAGCTATAACCTAATCCACCTTCAGTATACTTCTGACTGAAATACTGCGTGTTGGAGACTCTGTCACAGCCCGATCCGGAATATATAGTTTTATAATCAGTGTAGTTTCCAGTAGCAAAGCCACCACTGATAGTATGATAAGATTTGTACTTCTTTGTTCCAGTAGTATCAATCTGTGTCTGAGGCAATGTCTGGCTCATTAATAAGAGAGGTAAAAGGAGAGAGCAGACAAAAATCCATTTATGCCTGAGAGAAGCAAATGTCCTGTATATTTCAACTCCAATAAAGAAAACTGCAGGAAGCAATGCAATATTAAGCGCAATTATCTCCGTTAGGGTAAACCAGTTACGTAGCATCAGAAATATCAGCCCTATGGATGACAGGAAAGCAATTTGCCTGCTTAATCGTGGTGAATCATTGCTTCTGACTACGGGTTTGATAGTAAAGGTTTTTTCTCGCCGGATAAGAAGCAAAGTCATCATAACAGCAAGGAACAGATATTGCCATTGAACCAGTCTCAATATCCAGATCATCTCACCACCTGTTTTGTGAGAGAGTGGGTCCCTGAAAAACTCGACTAAAAAACTCATCAGGATGAAGAATATTACTGAGCTCAGAAGCAGACTCCCTTGTGCTTTCCAATATTTGCGAAATCTAATTACAAGGCAGACAACCACTATTCCGCCAAGCATCAGGTAAAGCTGAACGGGATGTATCGGAAGCGAATTGAGATTGTCAGAAGTCAGAAGTCCCGATTCAAACTGATGGTAATGCGGCAGGGTCATAACGGGATATTGAACTGCCCATTGAGTTGATGAAGGTTTTCCGAAGCAACAACCATAAAAAAAGCATCCAATTGTCTGTATTGATATTGCCACTGGAAATGCTACAGCGAATGCGTCCAGGACTGAGTATCTGAACTTTAGAAAATATCTTGCGAGAAGATATCCGGATATTCCCAGTAAAATTCCACCGAACAATGACTTCTGCGAGTTTTGTAAGAGTATGTGGTTCTGAAACATGAAGCGCCATTCATCTGAAGAAAAGGAAAAGACCTTTGTACCTGCAACAATAAAAAGCTGAATGCAAGCCAGAACGAGTATCCATGCAATAAGAGGGAATTTCCTCCGGAAACCCTCATATATCAGGATAGCGTACGCTGTAAGGAAGCTAAGTAAATAGAATAATTGAAAAAGCAATCCGCCGTTAGAAATACCCAATAAAATATGTTTCTCCATAATTTTCCAGTTTTGAAAGTTGTTTTATCACAAATCAAAGAGCATCGAGAAATTTAAGATTTTTTTTAGTTTTAGAATAAAATTTTGGAATTTATTTTAGTGTAATTAAACAAGTTAGGTTGGTGAAAAAAGATCTTCCTTATTATTTTTAGTCATTGTAAAATGAATTAGTTTTACGTTTAGAGCGGTTGTAATGATTCAATCTTGTTAATCACCTTACCAGAGAAGCAATTCAATAATTGGGCCAAACATTATAAATATCAGATAAACAGCTATTTACAATAGAAGTTGGATTAAGGTAAAATGATTATTGTAGCATTATAGTACAACTCACTGTTCCAAAATGCTACAATAATTATCTCTGCGATATTTAAAGATTTATAGTATATAGTTATTCATAAGAATCACTTTCCCAAATCCCCCATTCGAGGGACCAGATAAGTTAATCTAGCACTTTAAATTATTGAAATTGGTATTCCGTTAATGGAGGATCCTTTTGGAACATTCGTTTTCACGTAACCACCAGCGTAATGCTTTAGCTATCTTTCTTCTTTTTAGTAAAACCTCTCCAATTTCATGTGATTTTACTGAAGTTGAAAATTAATAGAAACACTGAACCATACAGGTACGGGTTTTCCATCCTGTTTTCCTGGTTTAAATAGCGGGAATGTTTTTACGATCCTTATTGCTTCAGCATCGAGATCAGGATCAACACCTCTTAAAATATTGACCTGTTCAACAGCACCTTTGGAAGTTACACAGAATCTGACAAATACTTTTCCCTCAATTCCGTTTTCTTTAGCGATTGGCGGATAGTGGGTATTATCAGCAATGTATTTATAAAGGACTGACTCACCTCCGACGGGCTCCGGCATCTCCTGAACCGAAAGAAATGGTTCATGTTCAGCTTCACTTTCCTGTACCTCTTCCTTAACTTCCTTTACTATTTCAAGTACATCCTCGTTCTTAACTTTAGCCTGTACCTCATCAACTGTCATAAGCCGCACTGTATCTTCAAGTTTGAGCGAGTCGACAACGACCGGAGGTACATATTTGATCTGCTGAATAATATTTGGAGGTGGTGGTGGAGGGGGAGGAGCAACCATTTCATTTGGCTGATCAAGGTTCTGTATCACTATCTCTACATGTCTTTCAACATGCTCCTGCCGGTTTTTCATAGCCTTAGCATTAAAGTATGGTACAATAATAGCTGTAGCCATAATTACTATTCCAATCAGAAGTGATATGATAACATTTCGACTGTACTTTTTACGTAGTACAAAAGCTCCATACTCCTTGTTCCTGACCTCGAATACGATATCATCGAAATTTTGAATTCTCTTCAGTTCTTTTGACATGACATCTTTTTAAGTAAATATTCGAATATTATGACTATCGGTTATGGTAAACAAATTATTCTAAATCGTCTGAGATCAATAAACTTGCGTGTAAGATTCCTGATATTCATTCTCTTATTATTTAATTCTAAAGTTTAGACTCTTTCAGTATCTAACCCGGATAATGGATAAATTGTTCACACCAATGGAGATGGGGTCAAAGATTATCCTGACCTTGAGCATCAGGGTTTGAGGTATGAAGAGATCAACCCAAACAACTTTGTCTCTGGTTAATCCTTTAAACAGCGAACAGAATAGCCGTTACCCTTACTGTCACTGGGTCTGTTTACGTTGTTGTCATCGTTGTACAGGTACAGGTACCAGGCAGAGTTTGTATTATAATCAATAGAACTCCACCATCCACCGTTTCTTCCAACGTCGAAGGAGCCCCCATAGCTGTCACGACCACCACCCGGAAGGGCTGTAAAGCCCGTTTCGTTGGTTGCTCCAGTATTAGGACTAATCCAATGGGTTGTGCCGGTTTCTTTCAGTTTGCCACCAGCAACACTTTCACCACCCAAATAGGTTGTCAGCGTAGTCCATTCAGTATTGTTGGGTAAATGCCAACCTGTTGGGCATACATTACGACTGTCAGTTACCGCATACCATGTATATAACCTGCCATATGTCGAAACATTGCTCTCATTACCATCATAAGCCCATTGGTATTTGGGTGTGCTTTCAAGATGTATATCCAATGTTGCAGGAGTAGTCGTTCCTATTAAATCACCATTACGGTATTTTGTTGTTTTTAAGTTTTCAGCCATCCATACCTGGGTACCTATGGTTACAATTTTGTAAACATTACCGTCTTTGTCAGTCACCTCAGTGTTTGTTTTATCAGATTTCTTACAGCTATTTGTAAGAATTAATACTAAACCCATTAATACTATCAGGTAAATCCTAATTCTGTTTTTCTTTTTCATTATTACACTATTTGAACTGATGACATTAGTATTATTTAAATAACTCTTCATCATATTTTATCAACTAACTCTTTTGCAGATTGACTTAATTTCAATAAAGTTATGAAAGTCTGTTTTGCCACGCAAATAATATTCCACCCACCAGAGAATTAAATCAGATGGATGGAATATACTTTAATTCAATAGAGCGACCGAACACCACCGATTGTATCAGTGATGTGGTTTTCTATAAAAATAAACCCGGGAAGAATATACCCGGGTTATTTTTAAAAAGAGGTGAAAATAAGATTATTTTAACTCATGTATTTTTATGTTCCTGAACCAGACGGGATATCCATGATCCTGGAGACCGATGAACCCCTCTTTTGAAATTCCTTCTGTGAACCCCGGGAATGATTTGAATTTACTATTGGCGACCATCGCATCCCATGCGGGGGTCCATAATTCATACTCCACAACCTTTACCCCGTTCTGAACATGAGTTACTTTACCATTTTTAACAGTAATCACAATTGTATTCCACTCGCCTGCAGGATGTACTGTTTTCGGATCGGCAGCAATCATATCATAAAGTGAGCCTGCAAGGTGACT
>JADGPU010000132.1 GCA_017882305.1 Bacteroidales bacterium | reverse complement strand
TTTGACTCAAACCTGTTTCAAATTCTATTCTTGAAATATTTTTAAATCCTGAGGCATTTAACATTTCTGTAACTTCCTGCTCTGTAAAGCAATCTCCGGCTTCAGTTCCTACGAGCATATTTATTGCAAAAATAGCTCCTGATATTGGTTGTGTTCTGTCATTATTCATTATCCAATCCTGAATCACAATTTTGCCATTTTTATTTAAAGAGTTAAAACATTTTTTTATTAAATCTTTATTTATCTCTAATGAATTACTGTGAATAATAGCTGACAAAAATACTAAATCGAAGCCTTTTGGTAAATCATCTGTTGTGTAATCGCCTGCAAGGGTTTTTATTTTACCTGAAAAACCTTCTTTTTCAAGAAATTTTTTTGTCATAGGTACAACATTAGGCAAATCAAAAACAGTTGCTTCAATTTCAGGTTTTTTAGAAACAAATTCCATAGAATATGCACCAGAACCACCACCAATATCTAAAGCAGATTTTATTTCGGACAAATCAATATGTGCTACCTGTTGCGGAGCCTGTTGTTTTGCTCTGTCATGCATTGCATTAATAAAAGGGAAAAGCCATTCTTCGCCTCTTTCATTAATTTCTGCAGGATGAGCTGAATTACCGGTTTTTACAACTTGTGTAAGTTTGCTCCATGTATTCCAGAGATGGTTTAAATGCATCAGACCTCCTAAATAATTTGAACTCTTTTTAGAGAGAAAAGCAAAACTTTCCGGGGCATTAAAGAATAAATGGTCTTGCTTTGTAAGAAAGCCTAATGATACTAAAGCATTCAGCAGACGTTCACAAGCGTGTTCATTTAAATGCAGATTGTTTGCAATTTGATTGTTTGTTGAACCAGATTCATCAACATTTGTAAATATATCCAATTCAAAGCCGCTTAATAGTATTCTGCTTTTTTGAAAAGAAGCGGCAAATTCTCTAATTGTATTTGGATTCATAATATAAAAATTATATATGTTATTTTTTCAACCTTATTTTCCTTATTTAAAAATCCCTTTAAGCTTCATTTCTCATAATTTACATTGTAGTAATTCCTCATTTTCAATTTCTTCATTATGAACGAATAATTGGAGTTTATATTTTTCGCATTATTTCTAAATTATCTCCTGATATCAGTTTATTCATTCCCGGAATTGTATATATTCATGGCAAATAATACAAATAGATTATTAAGGAACTTAATTCGGGCAAAATGCTTATGCTACTTACAGCGTTTTTAAATATCTGCTAATTTAACTAAAGGATTGTATTAACAAGTGATTCCTGAAAAGGAAGGAAGTTATTATGACTAAGAAAAGAATAAAAAACGAATCCATGGACTATAATAAGCAAGAAGATCCTGCTTCTTTAAAGAATCTTCAACCGATCGTATTATTGAAACCCAAACTTGATAAAGGGAAATCAGTACTAAAAGCATTACAAAGCCGAAAAACTATCCGTGAAATAAATAATAAAAAACTTCCATTGCAGGTACTCTCAAATCTCCTCTGGGCAGCATGCGGAGTAAATCGTAAAAAAGGCCCATTTGGAATTTACGGAAGAACTGCAGCAACTGCAAGCAACTCGCAGGAAATTGATCTTTATGTTGCACTACAGGAAGGAATTTATTTTTATGATGCATTTCATCACAGATTGATTCCTATTGTTGCCGGAGATTTGCGTGCACTGGCAATTGGTCATGGCCAGAAGAATTTTGGAGATAAGGCTCCCATTCGTATCATTTATATTGCAGATGTGAATAAACTTTCCAATACTTCAGGTTACCAGGAACCCGGGTTACATGATCCGGAAATTCAAAAGTCATATTACTATGTTGATACAGGTCTCATTGCAGGCAATGTATATTTGTTTGCTGCTTCTCATGGTCTGGCATCATGGTTTCATAATTGTGATAAACCGGCTCTGACGGCAAAATTGAAATTGCACTCTGACCAGAAAGTACTCTTTGGACAATCAGTAGGATATCCTGTCAAGAAATAAGAAATCAGTCCTTTTCTGTCTTCTGAACTTTTACACTATTTCTGTGTTATAATATCATTTATTAACCAAATAAATTAAGAAAGTTGTGTTAGTAATTCAAGATTGTCAAATAATTTAATAACTAAAAAAAGTATTTATGCCAACAGTAGTAATTCGACACAAAGTAGGTGATTTTAAAACATGGCTGAAAGGTCATGAAGACAGGGTGCGGCTATTTGCTCCTGCCGTATCAAGCTTTAAAACGTTTCAGGATCAAGATGATCCTAAATCCGTGCTAATGGTTTTGGAAGTAACAGATATGGAAAAGCTTGGAGCTATGATGAATGATCCAAAAATCCAGGTGGACAAAGACCGGCACACAGTTAAGGATCCTATCATTCTTTCAATGCAGGTAGCTGTGTAACAGCATTCCACCCGCTCTAAAAATCGAAGCATAGCTATAAGGTTTGCTCCACCTATGCTTATCAACCCCTGAATAGTTCCAATCGTTTCAGGGGTTTTTATAAAAAAGCGATGCTGCCACGTTCGAATAATTAAAAGTTTATTTTTTTTAATGTGATATAATCTACTGAACACAATCTGGATTTTTATTTTATATATTTGAATTAATTTATAATAAGAACAATAGATATGAAGCTTACAGAACTTAATTGCAAGCTAATAAAAAAGGAATGCCAGCTATGAACGATTCTGAAATTAGCTATTATAAAGAGATACTGCATCCTGACTGGAGAGTTATCTGGACTAAGAAAATAAGTCGAGAGTATAATTTTGATAACTTTAAATTTACTTTACATGCATAATCGGATTGCAGAAGATAAAAAAAAGGGGAAGAAGTATATTATTCTTTTTGATGGGAACTGCAAATTGTGCAATAATGTTGTAAGTTTTATTTCAAGAAATGACAGTAGAAAAATATTCTGTTTTATACCGCTTGAATCGGAAAAGGCGTCTGAATATTTAAGCCGATATAACCAAAAAGATGTAAATCAAGGATCCGTGTTATTAATTCAGCACGAGAAGATTTATACAAAATCTAATGCAGTATTTAACATTTTAAAATGCCTGGATGGTTTATGGCCTGTACTTTATGTATTCATTATAGTTCCTGGTTTCATAAGAGATCCTGTGTATAATTTAATAGCGAAATACAGATATAGATGGTTCGGAGCTAATACAGACAGTCCGGATTACAGATCATGCTAGCATTTACTTCCTCCTCCCGAAAACGTTTTTTAACGGAACTGAAGTTTTATTATGATATTCTGAAAATGAAAATTGTAAACGCCAATTTTAAAAAAACATTAATTACCGTAATCAGTTCAATCATCGTTATAGTAATAGCTGTCATTTTATTGGCCTCGCCAATCACAAAATATCTGATTGAAAAGAATGACATAAAATACATTGGAAGGCATATAAAAATGGGCCGGGTTTATGTAAATCTTTTTACCGGGTATGTTCATATCCGCAACCTGAAAATTTATGAATCGAAAAACCAGGCTGACACAGTTGGAATCGACAGCGTTTTCTTTTCAGCAAAAGGGATTAGTGCAAATTTTGCATTGCTTAAACTGTTTTCTAAAACTATAGAAATCAAAGACCTCACATTGGATCATCCGATGGGAATAATAATTCAAAACAAAAAGGATTTTAATTTCAACGATCTGGTAAAAAAAATCGCTGCTGAAAAGACTGAAGCAACTACATCACCATTTCACTTTAATATCCTGAATATAAAAATAAAAAACGGTGAGTTCCATTACCGTGAAAAAGTAATCCCAATAAATTATTTTATTAGAGAAGTTAATATTGAAAGTAATGGTAAGTATTGGAATGCGGATACAATAAGGGCTGATATTTCTTTCCTGTCAGGAATTGATTCCGGCAGCTTAAGAGGCAGTTTTACTATAAACTTAAAAAATCTGGATTATCGGCTGGCTGCTGTAGTTCATAAGTATGATTTAAATTTTTTAGACCAATACCTCAAAAACTTAGTCAACTATGGCACTTTCAGCGCCAACCTTGATGCTGATATAATTGCAGCTGGAAATTTTAATGATCAGGAAAATTTAAATGCCAGGGGAGTGCTGGCAATTAATAACTTTCATTTTGGAATAAAAACTAAGGACGATTATGCATCCTTCGACAGACTGTTATTAAAAATAGATGAATTAAGCCCCAGTAACCATAAATATCTTTTCGATTCATTATCGCTAAACCATCCTTTTATCAAATATGAGCTTTATGATTATTTGGATAACGTGCAAAAGATGTTTGGAAAATACGCAGCCAACACTTCTGGAAATAAGACAGAACCCGCACGGTTTAACCTCATCTTTATAATTGGGAATTACATAAAGGTACTTGCGAAAAATTTTTTTCAGAGCGATTACAAGATTAACAGGCTGGCGATTTACAAAGGATGTTTCAGATTCAATGACTATTCTTCTGACGAAAAATTTTCAATTGAAACAAATCCGCTTTATATCGTTGCTGATTCTGTTAATAAAAACAGCAATTGGGTTAAGGTATCCTTGAAATCAGGTATTAAGCCTTACGGCAATATCACAGCAGCCCTGAGTATAAATCCAAAAGATAGCGGAGATTTTGATATGCAATATCATCTTCAGAGATTGCCTGTTTCAATTTTTAACCCCTATCTTATTACCTATACTTCTTTCCCGTTAGACAGGGGTACCATTGAAGTTACCGGCACCTGGAAAGTAAGGCACGGAATTATCAAAAGCGATAATCACTTCTTGGTAATTGATCCACATGTACTCAGACAACAAAGTCACAAAAACACAAAACTGATTTCCTCACCTTTAATAATGTTCTTAACTCGCCAGCATGGTAATGTAATTGATTACCAGATTCCTATAACAGGCAATATGAAGAATCCAACATTTCATCTGCGCCAGGTTGTCTTTCATATTTTTGGAAAAATTTTTGTTAATCCAGCTTTAATTCCCTTCAGATTACTGGAGAAAAAACCAGAAAATGAAGTTGACAAATCCCTTATATTGGAGTGGGAAATGCGACAGAATTCACTTTTATCCCATCAGGAAAATTTTTTAAATAAAATGGCAGATTTTCTGAAAAAAAATCCGGATGCAACCATTACTGTGTATCCAACTCACTATATTGAAAAAGAAAAGGAATATATCAGTTTTTTCGAAGCCAGGAAAAAATATTTTTTGATATCTAGAAGAATAAATGCTCTATTTCTCAGTAAAGATGATTCTCTGAAAGTTGAAAATATGCGAATAAAGGATTCTTTATTTGTTAATTTTTTAAACAAACATGTTCACGATAGCATGCTGTTTACTATCCAGGAAAAATGCAGAAGCTTTGTTGGCTCAGCTGCTATCAATGATAAATTTGAGCAATTAAACAAAAAAAGAGAAGACGCATTTCTTTTTCATTTTAAGAAAGAGGGGGTGGAAAATCGTGTAAAAATCATTAGCGGTGAAAACAACATACCTTACAATGGCTTTTCGTTCTATAAAATAGTTTACAAAGGGGAACTTCCGAGGTCCTTAATCAAGGCATATAAGCAAATGAATTAATTTAACTCCCTTCAAAACTCAAAACCCCGCAGATCATTTATCTTCCAGGGTTTACGGTTTAAAGAAGTTTCGCTATTGAACAAGATGAAATGAACAAGGGAGTATTTATTTCTCTGACTCTACATATAGCTGAGTAAGCCACTGGAGGTTCTTTTTGGATTTTGAGTTTTTAGTTTCAACAGTGTAGTCAATCCCCTTTTCTGACATAGAAATGGTTACTGTAATATCCATCGGATCCCCCGGTTTATCTTTCAGGAGGATATGCAGATCATCGGGTGCTTTTATCCCCTCCTGACTAAGATATGTTGAGAAGACAGAGCTTGATAATGCCCCGTAAAAACGAAGGAAATTATCACGACTTAAGAGTGCAATAGGTGCTGTAGCTGTTACTTTTACTTCAAAGTCTTTATCAAAGGTTGGAAGAATTCCAAATTCCTGTATTGAAAACATACCATTTTCAGCTTTGACAATATCCCGCAATAAGATTGCTTTAATATCTCTCTGGCCGAGTAAAATGTTGGAAGGGATCAGGATAATTATAAGTGAACAAAACAAGATTGAAAGTAATGCTTTTTTCATAGTCAGAAATTTAAAATCTTTATAGGAGATGAATTTTCCTAAAATTAGTAAGTTATTTCTGGATATTTAACTGAATAATAGAAAATAAAAATATTCGTTCTGCCTGATTATGTGCACGTTACAAAATCCATTACTATTTCCGTCACACTTCAAGACTCAAAATCCCGCAGATCATTTATTTTGAGGATTTTACAATTCTTAATAGTTTTCCCAATCAGGTATATCCATCCGAGGATTAAAGTGGTTTTCTTTTGCATATTGATTTCTGACCTTAAGGACCTCTTTTGCCCATTTTCCTAACGGATAATGTATCTCTCGATATATTAAGTAACTCATATCTGCTGTTCTGCCCGGAAGATGATCTTTAATATCATCGACCTGGAATAAATATTTACGTCCATTTGCCTCTGCTACACATGGATACCAATCCTGATACCATAAAGTTATTAACGATTTTAACACTTCATTGCGCTGGTCCCTGATTACTGTAACCTGATCAAGGGCTTGATCAATGAGGGATATTGCAGCAGCAGGATTTGTGGAAGCAACATTTGATGATTGTTTTAAAAATTTATCGATACGTTGTAAATCAATTAGCATATTCAAATTTTGTCTGCAAAGCATAGCGACAGAATGCATTATCTGTAAATTATATTGCTGATAATCGACATTTCGGATATTACGTTGTAAAAGGTCTATAAGTTCATTATTCTCTTTTAGAAAAATTTCAGCTGATTGAAGGCGCTGGAAATTATCAGCACTCCAATCTTTGTCTAAGGATAGATCTCTGCCGGAGGGGACTGGTAAAACCGGCAAAGTTTGATCCATGGCAGGTTTAGGAATGTCGTAAATACCCTCGGAATTACCGATTATTGGTGTCCGTAGTTTTGATGGTTGCCAATCCCAGCTATTATTCCAGAACTCAGCCTGATTACTTAACAATTGATAAACCCGGTTCATCTTAAAGATTTTGGTTCCATAAAAAGACATAAAGAACCGATCTGTTAATTCCTGTGCTGTTTGTGGAGTATTGTTCCATCCGGCTGCGGTCCCTGTGACGTATCCCAGCCAGAAAGTCTCAGGATTCAGACCTGCATCACTCCATGCTGCGATATTAACTCCCAAAAAGTCTGATTTTCCACCGGCAACAATCGGGTAGATTTCTTTTAAAAGACCTTCAACGCGACCTTTTGATAAGTCTAGTTGCCCTGGCTCATCATTTGTATGAACCATCGTATCATTCACACTCAAAGGATAATAGTTTGGGAAAAGTGGCTCTTCTCCCTGGGTTGAGGTATAAATAAGCTGGCGAATTCCATGTTGTTTAAAAGTCGCGGCCCAGTTTTTGTTGTATTCTCCATTAACCAAATGAGATGGTAATGCATTGATATCAGATGCGGTTAGCGGATACTCTCCCCAAAATATAACGGTTCGTCCTTTTTCATGCAGTTTATTTGAGATTCTTGTAATAAAATCAGCCAGTAATTTCCCATTACCCCCTAAAGCTTCAGCAGCCTCTTTCTCGTTTTCTGTTTTCCCG
>JADGPU010000050.1 GCA_017882305.1 Bacteroidales bacterium | reverse complement strand
TGTATATTATCCAGATTTTATTTTTAAAAACCAAAGTTAGCAAATCAAAATGAAAAAGAAGAAATCCATTAACCCCAAAGAGCGCAAAGATTAGTTTTTAGTTACACAGAGAGCCACGGAGAAAATCAAAAACATCATAAATTCTGAAAAAACTTATATGACGGCGAACGGAAAACCTGTAATTTTGAACTTATTAGTAAGATTTTAATTTTTCTTCTTCCCCTTTGTGTTTCTTTGTTATATACTTTGTGGTTAAAGGATTTCCACAGCAAGATCCCAAAATTACCATTTATGAAAAAAACTATTTTTTTATTTCTGCTGATTCTGACAATTACAGAAATTTGCAATGCTATTAATCCATTTGCAAAATGGACCAAAACGGAGCTGATCCTTTGCAACGGCATTGTTAGAAGAACCATCAAACTGCCATCAGCGGAAGGTAGTTTTCTTACCGTATCATATAAACCATTAAATGGTGATTTTAATTTGTTTTCTGATACCTGTAGCGATTTTCAGTTTGAGGTTAATGATATGATATATTCAGGGAGAAGACATTGGGATTTGGTAAATATACAGATAATCACAGATAATAATGAAGGCAGCGGAGCATCGGTAAAACTAATCAGCCAGGATAAGAAAGTAGAACTGACCCTGAAGTTTTTAATGTATCCTAATTCCCCTGCCATCCGGAAAAGCCTTGTTATTAAAAATTTATCTGATAAAACTGTCAAACTGGAATCAGTTGATGTGGAGAAGTTTGAAGTTCCGGGTTATTATCCTGTTACATTTAGCTGGATTTATCATGATTACGGAAGGAGACGATTTATTGGTCCCTATGATGGCGGAAAGCAGGACGCCCTGATCATTGTTCATGACATGAACCGGGAGCAGGGTCTTGTTCTTGGCAATGAAGCAACCGGTGTAATGAAGCATACTTCGGTGTTCTACGAGGCTCAGGATATCTGTGTGGGCCTGACCCATAAAAACTCTCCTTTCCCTTTCCGTAAGTGGATTAAAAAAGATGAATCGTTTGAGACCCCTCAGGTTTTTACAATGGTCTATAATCATCAGAAAACTCCTGATGTGATCCTGAATACTGTTATTCCGGATTTTGTGAGGAAATATATGGGGATCAGACTTTCAGAGCTTAAAGAGAAGCCGACATTTGTTTATAATACATGGGAACCGTTCTATAAAAACATAAATGAGAAACTTATGATGGAGCTGGCTAAAGCTGCTGCAGATGCAGGCATGAAGGAGTTTATAATTGATGATGGCTGGCAGGACAGTTACGGAGACTGGGGAATGGATATGAAGAAATTCCCGAATGGACTTAAACCGGTATTTGATTATGTTAAATCACTGGGCATGAAACCCGGACTATGGGTCAGTATTGGCAGCGCCAGTCCGGACAGCAAAGTGTACAAGGCACACCCCGAATGGTTCGTGATTGATAAGAATGGCAAACCCACATCGTTGCATGCACCGGATGACAAGGAAAAATTCACTGCTTGTTTTGGTACAGGATGGTATGATTATATTAAGGATATTCTGCTTAAACTTTCAGTTGACTATGGGTTGGAATATTTCAAGCTTGATTTTGCAGTGGTAACAAGTGCTTATACTTATGATCATACACAATCGGGATGTTATTCAACAAATCACCCGGGTCATAAAGATCATAATGAGTCGCTTTACACTAATTATGAGCGTTTATGGCAGTTATTTGATGAGCTGCATGCTGCAAAACCTGAGCTTTTTATTGATTGTACTTTTGAAACAATGGGAGGGACCCAATTAATTGACTATGCACTTTTAAAACATTCAGAAGGTGACTGGCTCTCCAATTTCGAAGGTGCAGCCGGTGAGAAGACTGATATACGGATCCGTAATATGGCATGGTGGCGTTCACCCGCTATACCGGCAACATCTCTCGTGATTGGAAATCCGCAAATGCAGGATATTGGCTGGGAGACACATATCAAATCAATTGCCGGAGCTCTGCCCATAATGTTAGGCGACCCAAGGAAACTTTCTGAGACTGACCTGAAAAAATACCGTGGTTACGCTGACTGGCTCCAGCACATGGAGAGCAAATATGGCATTATGAGCTTCCGTCAGGATCTGCCAGGATTTGGAGAGCCTATGGAAGGAATGTGGGATGGATTCCAGCGGATTAATACGGAAACAAAGGACGGAGGGATCATCGGTATTTTCAGACACGGATCAGCGGAGACAAAAAGAATAGTAACAGTTAATTATCTTGATCCGGGAAAAACATACGAAGTAAAATCAAGAGATGGGAAAGTCATTGAAACATTAACAGGAAATGAGTTAAGGGGAAAGGGATTTGCTGTAAATCTGGCCGCGTTATATTCGGGAGAACTTTATGAGATTTCGATAAAACAATAAGTTCCTATGCAAAGCCTAATGATTCCTTAGTGGACCTTAGTGTTAACCTTTGCACAAAGTAACACAAAGGTAAAGAGGAACAATTAACAACGACTATTATGAAACACTCATTCATTCTTATTCTTGTGATAATATTAAGTGTCCAGTCAACCTCGGCACAGAATCCACGAACAACAATAAACCTGAACGGTACCTGGGAATTTGACCAGACGACAACTGCTTTTCCTCCTGAAAAATTTACAAGAACGATTCCTGTACCGGGATTAATCCACCTTGCAGAACCAAAAATAGTTGAATACGATAAGTTCTTTAAGCGTCCGGACAAACCGGAGGCTAAAGAACAATTCAATCTTTATAACCTTGACTATACACCTCGTTACAGCTGGTACCGGAAGAAAGTTTTTATTCCTGAAGAGCTTGAAAACAAAGAGGGAATGATTACTATAAAGAAGAGTCAGTATGTAACTCAGGTATACATAAATGGCATGGATATGGGTACATCAATGGCTTGTTATACACCAATTGAATTCCCTGTTAATAAGGCGATTAAATTTGGTGCCGAAAACGAGATCCTGATAAAAGTAGGTGAGAGAGCCTGGTTGCCGGCTGAGGCTGCGGGTGGTACGGATAAGGAGAAAGAGCATTATCTTCCCGGGATATGGGATGATGTACTGCTTTCGTTTACTGGTGTAATCAGGATTAGCAGGCTTCTTGTTCTCCCTTCGGTTGCAAATAAAAAAATAACAATAAAAACACAGGTCAGGAGCTTACTCCCTGCACAGATTTTCTATGGGGATCCGATGAATGATTCAATAAACCTTGAGGTTGAGATTACTGAAAAGATTACAGGCAGAGCTGTCGCAACAGCACAAGGACGATTCACGGCAAAAAGGGATAACCTGACTGAAATGGCAATTGAAACTCCTTTTCCGGATTTTATATCGTGGACACCTGAGAAACCATTTCTCTATACTGCCACTGCAAGACTCAAATCCTCAAAAGGTCTTTCCGATGAAGTAAGTCATCAGTTCGGTATGAGAGATTTTACTGCAAAGGGGAAGTTCTTCTACCTGAACGGAGAAAAATATTTTCTGCGTGGTACAAATGTTACACTCCAGCGGTTTTTCGAAGATCCTGATTGCGATAACCTGGTATGGGATAAGGAATGGGTTAAAAAACTTCTTGTCAGTTATCCAAAACAACTCAACTGGAATGCAATGCGTATATGCGTGGGTATTGTGCCGGATTTCTGGTATGATATTGCTGATGAAAACGGATTGTTATTGCAAAATGAATGGCTCTACTGGCAGAACCATGGATGGGATGATCAGATCAGGAAAGAATATACCGATTGGGTATGGACTGATGGAAATCATCCCAGCATTGCAATCTGGGACGCCATAAATGAGAATACAGATATGTTTATCGGAAATACCCTCATTCCCGAATTGAAGAAACTCGATCCAACAAGAATCTGGGATGCTGGGTATATGAGGGAGGGACTCATGAAATCGGATGAAATGGATGAACCTCATCCTTATGAAGGCCGTATTATCAGTAACGAGAAAGGATCAGAGAAGACCTCCTATCCGCTTGGTAATCTTGATTATAAACCACAGGCACTCAAGATGATCAAAGAAGCAGGTGTTCCTCAGCTCGCAAATGAATACGGATGGATATGGCTCTGGCGTAATGGTTTGCCGAGTAAACTTACTGTAGATGTTTATAATTATTATCTCGGACCCAATTCCACTCCATTGCAAAACAGGAGATTTCAGGCATATGATATGCAGCTCGAAACCGAATGGCTTCGTAGTGAACCTGATCTGGCCGGAGTACTTGCTTTCTGCTATCTTGCTAATAATTTTGGATATACCGGAGACTGGTTTGTCGGCAATATTAAGAACCTGGAACCTGCTCCTACATTGGAATGGTTTGTTAATGCTTTTGCTCCTTCCTCAGTATTTATTAACTTAACTGATGAACGGTATGTTAAGCAGGCTACTCCTCATAAACCAGGCGGGAAGCTATCGTTTAAACTGGCAAAAATCAACGATTTATCCCTGGATGTTCCAGGCAAGGTGACCCTGAGCATTCTTGATAGTAATGGGAAAACTGTATGGGAAAGGATCATACCGGTTGTTCTCTCTGCTTTTGATAGGTCATCTCTTCAGGTCGAGATATCATTGCCGGAAAAAGAAGGTGGTTATTTACTCCTGGCAGAATTCCTGGCTGATGGGAGAAAAGTCCCGGTCATATCCAGGCGCTTCATAAAAATTGGGTTTCTTCCTGAGTACAAATATTTTGAAATGCAACCAGTTAAATTGAAATAGCATACTGTTTAAAAATTATAAATATGAGAAGGGTAATGTTTTATATATTGATTTTGGCAGTGTTCAATACCTCAACGATTTTTGCCAGAGAATTCCATGTTTCAGTAAAAGGCAGCGATACAAATGACGGTTCCTCATTAACTCCATTTAAAACAATCGGGAAAGCTGTTCAGCAAGCCTTCCCGGGTGATACAATTACTGTTCATTCAGGTACATACCGGGAATGGGTAAATCCTTTGCGCGGCGGAGAGAGTGAATCAAAAAGAATTATTTACAGGGCAGCTCCCGGAGAAAAAGCAGAGATTAAGGGATCTGAGATTTTGACCGGCTGGAAGAAAGAGAAAGATGGCGTCTGGAAAGCAGTTATTCCAAATTCATTTTTTGGTGATTACAACCCTTACCAGGATTCGATTTTTGGCGACTGGTTTTACAGGATGGGCAGGATTCATCATACCGGTGAGGTCTTCTTAAACGGCAAGTCACTTTATGAGAAAGAGACTCTTGCTAAAGTATTTAACCCGGTTCCCGAAACAAGAATCAAAGACACTCTGGGGTCAGTATATACCTGGTATTGTGAAAGTGATCAGAATACAACAACGATCTGGGCCAACTTTCAGAAATTCAATCCGAATAAGGAACTTGTTGAAATTTCAACCAGGAGAACCTGTATTTATCCCGATAAACCCGGAATCAATTATATTACAATAAGCGGATTCCATATAAGCCAGGCAGCAACACAATGGGCTGCACCCACTGCCGAACAAATCGGAATGATTGCAACTAACTGGAACAAAGGCTGGATAATTGAAAACAATGTGATCAGCGACTCCAAATGTTCAGGGATAACACTCGGGAAAGAACGAGGGACTGGCCATAATGTATGGTCTGCAGATAAAGGCAATGTATATAACGACGGGAATATTCATTATATTGAAGTAACTTTCAGAGTCCTTAGAAATGGGTGGGATAAGGATCATATCGGTTCTCATATAGTCAGAAACAATACTATTTATAATTGCGAACAGACAGGCATTTGCGGCAGCATGGGTGCAGTATTCAGCACAATAGAGAACAATCATATATATAATATCTGGACAAAAAGGCAATTTACCGGTGCCGAGATAGGTGGGATCAAGTTTCATGCTGCTATAGATGCAGTTGTGAGGAATAACAGGATTCACAACTGCGGCAGAGGATTATGGTTTGACTGGATGACGCAAGGCACCCGTATATCGTGTAATCTGCTGTATAATAATGATTTGGAAGATCTCTTCCTTGAAGTAAACCATGGTCCGTTTATTGTTGATAACAATATCTTATTATCACCCTTTGCCATCAGAACCCAATCTGAGGGTGGAGCTTATGTGCACAATCTGATTGCTGGTGCGGTTTTTATGTGGCCGGAGCCTGACCGGTTTACACCCTATTTTTTACCGCATTCCACGAACATGGCCGGTCTTACTACTATTTTCTCGGGTGATGACAGGTTTTATAATAATATTTTTGTAGGTGCAGGTGATAAATCAGCCTTGAACACTGAAATGAAATATGGCACAGAAGTGTACAACAATCCAAAGCTGCCAGTATGGATGAGCGGAAATATTTTTTATAATGGAGCAAAACCATGTGATAAAGAGAAGAATATAATTGAATCTTCAACCTTTAATCCGGAAGTTAAATTAACAGAAGAAGGAGATAATGTGTTTCTTAATCTGACGCCTGATCAGGAATACTATAACCATAAAGACCAATTGATAACCAGCGAGTTATTAGGCTTTGCAAAAATACCTAAGGCCAGGTTCGAAAACGCTGATGGTACATCATTAATGATTGATAAAGACTACTTTGGCCATGTGCGTTCTTCTGATAATGCTGTTGCAGGTCCGTTTGTTGATTTGGGAAAAGGGGAAGTGATGTTAAAAGTTTGGTAGCCGGGAAGAACTTGTCAGGAATCCGACTGGAAAAACATTGGCTATAACAGGTAAAAAGATTAATATTGCCGTTAAACCGATCTCGGTGAATGTATTTATATTGAATTTCAGGAAATAGAATATGCACTTTTTTCAGACTCTTTTCGATTGGTATATGGCCAATTTGAATTATTTCTCAATTGCACTGCTGATGTTAATTGAAAGCACCTTTCTTCCTCTGCCATCTGAGATAGTGATTCCTTTTGCTGCATACAAGGCAGGACAAGGTGAACTGAATGTCTTTATCGTAGTTCTTTCAGGTACTGTAGGAGCTCTCTCAGGCTCACTAATCAATTATACTCTGGCATATTATCTTGGACGTCCCCTGGTATATAAATTTGCCGGTTCAAAACTGGGGAAGATATTCCTTTTGTCGAAAGAAAAAGTGATGCATGCGGAAGAATATTTTATCAGGAATGGGAAAACATCTACATTTATTGGTCGTCTGGTTCCTGGTGTCCGTCATCTTATTTCGATTCCTGCCGGTTTAGCCAAAATGAATCTCCGCGATTTTTTGCTGTTCACATTCATTGGAGCAGGGATATGGAATATTATACTGGCAATTATCGGATATTATCTATATGCGATAAGGGAACAGATATTCCCGTATTTAGGGCATATTCTGCTTGGAGTTGGAGTGATATTTGTCATATACCTGATAATTAAGGCCAGGAAAAACAGGAATAAATCCTGATTCTGGATCGTTTTGGTCTTTTCATATAGTTGTGTGAACGCTTGATTACGCAGATTTTCGCAGAGAGTAAAACTTGATCTGCGTCGATCTGCGAGATCTGCAGAATGATTTTTGAAAGCATCGTATTTAATAATAACCTAAGTTGTCTCTATGGACTATATCAGGTGAAAAAGCAGGCAGACACACAGCAATATATTCAGCTCCTCCCTTAAAAGGAGAACTGTACTGCACCCATTCGTCTTTTGAAGTCATAATTCCCTGACCTTCCGAGATCTCGAATTCTTCATTCCTGGTGGTAATCCTGAGTTTGCCTTTTAGTACAATGGTATATTCATTGAATTTCGGAGATTGGCCGGGTTCCACCCAACCCTCAGGGCTTTTCATATGGGCTATACTGACCTCATCTGTTTTGCTGTTTACATGACCAAAAAATTCCTTAATGATTTTTTCCTTATTGCCGGCAGCTTTTATTATTGACGGCGATTTAATGACTTGTGCCATAGCGATATGAGTAATTTAAAGTCAATCCTCAAGATAACCAAATTTATCATTATTATAATCCTCGTAAGCCTGTTGTATTTCAGCTTCCGTATTCATTACAAATGTCCCGTGGGACAGGCAGCAACACATATCCCGCAAATTCGTGCATCAATTCCTAGTCGGGTTCTTCCAAACTCGGCACATTGATTCCGGCATTTCCAGGGATCAAAAAATTCTTCTCTGTCAACCGTTATATCCCAGAGCTTGCCGTTCGCTGCCTTTGCAGGGCAAATATCAACACAGATATTGCAGTTACCGCAACGACTTGTATCAACAGGATTGGATTTTGATTTCACCGGTGTTTTCAAAAGGATTGAAACAAGACGAAGTCTTGGCCCGAATTCCTTGGAAATGAACAGATCAGTTTTCCCTATCCAGCCCAGTCCTGCTCTTGTGGCTACCATTTTATGTGAAAGATCTGTACGAAGAGTATTAAAATAAATTGTGTCAAGTTCAGATGTTGAAACAGTCGGATTAATGTTTAACGTTTCAATATTGTTTTTATTCAGATCCTCAGAGATTCTATTGGTTAATAAACCAAGATCCTCATTAATATTTTTGTAATGTGAATAGTATTCCTTTGTAGGTCCATTAATTACTTTATCGACAATTCTGAAATCAAGTTTGCGTCCGATAGAAATTCCATAATTAAATCCAATGAATTTATTCTGCAGCAATCCGGTCAGATCAGCAAAACCGTAGATGTGATTTTCTGCAGGAATAAGATGTCTCTTTAATATGTCATCGATAATTTTTATCATTATCCATTGTTGGATTTCAATCAGTAGTTTTATCTGGGAAAAATATCCCTTTAAGTTCCTGCATTTCCTTTTGAGCATCCTCAAAATTACTATACTTATTCAGAACAATTTTTTTTGTCCCATTCCTGTTAATTAATAATAATTCAATATCTGAAACATTCATATCGAATCTCACATTTGCACGACTATAGGAGGTATATTTCTTTGTCGCTTTTATAATGTTGAATCGTGTAAACTGGTTTGTATCAATCCATTTTCCAGTTTTGAATATTCCAAAAATTGAAGTGTAGGGCATTACCATTTTATTATCTGTATCTACAATAGTTCCGTTATATGTAAAAGCCATAAAAAATCCTGGTATAAGAAGTGTGAGTGCCAGCAGAGAATAAGTTGTGGCAACAATACCACATATGATAAATACATACCCTGTATAACTTGATGACGGACCAAAGAATTTACCTAGCTTGTTATTCCGTATTGGCATTAATTGTTATTTTTTTTTCCCCCCATGTGAAGCATTACTGTTATTTATCTTTCAGGACAGATCTGAGCCATTTTTCAGCCAAAAGAGGCCACGTCTCTGCAGCAACTTTACCAGGTCTCAAACCGTAACCATGTCCTCCGACCGGTAGCAAATGCAATTCAACTGAAAGTTTCGCATTTCTGAGTGCACCTGCCATAACAAGAGCACTATTTCCGTATGGATCATCTGCAGTCTGGAATATAAACACAGGTGGTACCTCTTTACTAAGTTGCAACTCAGGAGTCAGAGTAAGGTTTGCACCTTGATCAAGATAAGCAGGGTATATCAGCATTGTGAAGGAAGGCCTGCACGATAAACTATCTGATTTATCAACCGGAGGATAAGTTCTTTTATTAAAAAGAGTGCTTGCCCTTGCACTGAGGCTGCCCCCTGCAGAAAAGCCCATCACCCCGATCTTTTCCGGATCAATTTTCCATTTCTGTGAGTTGTTTCTTACAATTCTCATTGCGCGTTGTACGTCCAGTAAAGCGCCTTCTTTTTTATCGGGAACCCTGTACTGAAGAACAAATGCAGTAAATCCCAGCTTGTTGAGCCAGGCAGCAATCTCGGATCCCTCCAGGTCATAGGCTAGTATACTGTATCCGCCACCAGGACAAACAATTACTGCAGATCCGTTTTTAATTGCAGGATCTGCAAGATATATCTCAATTGCCGGATTTGTCACTTCAGAAAACCTTACTATATTATCATTATTAGACGTATCGATAGACGGAGGTTGCTTAGCTTTTAATTCTCCCGGTACTTTATCGGGCCAGAGATAGATAAGCTCTCTCTTCTGAGGATAGACGCTTATTGATAAGAGGAACAAAAAGAAGAATGTAAAGAGGTCTTTCATATGTTCATTATTTTAAAACGTAAGTATTTTATGTTCTTAACTAAGATAAGTCAACGGGTTGTGAATGGCAGTTTTTCTTTTTTACAGATCAGCTGTATAGCCCATTTCCCTGTTTGACCGGCAGGAGGAAGGCCACCTCCCGGAGAGAGCCATTGTCCTGCCATATAAAATCCATTCAACCCTGGTAATGTTGGTTTAAGACTATTCATCAAGTTTTTACTTGATGGTAAAAATCCCTCATATGAACCTTTCCATACACCAGTGTATCTAACATCGGTTACCGGGGTTGCCACATCGACAACTTCAATATTTATGCTTATACCCGGGAAATGCTTTTCTATCAATAACCTTGCATCATTTTCTATTTGTTGTTTTTCTTTCCTGTACTCTTCCCCTTCAAGATCTCTCCATAAGTCCCATTGACTTTCAAAACGAATCACAATTACTGTTTTTCCGGAAGGAGCCATGGATGGATCAAAGCAATAGTTCATTATTGAATATCCCTGGTCGGTTTTTGTCATGCCTATGTTAGAGTGTTTTGTAAGCCATGATTGTACCGGAAAATCTGTTTTTATCTGAGCGTTAATACCAAAAGAAACCTGTACAATCGGATTAAAAAGCTCCCATGAATTGTAAGCTTCTTTTATTTTTTCAGACAGATATTTCCCATCAAGCATTTCGAAAATGGTTGAATGTCCATCTGCAGCACTTATCACATAGTCAGCAAAAACTATCGAGCCATCATCCAGCGATACACCTTTTGCAATATTATCTTCCACTATTATTTTTTCCACTTTTTTATGTGTCAAAAGAATTCCGGAGAGGCTAAGATATTTTTCAGTCATTCGTTGAGCCATTGGTTTAGATCCTCCCAGCAAGTATCCGGCATTTTTTTTATGGAACCAGGCGAGCATCATGATAAAAGCCAGGGCAGAAAAGTCACGTGTTGAAAAAAGGTTATCAAAAAAGAGTGCTAATCTTGGATTTTTAAAATTAAACTGACCTATATATTCCTTAAATGTTTTTTTCCCATGCTTTATAAATAATATGATAACAGGCAACATATTGAAGAAGGAAACAATTTTATCTCTCAACCTGCGTAATTCCGGTGGATTTGAATAAGGTTCGAGTATTGATGTTTTCCTCATATCCTTACACATTTTTATGATACTCTTTGTATCTTCCGGAGCTATTTCACAAAGGTATTTTTCCCACTTATCTATATTTGTATAAACAGTAAAATCTGTTCCATCTTCTGCAAATACTTTTGTATGTACTTCGTGATCAATTATTTTTACCTGATCATTAATTACATTAGTCTCAAGCCAGATATCATGGAAGGGTCCACTTCTGGTTCCGACCAGCCAGTGGAGACAATAGTCAAATCTGTAGCCCTTCCTTTCCCAGGCTGTACATTGGCCCCCTGTTGTGGAGTGCATTTCAACGATCTCGGTATCGAATCCGTTCAACCTGGCATAAATTCCTGCTGATAGTCCGGCGACTCCACCGCCGATAATGACAATCTTTTTATTCATGAAGTATTTATTTTAAAGAGATGATTTAATCCACAATTTCTGCATTATCAAATCGCTGAGACTGGACATGAACCCTGCTTGTCCTTACTTTGCTTGCTCCTTTACTCCCAAAGAACCCCCAGCCACCACTGCCAAGAAGGAACCCGAGAGCATATAGACCGCCATTATTATTCTGTGCATACATTGTTATCTTTTCATTAAAAAGCATCCCTATAAAATCAAAAGGAGCAATAAACCCATGCCATAAACCTCCGAGGAAGCCATAAGTATGTCCGGATAGACATTGTTTAACGGCCTCATTATTAGCACATCCGGAAAGAAGAATTACCAGCGCCAGAAGAATCATGAAAAGGATGTTCCTTTGAGAAATGAAAGTTTTCATTTTATACCAGATTAAGTTAATAAATTTTGCGTAAAAATATATCAGAATAAAGAGAGGTCAATTGGTTTCCCCGAGTATTTTTTTTCGTGATCCAGCAGCCATTTCTTCCTCTTCAATCCTCCTCCATAACCGGTGAGACGTCCATCGGAACCAATAACCCTGTGACATGGAATCACTATAGAAATCCGGTTCGTTCCATTCGCATTTGCTATTGCACGTATTGAATCCGGCCTGTTCAGAGCGATAGACTGCTCCTGATAAGACCTAGTTGACCCAAACTGTATGTTCTGCAATTCCTTCCAAACATCCTTTTGAAATTCTGAACCCGGAGTAACAAGAGGAATAGAAAATTCTTTTCTCTTGCCATCGAAATATTCTTTTAACTGTTTTTTGAGTGCTCTAAGATGTCTGTTTTTCCCATCTTCAAAAGTTGTTTTCAAAAGTCTTGTAAGATCTTTATATTCAGTTGGTAACATTCTTCTGTCACTAAATTCAAGAAGACATACCCCTTCATCCGTTGCCCCGGCAACCATCTCTCCAAGAGGAGTATTAATTATAATGGTATTGATCATTCTTATGTTTAAATTATTTATTAAATCTGCCTGAAGTTGATTTGATATATTTTTTATTCCTGAACCTCAATGCTGACCAGTCTTCATCAATTGCAACCACACGAATACCGTACAGACCTGAATCATTAAGTGCTTTCCATCCATGATCACGGTCGATATCAGAACTATATTTTTTTGAGGTTTTTTTCGGATAACAAAACCATAACACGCCATCAGCCATCAGGTTATGAAGGGTCATTGGTGCGAAAAGCTCAACGTCTGATATACCTTTAACAAATATTATTATGAATTCGTACGGATAACGGGGATCAATTTTCTGATCAATAATTACATCTTCAAGTTCAGAAGAAACTAAAAGTATGAATTTTTCTTCTGCGTTTATGATTGATATCCTTTTCTGTCCTTTGTAATTAAGTTTAACTAGTAGATTTTTCATCTAATCTCATCGATTTGAATGCTAATTTAGCAAAAAATTGATAAATCAGCCAAAACATCTTACATTTGGGGTATCATCAAGTGGGGTGCCTTACAACAACGGGCTGAGATCAAACCCTTAAACCTGATCCGGATAATGCCGGCGGAGGGAAAAGAGAGTATCCAACAAATCAGCTTTATATAATAACCTCATTTTCTTGATCTTGAAATGGATTAACTAATAAGACTATGAGGAGACTGATATTTTTAATTATGCTTGTTGGGTTGCAGGGTGTATCTCAAGCAATTGTATTTCAGAATAATGGCTCGGTGATTAAGGGTAAAGTGACTGATATCAATGGATCTCCCTTGTCAGGCGCAGGAATAACTATTGAAAACTCATTATTTGGAGTACGTACTGATTCAGAAGGAAACTATACGCTGTCAATTCTGAAAAATAGAGTTTATATCTTACGCTTCTCTTTTATGGGGTATGAATCGCAGATTCGTGAAGTCAGAGTAACAGGCGATACTGTTTTAAATATAGCTCTTTTAACGAAGCTCTTAATGACAGAGGAGGTCTTAGTAAGTGCCACCAGGGCAGGAGAGCGAACCCCGTTGGCATATTCAACAGTTACCAAAGAAGATATTTCAAAAACTAATATTGCTCAGGATATACCTTATCTGTTAGGTTACACACCTTCAATAGTTGTATCCTCAGATGCGGGAACCGGAGTCGGTTATACAAATATTAATATAAGAGGTACTGATGTTAAACGTATTAACGTTACAATCGACGGAGTACCAGTTAACGATGCCGAATCACATGGAGTCTGGTGGGTTGATCTGCCTGATCTGGCATCCTCTGCTGATAACATTCAGATTCAACGAGGAGTAGGGACCTCAACAAACGGAGCAGGTGCTTTTGGTGCCACGATAAATTTTCAGACTACTGATCTGAATCGAGAACCTTATGCAGAAGTCAACTCATCTTATGGCTCATATAACACCTCAAAAAACACCATAAATTTTGGCACCGGGTTAATTAATAAGAAGTTTGCTATTGATGCACGTTTATCAAAAATCTGGTCCGACGGATATATCGACAGAGCTTTCAGCGATTTAAGATCATTTTATATCTCAGGAACACTGTATGGGGAAACCAGTATATTAAAGTTAATGATTTTTTCAGGAGTAGAACACACCTATCAGGCATGGGAGGGAGTTCCCAAAGATTCGCTTGCAACACATAGAACCTTCAATCCGTATAATTATAAAAATGAAACGGATAATTACTGGCAGGATAATTACCAGCTTCATTATTCAAAAGAAATAAGCACCAATCTGAGTGCAAATGTCGCATTGCATTATACCAGGGGCAAAGGATACTACGAAAACCTTGTACAAAACTCAAAATTCAGTTCGTTTAATTTACCGAATGCAACTTTTAGTACGGATACCATAACCAGCTCTGATTTTATTACACAAAGATGGCTGAGAAATGATTTTTATGGTTTTACATACTCATTAAATTACATGAAAAATAAGATTAATACAGTAATAGGTGGAGGTTGGAATCAATATCTGGGACATCATTTCGGAGATATAATTTGGGCTAAAATTGTAACTTTTAATAATGATAGCTACCGATGGTACCAGGGTACCGGTGATAAGAAGGATTTAAACACATTTTTAAAGATCAACTATTCATTAATAAACAAATTAAACCTGTACGCCGATTTACAATTCCGGAATATTAATTACTCAATTGGTGGGTTTGATGAGAATCTGAAAGACGTAACACAGTATCATAAGTATAACTTTTTTAATCCCAAAACCGGGCTGGTATACAACTTAAATGAAAGACAAAAAATATATGCTTCATTTGGAATTTCGCAAAGAGAACCTGACAGAGGGAATTTTACTGATGCGGACCCGGGGAAAACACCCGACCCCGAAAAATTATTTGATTACGAAGCCGGGTACGAATTTCATTCATCAAAATTGACACTCAAGGGGAATTTTTATTATATGTATTATCACGATCAGTTAATTTTAACCGGTAAAATAAATAATGTAGGTGCCACGATATTAACAAATGTACCAAAAAGTTACAGACAAGGGATTGAGATTGAAACCGGTATCCTGATTCTCAAAAACTTAAACTGGTACGAAAACATAACCATCAGCAGAAATATCATTCCGGTTTTTGTAGACTTTACAGATAACTGGGATACTTCAGAACAGGATAAAGAAACATTAAAAAATAAAACGATATCTTTCTCTCCCTCAATAATTGCAGGATCAGTTATAGATTATAATCCGTTTAAAGATTTTCATTTAAGTTTGAATACAAAGTATGTTGGAAAACAATACATAGATAACACACAAAACTCAGATAGAATGTTAAATGCATACCTGGTTCAAAACATATCATTCCTGTATACTATTAAGAATAAGATATTTAAAGAACTAACTTGCCAGTTTGTTGTAAATAATCTATTTGATCAGAAATACGAAAGTAATGCATGGGTATATAAGTATAATGAAGGAGGATCCCAGCATGTAATGGACGGGTATTTTCCGCAGGCTGGTATTAATTATATGTTTAAGGTTGGAATAAAATTTTGATAATCAATTAATTATAATGATTATTTCTGACTGGATTTCAAATAATTGGGTAGAAATATTCGGAGCGGTTACTGGTATAGTTTATGTTTTTCTTGAAATAAGGCAAACTATCTGGTTATGGCCTGTCGGGATAATCACATCAGCAGTCTATATCTGGATCTTTTTCACAAGCAAGTTTTATGCTGATATGAGCCTTCAGGGCTATTATCTTATTATAAGCTGTTTCGGCTGGTACTGGTGGGCTAAGGGCTCAGGTCATGGGGCTCAGGCCGCAGGGCGCAGGGCGCAGGGCAAACAGAATAATGAAACTGAAGGGGAGGATAAAGATGGAGAGAAAGGGAGAATTGAATATGGCGCGAAAAGTGAATTACAGGTGACGAGATTAAAACTCAGAACTGGAGTGGTCCTTTCTATTGTTTTTGTTCTATTATATGCAGTAATGTGGCTTGTTCTTACCAGGCTGACTGATTCACCGGTTCCAGTCAGGGATTCATTTATAACATCATTGTCAATAATTGCAACATGGATGCTGGCAAGGAAGATCTATGAACACTGGTATTTATGGATTGTTGTAAATTTTGTATCGGCTGTACTCTTTCTGACACGTGGACTCTATCCGACAGTTATTCTTTATGTTGTTTATGGAATAATGTCGTTTGTTGGACTCGCTGCCTGGGAAAAAACAATAAAAACTGATTTATCTTCCAGTAAAAATGAATGATATTCAATTTGAATCTTATACTGTTATAGTCGCTGACGGAATCTTCCCTCAACATGATATCCCTCTTGGTTATCTGAAAAATGCCAAAAGAATAATCTGCTGTGATGGAAGTGTACAAAATCTCATTCTCGCCGGAATGCAACCGGATGCTATAGTCGGAGATATGGATTCCCTGAGTGATGATTTAGCGAACAGATTTGCAGATCGAATTTACCGTGATAAAAATCAGGTTACTAACGATCTGACGAAGGCAGTTATCTGGTGTAGCGAAATGGGTTATAAAGATATTGTTGTTGTTGGCGCTACAGGTAAACGCGAAGATCATACACTGGGTAATATCTCGCTGCTTGCAGATTATAAAAAAAACGTAAATATAATTATGGTAACAGATACAGGAATTCTGAGACCGTTATTGAAAAGTTCAGAAATACCGTCCTTCCCCGGTCAGCAGGTTTCAATATTTTCCATTGATCCTGATACAGAAGTCACATCAAACGGATTACGATACCCCCTCAGCAATTCAAAAATTACGAATTGGTGGTTTGCCACATTAAATGAGGCACTTGGAGATAGCTTTTCTCTTGAGTTTAACGATGGGAGGGTGATAGTATATCTTAAATTTTACTGAACCTGGACTATAGTATTTTTAATTCCTTTACCAGGTATATAAGCTGAACACGACTCTTTACATTAGTTTTTATATAGATCCGGTGAGTATGATCTTTTACAGTCTGCAGGCTGATAAAAAGTTTTTCTGATATCTCCTTATTGCTTAATCCATTGCATATTTCTCGGACTATGTCTGTCTCCCGTGGGGATACTTCAAATTTTTTACAGAATTCTTCAAACGAAGGGTCTTTTGCAGGTTCAGCTGTAAAGACGGTCAACAGCGTACCATAGTTCAGATATATGGGAAGAAATGTGTTACCCGCAAAGAAGGTCAGAGTGAAAATTACAGCAATATATGGTTGTGAGTTATAAAACAGTAATGGGACACATTGTAAAACCATGACGAGGAATATACCGGGGCCAATTCTCCTTCTGTCATAGTCATGAATAAGTGATCTTCCTTTACCGGGTAAAAGTATCAGTAAAGAGGAAAGAAGAGAATAGAGAAAGTTCATTGAAATGAAATAGTATTTTATCAGGAATATTGGTTTCAATCCACTTGTTTTTGCAATAATATATCCCACAACAACAATTATTGAGAAATTTAACAACAGAAACCAGAATACAAACCAGTTACTTTTTTTTCTTCCTGAAATTTCGAATGAAAACTGTATCAGCATTAACCAGGCAAAAACAAGGAAAGGTAATCCCAACAGCATCGCAATATCTGAGAACCTGGCAAGAAGATCTGTTGAAATATATGGAGTGAGAAAGGCCCTTATCACTACCTGCCCCCAGATTCCATAAAATCCGAAGGTAAAAATAAAGACTTGGTAGTAAAGCAGCAGGGAAAAGATCTCACGGTTATACCTATTCCTGAGCCTCGATGAAAGAAGAATACCGCCTGCAGCAAGTGCGACTGAGATGATAAAGATTAAATAGGCAAGTATGCGGAACATTTTATAAAGGTATAAAAATCTATAAAAGCTGTCAACCAAAAATAGCCCCTACCAAAGTATTATCATACATACTAAAGTAGTAAAATTTAAATTCACTACTTTGGTATGCATGCGGGGAAAAAGACGCTTCTTAAATTTGCTTCATAAACATATACATCTTTCTTTAACCAAATTTCTTTGATATGGAAACAACAAATAGTAATTCAAATATGGAAGCAAATAACTCCTCCAATACGGTAACGGGCAGGGAGTACAAGTTAGTTCCGGATTTCGGGTTTTGCTTTGGAACAGGATGGAGAGTAATGATGGATAACTTTCTGAGATTATTTCTGGTTATCATTATTCTAGCTATTGTCACAGCTCCTTTTAGAATGTTCAATTTCCATTTCGATTGGCCTGATCTTTACAGGGGGCCCTGGCATTGGGGACACAACTGGGTGCATAATTGGGGACACAATTGGGACAATGACTGGTTCAATTTAGGAACATTTGGAATCTTTACAGTTTTCTTCGGATTGCTTGCAATGCTTTATGCTTTTCTGGTGGCCCCGGTATTTGAATATGGCGGCAATATGATCTTTGTTCAGGCAGTCAGGAAAATTAAACCCGATTTTGAATACTTTGTCAAGGGATTTATGGAAAACTACCTTCATATAATACTTGCAAACCTTCTTGTATTTGCACTGGTCGTTCTGGGATTATTTGCACTCATTGTTCCGGGAATAATAATAGGATGCAGGCTGGCTTTTGTCTCCTACATAATAATGGACAAAAAGCTTGATCCGATAGAAGCTGTGGAATTAAGCTGGAAGCTTACACGGGGGCATGGGTGGCAGATCTTTTTAATGGGTTTTGTATCAATCTTTATTGTGATCTTCGGATTGTTAATGCTAATAGTTGGGATCTTCCCGGCAATAATGTGGGTCTGCAGTTCGTTTGCCACTCTTTATGAATCCGTACTGAGAGAGAAGGAGAAGCCGGCTGAAGTTGCAGTTGTATAATAAATAATATTCACCTTCCAATTAATTCGTCAGTCAGGTTGTCCAATGAGGACGGCCTGACTTTTAAATAAGTACTTTTTAACCGAAGAGTGTCCAAAGCATTCGCGCCCCCTGGCCACTTTACGGCCTTTCGGGTTAATGGATTTCAAACTTTTCAACTTCTCCACAAGGGAAGTGTTAAGAAAAAAAAGAAGGGAGATTCAAATATTAACTTTTAATCTCAATTATTGATCATTAATCAAAAAGAACTATTAACATGTGTAAATATCATATCAGCAAAGTAATTTATGGCAATTGTTTATTAACTTTAGGTTTCACAAAATAATTTTGATATTTATAATTCAGTCTTTCACGATAACAGCACTTCTCCAAAAGATCAGAAAAGAACAAAATCGAAATTCAAATAGTGTAACCTCTGTTAAAATTACTAACTAAAATTACAATTAAAATGAAATCAGTCCTTAAATTTTTCATTATCGCTTCAATGATCAGCTTCCCTCATAGTTTGAACAGTCAGGTTAAGATCGATCTTAATAAAAAAGTAATAACTATTGACAAGAATGCAAAAGCAAACGCCAAGAAAGATGCTCCCAAGGATCAGGGACAGAATGACAAACAAAATCACGCAACCCAGGATAAACAGGTCACTCCTGAAAAAAAAGAAACCAAGACCACTGAAGCAAACAACTCAAAAACCGACAAACAATCGGATGTTCAAGAACAACAGTCGATGCAATCCTTTTCAACGTATGATTTTGTCCCCGGTGATGAAGTGATTTTATTCGATGATTTCAGCCAGGATGCTGTTGGTGATTTTCCTGCATTGTGGACTGCAAATGCCGCCGGAGAGATCAATACATTGAATATTGCGCCAGGGAAATGGCTCAACCTGAATAGTACAGACGGAAATTATTTCATTTTAAAAAGTATTGATTTTCCCAAGAATTTCATCATTGAATTTGATATTGTTCCTAAGAAAACCGGAGGTCGTATTGCTGCTGGTCTTATATTGTACGGAGAAGAGAAACCTAAGGAAATGGACAATAGCCCTCATCCTGGTAATGGTGGTATAATTATCTCAATTGAAAAAGAACGTTGGAATACTATGGGATACAAAACAGGCGAAAATACTCAAATTACCGGATCGTCAGCAGTAAATCCAGTTGAGCCGGAAAAAGTGAATCATGTCATTATCTGGGTACAGAATAGAAGATTTCGTATTTATCACAAACAGGCAAAAGTGTTGGATATGCCAACGAATGTTTTTGATGGAACAAAATTTAATCGCTTATGTCTCAGATTATCTAGAGGTGCTTCCTGCGGTTCATACATATCTAATATCAGAATTACCAGTGCGGCACCTGATATGCGTAGCAAACTGCTAACAGAAGGAAAACTAATTTCTTATGGCATATATTTCGATGTAAACAAGGATGTTGTAAAACCGGAATCATACGGAACACTTAAAGGAATTGCTGATGTATTGAAAGAAAACCCCGATGTAAAGGTAAAAATCGTTGGTCATACCGATAGCGATGGTGCAGATGCTGCCAATCTCGATCTTTCGAAACGTCGTGGCGCATCAGTTAAAGACGAACTGGTAAAAGATTTTGGAATTGATGCTTCCCGACTCGAATCGGATGGTATGGGAGAAACACAACCGGTCGTACCTAATGATACTCCTGTAAATAAAGCGCTGAATAGAAGAGTTGAGCTAATAAAGCTGTAGACTCCTAATCATATTAGAGTTTATTTTGTAACTTTATTCTCAAATTTATTAATATTCCCAATTATGAAAACAAGTACACTTTTCTTCTTACTCGTATTAGCTATATTGCTGCCTGCCAGGTCAAATGCCCAGGGAGGGCTTTTAAGAAGGGCAATTGACAGAAAGCTTGAACATAAAGTTGACTCAGCAGTTGATAAAAGTGACAGGGATGAAGCTAAATCAAAACAACAAACCGATAAAAATGCAACGCCTGAAAAAACCGGTACCAAAGAAACAGGTCGTGGTTTATTTGGAGGAAAGATTGACATCAAATATGAAGATGAGTACAAATTCACAGGAAGAATTTATATGCAGATGGAGA
>JADGPU010000014.1 GCA_017882305.1 Bacteroidales bacterium | reverse complement strand
AAACACGTAAAAGTGAGGAGTTCGCAATGCTCCATATGCTTTTGCCACTTCCTGTGGTTTGTCATAAAGATAGACCCATGGGAACTTATACTTTTTCATCCTTTCAACCATGTTGGGAAAACTGTCTTCCGGATAAGTGTTTTCACTGTTAGAATTAATTCCGGTAAAACCAACTCCTTTTTTGCTGAATTTTTCTACTGTTGCTCTTGTAATTTCATCTGATCCAATTACATATGGACAATGGTTACATGTAAAAAAGATCACCAGATATTTATATTTTTCAAAATCTGAAAGGCTGTACTCCCTCCCTTCTGTCGAGGGAAGTTTAAAATCTATAGCTTTTTGACCGGGTTGCAACGTAAATGCCATGTTATTTAAATTTATTCATCACTATAAACAACGATACTGCTGAAATGTTAATTAATCCGGCTTTTTCGTTAGGTTTGACTTCTGAATGTAAATAATTTAACGATGAGTCCCCTGTTGTTGTTTATGATCATCCTGTCTTATTTTTCTATCCTGATGATGATTTCCCAGATTGCTTCCAGACATATACATGATACCACTTTTTTTGACGGAGACAGGGCTTCTCCCTGGTTCCTGGTTGCTTTTGGAATGATCGGATCGGGTATTTCCGCAGTGTCTCTTGTTTCGATTCCGGGTAATGTTGGTAATAACAATCTCTATTATTTCCAGTTTATCCTTGGAACCATAGTGGGCTATCTTTTTATTGCTTTTGTCTTGACTCCTATTTATTACAGGCTTAAACTGGTTTCAATATATACCTACCTGAATATCCGCTTCGGGAATGTTACTTATAAAACGGGTTCATTGTTTTTTCTGGTCTCACAATCTTTCGGAGCTGCTCTGCGGTTACTTCTGTCTATAAAAATTCTGCAATATGCTTTCTTTGATAAATTGCATATTCCATACTTCGTTACCATCATTGTAGTTCTGATTCTTATATGGTTGTATACGAACAAATCGGGTATTAAAACGATTGTCTGGACAGATGCCCTGCAGTCACTGTTTCTGATTACTGTAATTGTCATTTCAATTCTCACAATTAAAAATTCATTGGGCCTTTCCCTTCCTGAAATGGCAAAAACAATTGTACACCATCCGTACGCGAGGGTCTTTGACTGGGATTTTCATTCCGGTTCTAATTTCTTCAAACAGTTTATCTCCGGCTTACTTATTACTGTAGCACTTGTAGGCCTTGACCAGAGTATGATGCAAAAAACACTTACTGTAAGAAATGCAAAAGATGCAAAAAAAAACGTTCTGACATTCAGTTTTTTCATTGCATTTGCACAGACGATGTTTCTGGGACTCGGAATATTAATCTACTTATATGCTGAACGACATGGGATTACTCTCGCAATACAAAACGGAAAATTTGTAAATACCGATGATCTTTATCCGTTGCTGACACTGAATTATTTTGGTAAAATAGGCGCTATTGCTTTTTTGATTGGTATAATTGCTTCCACTTTTGCCAGTATTGATTCCTGTATAGCTGCTTTGACAACTGCCTTCAGTTATGATTTTATGGACATAGAAAATCAACCACATGAGGCCAGGAAGAAGATAAAAAACATTGTGCTTCTTGGGGTAAACATCGTTATGCTTCTAATTGTAATGTCGTTCTGGAACAGCAAGGGAGCAATAATCAATACTATTTTCAAAATTGCTGGTTATACCTACGGACCTATTTTAGGGTTGTATCTGACAGGCTTATTTTCCAAAATTAAATTTAAGGAGAAATGGGTCCCTGTTGCTTGTGTATCAGCAGCAATTTTTACCTGGCTTCTTAATGGATATTTTATTTCAGCTTTTCATTTTGATTTCGGGTTTATGAATATTTTTGTAAACGCATTACTAACTATTTTGTTTTTATTTATCATCCGAAAGAAATGATAGCCAGGGTAGTGATTATACTTTCAATTCTTTTTCATATAACCCCCTTTCCTGTTTCCCCCAAGGGGGAAATGGTCCCCTTCCCCCGTGAGGGAAGGCCGGGAAGGGGGTAATAAGCACACTTAAATCAATAATTGGAACATAAATGATTAAATGATTAACTAATGGAGAAAGAAAAAAAAGTCTTAATCAGACTCACAACAGATCAGCAAGAAATTGAAGTTTGCTCTCAGATGATGTCTGTAACAGATCCCTGGATCACCCTGGAAATGAATTATGAGCAATGCCTTAAAGCTTTTGAAGGAGATTACAAAGAAATATATGTGGTTGAAACTGAGAATATTATTGCTGGTTTTGTCATCATTCAGACCTGCGGAACATTTTCGGGTTATATTCAGACCATTTGTATTGATGAAGCTTACAGAGGTAAGGGCTTCGGGAAAAAACTCCTGCAATTTTGCGAAGAAAGGATTCTTAAGTTTTCACCAAATGTTTTTATCTGTGTTTCTTCATTCAACAAAGGCGCTATTAAGCTTTATTATGAATTTGGTTTTAAGCTGATTGGAGAACTGGATAATTTTGTTCAAAAAGGATTTATTGAATTACTCCTTCGTAAAACGGTTGGTCCACGGGTTGGATATTCTGTTTCTCAGATAAAAAGTACTCCTTAGTTTGCCTTTTACCCCCTTTCCTGTTTCCCTCAGGGGGAAAAGATTTAATTGGACTCCTTCCCCCGTGGGGGAAGGTTGGGAAGGGGGTTATCGATAAATTAAAAATATTTTCATGTGTAAGCGATTGTTGTCCATATTATTTCTTCTCTCTGCTCTTTATTCTATAACGAACAGCCAAAATATTACGCTCAAAGCTGCCAGGGCAAACCTTATTGCTGTAATTGACAGTATCTTTCAAAACCAGGTTAATCAGGATAAGATTCCCGGAGCTGTTATAGAAATAAAAAAGGAGAATCAGATAATCTACAAACATGCTTACGGATACGCACAAAAGTATGATTACAATCATCATCTTCTCAATCTGCCGGAGAAAATGACATCTGATCATCTTTTTGATATTGCTTCTCTCACCAAAGTCATTGGCACAACAACTTCCATAATGTTATTGGTTGACAGGGGACTGCTCAAAATTGAAGATCCTGTTTATAAGTATATCAAAGCATTTGATACACCTGATAAAAGAGAGATCACTATTCGTCATCTACTTACGCACACTGCTGGCCTTTATGAGTGGTATCCTCTTTATTATCGGGCTTCCAACAAAAAAGAAAGTTACAAGATAATTGGAGAACTGCCTTTAATGTTTCCTGTCGGAGCACAACGCCGGTATAGTGATCTGGGATTTGTAATTCTGGGTGAAATAGTTGAGATTGTATCAGGTTTGCCATTGGAAAAGTTCATGAATCAAAATATTTTTCTGCCGCTGCAAATGAAGAACACAATTTATAACCCTCTCACAACTGGAAAATTTAAAAAAATAGCCGCCACTTCACATGGTAATCCGTATGAAAAAAGAATGGTTTATGATTCAACTCTTGGGTACAAAATTAAGGAAATTGATCCTGCACAATGGAATGGTTGGCGCAACTATACCTTGAGAGGAGAAGTAAATGACGGTAATGCCTGGTACGCAAATGGCGGGATATCGGGTGCTGCAGGACTGTTTTCGACAATCGATGATCTTCAGAAGCTGGTTGATATGCTTATCAATAAAGGAAAACAAGGTTCACATCAATTTATTTCAGAAAAAACCATTGCGACTTTTCTGACAAAAGATAAATTCAATAACGGCCTTGGCTGGATGATGGATCCTGACAACTCCTTCATTAAAAACGGTCCTGAAGGAACTTTTGGCCATACAGGATTCACAGGAACCAGCATTTCAGTTATCCCCAAATATAACATTTCCATGATAGTGTTAATCAATCGTCAGAATACAGGACTATTAAGCACCGGTGAATATTATAATGTAAATCCGATACGCCTGGAGGTGTTCAACTCAATATTAAAATATCAAAAACAAATTGCAGGACAATAAATACCATTTTTTCTAAGATCTCTTCTCAAATAATAATTTAAAGAAGAATCTGAAATACCTGATGCCTGATAGAAACAAAGCTAATCCAATACCATTATAAAGAATTGACAGGTAACGTTTTGGTATTGATGAATGCCTCAGGGCAATTCCCATTGAAACCATTATAAAAACAATTATGTAGCTTTTCCAGGTCATAAAGGAAAACGGACTCTTTTTTTCCGCGAGAGATAATATCCGGTTAAGGTTTTTGTCAGCAATCTTAAGAAAGCCAAAATGATGAATAGGCATTGCCGCCAGGAATCCTGCAGAATAAAAGAAAAACTGTTCCCTGCTGTTACAGGGTGATAGCCATGATATTGCATAACTGAAAAGTAAGACCCCTACTCCACACCACATGAGACCCGCCAGAAGAACAAGAATACTTTTGTCAACTGATAGTATAAATTTTTTCCCCCCCATATAACCTTATTCTAATTTGGCAAGCCGGAAGGGCTGAATTTCCATTTTTTCCCAGACTCCCTCTGTAAGGTAAGGTTCATCTTTTAATCTTTCTTCCAGGGACTTACGGTCAGGAAAATCGTAGACAATCATTGACCCGATCATCTTTCCGTTCTCATCAAGTATGGCACCACCAAGTAGAAATTCATCGGCTTTTTTAAGCGCGCTTATTTTCTTAAGATGCTCTTCCCTGACTTTTAATCTTCGTTGCAGTGCTTCAGGATCCGTCCCATCATAAGCTAAAAGTAAAAATTGCATATCAAATATTTATTATTTATAATGACTATCAAAAAATTTCCATGTAAATCTATTGATTTTCTTCGGTTTCCACGACACGAATTATCACTTGAAGATCAATTTACTCACTATGAGGTTGGAGTAAATAAATCGATCTTCAAGTGATCTAAAATATGTCGACATGATTTTCATTATCATTGTTTATATTTGTTATTATTAATAGTGCCATAACGAAGTTTATAAATTGATATTTGAGTATATCCAATATGTTGAATGTTAATAATATATTGAATTATTTTGGATTTTTCAGAGACCTGAAAAGAAAGGATCACAAACCTGCTTTCGGGGCTCTTGATATTTTCAAATATATTGGTCCTGGCTTACTTGTAACTGTCGGATTCATCGATCCGGGTAACTGGGCTGCAAATATTGCAACCGGATCAGAATTTGGGTATACATTATTATGGGTTGTCTCTCTTTCTACAATAATGCTGATTGTTCTTCAGCATAACGTAGCTCATCTGGGAATTGCTACAGGGCTCTGTCTGTCGGAAGCCGCAACAATATATTTAAAACCATGGATTTCAAAATCTGTTTTGTCATTTGCTGTACTGGCATCTGTTTCTACTTCATTAGCAGAAATCCTGGGAGGGGCCATTGCCTTAAACATGTTGTTTAATGTCCCAATAAAAATAGGTGCCTTATTGGTGACTATTTTTGTTATGATAATGCTGTTTTCAAATTCTTATCAGAAAATTGAAAGATGGATCATCGCGTTTGTTTCTATAATCGGTCTTTCATTTTTATATGAACTATTCCTGGTGAAGGTCGATTGGATACAAGCCGGGATTTCGTGGGTAAAACCTTCTATTCCTGGAGGCTCCATTTTGCTGATAATGAGTGTTCTTGGCGCTGTTGTAATGCCCCATAACCTTTTCCTTCATTCAGAAATAATCCAGAGCCGCCAATGGAATCTTCAGGATGAAAAGATCATCAAAAAACAACTCAGGTTTGAATTTGCAGATACACTTTTTTCAATGATAATCGGCTGGGCTATAAACAGTGCTATGATAATCCTGGCTGCAGCGACATTCTTTGCAAAGAGCCAGAAAGTTGAGGAGCTTCAGCAGGCAGAAAGACTCCTAGAGCCATTGCTGGGATCAAATGCTTCAGTTGTTTTTGCTGTTGCCCTTCTTTTTGCCGGGGTTGCATCATCTATAACTTCCGGAATGGCAGGAGCATCGATAGTCTCAGGAATGTATGGGGAACCATATAATGTTAAAGATAATCATTCGCGTATCGGTGTTGTTATTTCACTGCTGGGAGCCTTAATATTGATCTTCTTCATTGGGAATCCATTTAAAGGCCTTATCTTGTCGCAAGTATTTCTCAGTGTTCAGCTTCCTTTTACTATTGCGATACAGATATACTTAACTTCTTCAAAGAAAGTTATGGGAAAATATGCCAATAGTAGATTTCTAATTTTACTGCTATCGGTTATTGCAGGTATTGTTACTTTTCTAAATCTTAAATTGCTGATTACTTTTCTGAAGGGATAGGACTTTAAAACTTATATATATGTCAGTTAAACAATTTAATATCGGTCTGGTTTTAAGTGGGGGCGGGGCAAGAGGATTCGCGCATCTAGGTGTGATAGAGGCGTTGAATGAGGCTGGAATTTTTCCTGATGTAATATCCGGAACAAGTGCCGGAGCTATTATAGGTGTATTATATGCCGATGGTCATACTCCGAAGGAGATACTAAAGTTGATGAATGGTGGCAGCCGTCTTGATTTTATGCGTCCGGCACTGCCAAGGGAGGGCTTGCTTCAAATTAACGGAATAATTAAAATATTGAAAACTAGCTTACACTCAAAAAACTTTAATGAGCTTAAAATACCATTATATGTCACTGCAACAGACCTGAATAACGGAAAAGCAGTCTATTTTTCAGAAGGAGAGTTATTTGATCCGGTTATTGCATCGGCAAGCATCCCGGTAGTTTTTCAACCTGTAAAAATCGATAATATCTCATATGTCGATGGTGGTATTCTTGATAATCTGCCCCTCAGACCAATCGAAAACAAATGCAGAATTCTTATCGGTTCTTTTGTAAATCCGGTAGGATATATGGAAAAAATCAGTGGATTGATAAATATTGCAGAAAGAACATTTATGCTCAGCATGTCGAAAGAAATTTTCGAAAAAGCGAAAAGATTCGATCTTTTTATTGCTCCGCTGGAACTAAGAAATTACAAAATCCTCGATCCTGAAAAGGCATACGAACTTTTTTCTATTGGATATAATGCAACTAAAGAAAAGCTGAAAGATATTGATATTGATAGTCTTATAGGTTTAAAACCTGCAACTAACCTTTAGAATTTCTATTGTTACACTTACTTATTGATCAGGGAATAGAGATTCCTAATCTCTGCTTCCCATAATGATTCATCCGGAGTTTCAAGAATCAGAGGCATATCATCCAACCTCCCGTCATTCATCAGAATTCTGAAAACATCTTCCCCCAGGAAACCTTTTCCAATATTGTCATGCCTGTCAACTCTTGTAGACAATTCTTTCTTGGAATCGTTTAAATGCATTCCCCGCAGGTATTTAAACCCGATAATCTTATCAAACAGATTGAATGTCTCAATATATCCTCCGGGAGATTTAATATTATATCCCGAAGTATAAGCGTGACAAGTATCGATACAAATTCCAACACGTGATTTATCATCAACCTTGTCAATAATGAACCTGATCTGCTCAAATTTATGTCCCATATTCGTGCCCTGTCCGGCGGTATTCTCTATAACTGCTGTGACTCCTTTTGTTTTATCAAGAACAATGTTAATAGATTCGGCGATCCGGCTGAGGCACTCTTCTTCGCTGATGGACTTCAGGTGGCTTCCCGGATGGAAATTCAGCCTGTCGAGACCCAATTGCTCACATCGTTGCATTTCATCCAGAAAAGAAGCCCTCGATTTTTCCAGAGATTCTTTCTCTGGATGTCCGAGATTTATCAGGTAGCTGTCGTGTGGCAGAATCTGAAATGGTTTATAGTCATACTTCTCACAATTCTCCCGAAAAGCCTTAATACTTGCCTTGGACAATGGATTTGAAAACCATTGTCTCTGATTTTTTGTAAATAAGGCAAAAGCCTTAGCCCCTATCGAATGTGCATTTACCGGAGCGTTTTCTACTCCCCCTGAAGCGCTTACATGTGCACCAATATATTTCATAGTCTTAATTATAACTTGGTTTGGAAAATATAATTTTTATTATGATATACAGATCACTTGAATCTTTAAACAATATAACAAAAACTATTATCTTATGTTTATATTATAAATTTGAAAAAGTACAAGGATATTATTAATTTTGTAATGAAACCTTTTAAATACAACAAGATAAATGACAGAATTAAACAGTAGTATCCCAACATTACAGGGACCAAAAAAAAGCACTCCGGTTGGTATGATTGTAACATCAATTATCCTGGGCGTTGCTCTGATTTTTCTTATTTATATGTATTTCGATAAGAAGAACAAAATGATCGAAATGGAAACTGCCCTTACCCAGGAAAAAGATTCCCTGGCCAATGAACTAAGACATATGGTAGTAGCTTATGATACACTTAAAACTAACAACGATACTCTGAATGCAGGCCTGCAAAAGCAGAAAAATAAGATTGTGCAGCTATTATCTATTAATGCATCTAACGTACAGCTAATAAGAAAGTACAAGAGCGAGATCACAACAATGAGAGAAATAATGAAAAGTTACATTGTTCAGATCGATTCTCTTAATACAAAAAATAAAATACTTGTCTCTGAAAATACTGAAATCAAGCAGCAAATAACACAAGTCCGGAATACAAATACTGAACTGTCAAAAGTAAAGGAAGAACTTAGTACAAAAGTTGAGGTTGCTTCTGTTATTCAGGCTAAGAATATTACGGCTGTCTCTCTGAATAAAAAGAGAAAAGAGACTACAAGGATTGGTAATCTGGATAAGTTAAGAATATGTTTCACTCTGCGTGAAAATCCACTGGCTAAACCAGGACAGAAAGATGTATATATGAGAGTAATAAGACCCGACTCAATTGTTGTAACAAGCAGTGCTGAAAACCTTTTTGAATATAAGGGCAGCAAAATAATTTATTCTGCCAACCGTCAGGTAGATTATTTGAATCAGGATATAGAAGTTTGCATTTTTATGGATAATAAAGGTGATTTTATTATCGGTAACTATAGTGTTGAACTTTATCTTGATGATAATATTATTGGCCGCACAAATTTTATGCTTTCCAAAAAATAACTATTCGTCACCCGGCATCATAAATTCAGAAATAATATTGTCCGATATCAATTTTCCCTGGTTTGTAAGAACCAGGGATTTTTTTTCAAGTTTCATAAGGCCATAATTTCTGAATTTCTCGGCAAGATTTACAACATAATCATATCCTTCTTTTTCAAACATTCCCTCAACATACTCCAGATCAATGCCCCACATTGTTCTCAAAGATGTTATTATATATTCATTAAAGCGTTTCTTTGTGTCAAGTTCTTCACTTTCAAAAAAGGGTTTCCCGGCATTAACAAACTTAACATAACCTTTCAGATCGCGGATATTCCATTGGCGTGAATAACCGTTAAAAGAGTGAGCAGATGGTCCAAGTCCAAGATAACTAACCTGTTTCCAGTAATTTGAATTGTGGATGGAGAAATAACTGAGTTTACCAAAATTTGAAATCTCATATTGGATAAAACCTGCAGACTCGGCCTTTTCAATAAGATGATTAAACTGAGCGGCACTTTCGTTTTCATCAATTTCAGAAATCGTTCCTTTTTCCAGCATTTTTCCGAAGACTGTTCCCGGTTCAAATGTCAAATGATATGCAGACATGTGCTTAATGTCAAAGGAAAAGGAAAAATCAAGATTTGATTCCCAATCCTTAAGGCTCATCCCCGGAATTCCATAAATTAGATCTATTGAAACGTTTTCAAATCCTGCATTCAGCGTCTCATTCAGTGCAATAATACCCTGTGCTGAATCGTGCCGTCTGTTTAGCATTTTTAGATCTGAATCTCTCCACGATTGAATTCCCAGACTGATTCTGTTTATCTGATTATATTTCAAGCCTTTTAAATAAGCAGACTGGACATCATCAGGGTTTAGTTCGATAGTTATTTCACAATCTTCTGCTATTTTGAACAGTTTTCTTATATGATTCAGTATTGTTCCCAGATCTTTAATTGAAAACACCGACGGAGTGCCACCGCCAAGATATATTGTCGAAATTGTTTCACTTTTAAGATAATCCTTTCTTAATGAGGCTTCCTTTAAAAGTGCATCAATAAATGCAGAATTATCATTTACCGAAACCACGTGATAGAAATCACAATAATAACAGAGTTTTTTACAAAAAGGTATGTGTATATATATGCCTGCCATCTTTTAAATATTCAATAACGTTGTCACCTTAATTCGTTTTTTTGCTACCAAAGCGCCAAGGCACAAAGGTACATAAATGATCTGAAGAGTGTCCTTAAGTCTTTTTATATTACAGTCGTTAAGTCTTGCATGTCGACCTTTGCATCGTTGTGCCTTTGGGGGTTGCACCATTGTATGATATTATCTAAATTTACATCAAATAATAATAATGGTAAAGAAGAATATATTCTCAATTCTGATAGCTCTGATTATAATGTATCTCAGTCTGACCAGCTCTCATACTTTCGATAAAGTTTCATTCATAAATATACCAAACATCGATAAAGTTATTCATTTCGGCATGTATTTTGGTCTGATGTCGGTAATTATTCTTGAAAACCGGAAAACCTTGAAAAGTACCGGTCATTTATTCCTTACAGGCCTGATTCCTCTTTTCTATGGCAGCTTGTTGGAAATTCTGCAATCAATACTTACTTTGACCAGAACAGGCAGTTTTTATGATGCTCTTGCCAATGGTTCCGGTATCCTTGTGTCAATTTTGTTATGGCTCTGGATTAAACCTATTAAAAAAGAGATAATCAGATAGTTATTAATTCAGGATTTTTCGATTTCATAACCAGTTCATGAATAGTCCTGTTACTGAATAGTTTAATAAGTTCTTTCCTCGATTTCTCATAATCCTTATGAAGCGGACAATGTTTCCCGTCTTTTTTTACTCCTTCGCATGAGCCATTATGCATTACACAATTTGTAAAAGTATCGTACCCATCAATTGTATTTACTATATCAAGTAAGGTAATTTCCCTTGGATCTTTTAATAAAGAAAAACCTCCATGAGGACCCTTTGAGGAACTGAGAATTTTTTGTTTTGCCAGCATCTGAAGAATTTTTGCAAGGAAGGGTGTCGGAAGACCAAGATCACTGCCTATTTTTTTTATTCCGGTTTTGCCGTTTGACAATGGCCGGCTGGCCAAGTATATGACAGCCCTTATTCCGTATCTGCAAGAATTTGAAAGCATATTAATACATTTTTAATGAAATCTTAGCTACTCTTCTTGTGTGCCGTCCGCCATCAAAGTGTGTGGTCAGGAAAGTTTTGGTAATCAGATATGCTTCAGATTCCGAAATAAACCAACCTGGCAATGTAAGAATATTTGCATCATTATGTGCCCTTGACAAACGACTGATCTCTTCATTCCAGCACAGAGCTGCTCTGATCCCGGGATGTTTGTTTACAACCATGTTTATTCCATTGCCTGTCCCGCAAATTGATATCCCTAATTCAAAATCACCTCCAGTAACTGCGTTTGCCAAAGGATGACCAAAATCAGGATAATCAACTGCCTCAGCGGATGAACATCCAAAATCTTTGACATCATACTTTTCCTTAATAAGATAACCTAACAACTTCTCCTTAAGGTAATATCCAGCATGATCAGACACTATTGCAATTTTTTTGTTTTTCAACTTTTTGACTTTTAATTTATTTTCTGTAAACAGTCCGCAAATTAATACAATTGCTTAATTAAAAGAAAAAAGTATACTTATATCTTCAACTTTGAAAATCTTATATGATAGAGTAACAAAACAATTAGGTGAATGTTTAATTTGATTCCTAAAACCCCATTAAACAAGCCAGGCTTAACCATGGCATGACCTGTCTAAGACAAGTTGTTAATAACATGTAGATATCTGCCAATAAAGATTTATAATATCATGTTTTATCAACTATTTTATAGCATGGGAGGAGACTGGAGCTAATTGAATAAAGTTATAAGAAAATAAAGTCAAAATATGAACTTTAAATAAACCTTAAAAACTTTACTTTTGATATTTTGTCAGTATCAACAAACATATCTTAACAGTTGTTAATTAATGTACTAATCAGCTGATATTCAAAAACGGTATGTTTTTTGAACAGTTGAAAAGATGTTGGTACACTGGTTATGATTAGAAATACAATAAATATCTGTATTTAATATTAACACTATTAACAGGATATTATTATTATCATAATTAAATTTAATATTAATACATGAAAATATTATACTGTTAATTAAAATCAGGAAGTATAACAAGAAGAAATTCGATATTACAATAATGATTAAGTTTATCGGCAGATTTATGCCAATTATCTAACAACGTAAAAATGCAATCCAAGGAACAATATATTTTAGAAATAAAGAGACTGAAAGACGAAAAAAATGCAATAATTCTTGCTCACTATTATCAGACAGGAGATATTCAGGATATTGCTGATTTTGTTGGAGATAGCCTTGCGCTTTCACAAAAAGCTGCTTCAAATTCAGCTGATATTATAATTTTTGCAGGAGTTAAATTTATGGCAGAAACAGCAAAAATACTTGCTCCCTGGAAGAAAGTTCTTCTTCCTGATCTGAATGCAGGTTGTTCACTGGCCAACTCATGCAAAGCAGAGGATTTTGAGAAATTTTTAAAGGAAAACCCTGGAAGGACAGTTATTTCATATGTTAATACCACGGCAGAAATAAAAGCATTGTCCGATATAATATGCACATCATCCAATGCAGTTCAGATAGTTGAATCACTTCCACGTGAAGAAAAAATAATATTTGCTCCCGATCGTAACCTGGGAAACTATATCCTTAATAAAACAGGACGTGATATGGTAATATGGAACGGAACATGTCATGTTCATGAAGAATTTTCCCTGGAAGCAATTCTGAGATTGAAGAAAGAAAATCCTGATGCAAAAATTATTGTTCATCCTGAATGTGAACTACCTGTGAGACTGGTTGCAGATTTTATTGGTTCCACTTCATCGTTATTGCAATTCACGAAGAAAGACAAAGGAAATTGTTATATTGTAGCAACTGAAGTCGGCATAATTCATCAGATGAAAAAAGCGAATCCTGAAAAGAATTATATTCCTGCCCCTCCAATAGATTCGACTTGCGGATGCAGTGAGTGTAGTTTTATGAAACTTATAACTATAGAAAAAATACTAAATTGCCTTAAAAACGAAAAACCCGAAATTATTATTGATAATAAAATCCTCATAAGAGCACAAAAGCCCATAAGAAGAATGATGGAAATATCTGAAAAACTTGGTCTTTAAATTATGAAAAGAATAATTATTTTAATGTTTTTTGTATTGATCTGTAAAATGAGCTCTTCACAGGAAAGTGAGATTTTAAAGGATGGTTATCAGGTATTTAAATATCCAAATGGAGCAGTCTCAAGTGAAGGTTTGATCAAAAACGGAAAACCTGAAGGGTTCTGGAAAAGCTTTTATGTTACAGGGGTTAAGAAATCTGAAGGAAAGAGAACAAATTTTCTTCTTGATAGTATCTGGTTGTTTTATGATCAGGCCGGAGATACAACAGAAAAAATCAATTGGCTCTATGGCAAAAAGAATGGCTGGTATTATAAATATAAAAAGGATCCATCGCGGGGGGTTTATATCTGGTCAAAAGAACTTTTTGCTGCCGACAGAAAAGAGGGCACGGCGTTCGTTTATTTCCCCGATAGAAAAATACAGCAGACTTTCATTTATAATGCAGGAAAAAAAGAGGGTTTATCAAAAGAGTACGACAAAGATGGTAATATTATTACCCTGCTTGAATATAATAATGATTTTCTTGTCAGCAGGGAAAAGATAAACAGAACAGATAAGAATGGTTTAAAACAAGGCGATTGGAAGGAATTCTATCCAAACGGAGGAATCAAATCAGAAAAAACTTTTAAAGATGACCTCATAAATGGTTATTACAAAGAATACGATACCAGTGGAAAACTAGTTCTTACAATGCTTTATCAAAATGGTGCTATTGTAAAATCAAGAGTTGAAGATGAACCGGATATAGAAGTCGTAAATAAGCATGATCAGGATGGTAAATTGATCTATAGTGGTCCTTACAGGAATAAGATTCCGGTAGGTATTCACAGAGAATTCGGTAAGGATGGAAAAGTTACCAATGCTTTTGTTTACAACGATAACGGATTGCTCCTCTCCGAGGGTATAGTTGATGAAGCCGGAAACCGTAACGGGAAGTGGAAAGATCTCTATTCCAATGGAAAAGTACAGGCAGAAGGTCAGTTTAATGATAACAGACGCTCAGGCCAGTGGAAATTCTATAATAATTCAGAAAAAGTTGAACAGACGGGTTCTTATAATAACGGACGTCCTGACGGATTATGGAACTGGTATTATGATAATGGGACACTGTTGAAAGAGGAAGAATATTTCCAGGGACAACGCGACGGGGCATCTACTGAATACTCTGCAACAGGTGATATTATCGCCCAGGGCCAGTATTCTGACGGAGAGAAAAACGGACAATGGAAATTTAAGACAGGAGACTTTACTGAGGAAGGAAAATATATTATTGGATTAAAAGATGGTATTTGGAAATCATATTATAACAAAGGAAAACTAAAATACAAAGGAAACTTTATTCAGGGCAATCCCGACGGGCAACATATTTTTTATTACGAGGAAGGTAAAACTAAAGAGGAACAATACTTCCAGATGGGCATTAGACAAAAGACCTGGAAAAAATTTAATGAAGAAGGAGTTGCCATTATCATAATTTCATATAAGGACGATGTAGAGATAAGTATTAACGGTGTTAGAATTAAGCTTCCTGAGAGCGATATAAAGCTGATTAAATAGTTACTTTGCTTTATGGAAGAAAATATTAACATCAGAAAAGACATTATCACGCCAAACGATAAGGAGTTCGAGAAGCAATTACGACCATTAAGTTTCAGCGATTTCAAAGGACAAAAACAGGTTATTGAAAATCTTGTTGTATTTGTAACTGCTGCAAAACAGCGGGGAGAATCTCTCGATCATGTCCTTTTACATGGTCCGCCAGGATTGGGTAAAACAACACTTGCCACAATAATAGCAAATGAGTTACAGGTTAACCTGCGGGTTACATCCGGCCCTGTGCTGGATAAACCAGGCGATCTGGCAGGATTGCTCACAAACCTCCAGGAGGGTGATGTACTTTTTATAGATGAAATTCACCGGCTGAGTCCCGTTGTCGAAGAATATCTCTATTCTGCAATGGAAGATTTCCAGATAGATATAATGATTGATAAAGGACCAAGTGCAAGAAGTGTCCAGTTAACACTTAATAACTTCACTCTGATAGGCGCAACAACACGCTCAGGCCTTCTTACCAGTCCTTTAAGAGCAAGGTTTGGAATTAAGTTCCATCTTGAATATTATGATCATGAAATACTTACAGGAATTGTTAAACGATCAGCAGGTATACTGAATGTAAGAATAGATGAAGAGGCGGCAATTGAAATTGCCAGAAGAAGCAGGGGAACTCCAAGAATTGCTAATGCCCTGCTCAGGAGAATAAGGGATTTTGCCCAGGTGAAAGGTTCAGGAGAAATTGATATTGATATAACACGATATGGTCTCAAAGCTCTTAATATCGATCAGCATGGTCTCGATGAAATGGATAACAGAATTCTTACTGTAATAATTGATAAATTCGCTGGTGGCCCCGTTGGATTAAATACGATATCTACCGCAGTAGGCGAAGAAAGCGGAACAATTGAAGAGGTCTATGAGCCTTTTCTTATAAAGGAAGGATACCTTAAAAGAACTCCAAGAGGTCGCGAAGCCACAGAACATGCGTATAAACATCTCGGCAAACAATTCGGGCACGATATCCCGGGAACTCTGTTTTAAAACTAATTGAAAACGTTGCTGATCTTTTCCAGACCCTTCGTGTTTAGAATCTTTATTTTTCTTCCGTTTAATTCTACTAGTTTATCCAATTTAAATTCTGATAATAATCTGATAACTGATTCTGTTGCAGTGCCTACTATGTTAGCCAGCTCTTCACGTGTAAGAGAGATATTGAGAAAATTCTCATTATCAAGTCCAAAATCATTTACAAGAAAAAGAAGAACTTCCGCAAGTCGCTCCCTGACGGTTTTCTGAGCAATATCCGTAATAAAGGAATTAGCTTCACCTAATTCATGGCAGGCAAGTTTAAGCAACTCCAGAGCGTATGAAGGATTGGTTTTTATGAAAGATATGAGAATTTCTGAAGGAATGAAACAAACCTGGCAATCTTCAATAACTTTTGCAGAGGTACAAGCAAGCTCATTGCTCAGGACACTCCTGTATGCTATAATATCTCCTTTTTTTGCAAACCGGATTATCTGTTCTTTTCCATCAAAACCTGTTTTAAATACTTTAATGATACCGCTATTAACACAGAAGAATCCGCTTATACGGTTACCTTCCTGATAAAGAATGTCACCGCGTTTATATTGTCGGAAATCCTTTTCAAAATTAAGAGCCTCAACTTCGTCAGGAGTAAGATACTTGAAAATCGATCCTGATTCGAGCGAGCAACTGTCACAAAGCGGGACGTGAATTTCTTGCTGTTTCATTTCGTCTCGTATATTTTAGTGCAAAGATTAACACTGTCATTCTTTAAATGTTCAATTTAATTAGAAGGCGCTCTTAAATTGATCCAAAAACCTCAGATCATTTTCAAAATAGAGACGTAGATCATTAACTCCATATTTTAACATGGCTGCCCGTTCAATACCCATTCCAAAAGCAAAGCCGGTATATTTTTTACTATCAATTTTGCAGGCTTCAAGAACATTGGGATGTACCATTCCACAACCTAAAACCTCAAGCCATCCGGTATGTTTACACACGTTACAGCCTTTTCCGCCACAGATCTTACAACTAACATCCATTTCTGCGGAAGGTTCAGTGAAAGGAAAATATGATGGCCTTAACCTGATTTCAGTATCTTCTCCAAACATCTCCCTTGCGAAGAACAATAAAGTTTGCCTGAGATCGGCAAATGATACATTTTCATCAATATATAAACCCTCAACCTGGTGAAATATACAATGAGCCCTGGCCGAGATAGCCTCGTTACGGAAAACTCTGCCGGGCGAAATGGTCCGGATAGGAGGTTTCTGATTTTGCATAACCCTTACCTGTACTGAAGATGTATGAGTACGAAGTAAAATGTCCTCGGGACTCGAATCTTCAGAAGATATTCTTGAAATATAAAAGGTATCCTGCATGTCTCTGGCTGGATGCTCGGGAGCAAAATTAAGTTTTGTAAAAACATGATCGTCATCTTCTATTTCAGGTCCCTCGGAAACAGTAAAACCAATTCGGGTAAATATGTCAATGAGCTCGGTTCTTACAATAGAAATAGGATGACGTGATCCTAAAGAAAAAGGAAAAGAAGGTCTTGTAAGATCAGTACCATTTTCCTTTTCTTCATGGTTTAGAAGTTCTGTTTTTAGAGCATTATATTTTTCAAGTGCATTCTGTTTTAATAGATTCAGCTTTTGACCAATCTCTTTTTTTTCGGAACCCGGTACATTTTTGAAATCCTCAAAAAGATCAGAAAGTAATCCTTTTTTACTAAGATATTTCAAACGGAATAACTCAAGTTCCTCGGGATTCTTCACTGATAAAGAGGAAACCTCAATTAGAAGATCTGTAATTTTTTGAAGCATTAAAGATAGGTTTAAGTAAATGTCAATTTCTTATAATTTTAATTTTAATAATTTTAATATCATTTAAAGGTTTGTCATTACTGTCGGTAGGTACTTCGGCAATTTTATCTATAATATCCAAACCTTCAATTACTTCACCAAACACGGTATAGGTTGCGTCAAGACGGGGAGTGCCACCGGAGGTTTTATAAACATTACGTTGTTCCTCAGAAATCTTGTAGTCTTTATAAGTTGTAAGATATTGAAACATTTTAACAGAGGCAATCTCCTGGATTTGCGCATCTGTGATAGTTTTTGCTGCCAACCTTACACTATCGGAAGTTTCCTTCATTAAACTGGTAAAGCGACTCTGCTTCATATTACTGTTAATTCGTTGTTCTGCCAGATTCAGTTCGTCATCACTTAATTTAACTCCCTGAACAATATAAAACTGAGTTCCTGAAGATCTCATTTGAGGATTTACATCATTTGCTTGACGGGCAGCGGCGAATGCACCTTTTTTGTGAAAATACTGATCATTGAATTCGGCAGGAATCGTATAAGTTTTAACAGAGTCAGGAAGAATCTTTGATGAACCAGTTTTTGTAGCAGGATCTCCAGCCTGAATCATGAAATTTTTAATAATACGGTGAAAAGAAATACCTTCATAAAATCCGGAATTTATTAATCGGATAAAATTGTCACGATGAAGAGGAGTTCCGTCGTATAACTTTATCTTGATGTCGCCAAGTGTGGTTTTAATTGATACAGTTGTATTCTCATTGCCAATTGGAGCATTACAGGATATAGTGCAGACAAGACTAAAAAGAAAAACTGACTTTTTAAAATAAAGATTCATAAAACTTTGAAATTGGTTTATAATGTTGTGCAATTGTGAATGCAAAGATATTTAACTTTGGCCGATACAAGAAAATATTGGTTTTCAAATTACATTTTTTCACCAGAACACATGCAGAAATATTGGTAAAGGCATTAGCAGTATATTTGTCATTTATTTTCAAAACTATTTTTCTGTTAATAAAAAATGAAAATTAAAGTAATAAACAAGTCAAAACATCTATTACCTGAATATGCTACTGAAGCATCAGCAGGAATGGATTTGAGGGCAAACCTTGAGGATGATATAAGACCAATGGAAAGAATTATGGTTCCGACAGGCTTGTTCCTTGAAATACCAGTTGGTTATGAAGCACAAATAAGACCGAGAAGGGGTCTTGCCATTAAGAAGGGAATTACAATTCTGAATTCGCCTGGAACAATAGATGCTGATTACCGTGGAGAAGTTTGTATTAAGCTTGTGAACTTATCAAAAGAAAATTCCGTTATAGAGGATGGGGAAAGAATTTGCCAGATGGTTATCAGTAAGCACGAAAAAGCTGAATGTGAAAACGTTGGTATTCTTCTGGATTCTGAAAGAGGAAATGGAGGGTTTGAACATACAGGTAAAAAATAATTATGAAATCATTTAAGTATAATTACATTTTTCTGGCGTTTTTAGTTTTGAGCTTTTCTTCCTGTGCAAAAATGTTAATACCATTGGAAAAGGGGGGAAAAACAAAAAGTAAATATGACGCTTTTACATTTAATGAGCTTTATGTGGAAGCTGTTAAACAAAAATTATTAGGAAATGGAGGAGACGCATTGAAATACCTGGAACAATGCATTAAAATTAATCCAGAAAGTGATGCTGCGTATTATCAGATGGCGCAAATCGTGATTGCAAGCGGAGATATTAAAAATGGTAAACTTTATACGAGTAAGGCACTGGCAATAAACCAGGAAAATATCTGGTATCTGACAATGCTTGCAGGATTATATTATCAGGAAAAAAATATTGACAGCTCTATAATTTTCTATGAGAAAGCTGTGAAATTTTTTCCCGAAAAGGAAAATCTTCAATTAACTCTTGGAAACCTGTACTCAGAGAATAAGAATTTTAATAAGGCAAATTCCATTTTTGAAACTTTTGATAATAAATATGGAGTTAATGAAAAATCAACTTTAGCTTCAGTCAGGAACCTCATTTCAGAAGGTAAGTACGATGATGCAATGATTAAAATACAATTGCTTCTGAAAGAGTACCCTGATGAAATAATTTACAATAGTATTTTAGCAGATATATACAGGGGAAAAGGAGACAATATAAAAGCCCAGGATGTATACAATAGGCTGTTAGAAAGAAATCCTGGCGATCCACAGGTTCAACTTTCTCTTTGTGACTTTTTATTGACTGAAAAAAGATATAATGATTTATTTATGCTTCTGAATACGCTTGTTCTTAACAATAAAGTTGAACTGGAAGACAAAATATCACTTATGGCCAGGATTGTGGACAGCCCTGACTTCAATAAAGAATTAAAAGAAAAATTTATTATTTCGTTGATGATTTTAGAAGCAAATTATAAAAATGATAATATTGTTCCGCTTCTGCGTCCGGAATTGATGATAAAGGAGAACAAGCTAATTGATGCGTCAATCAGGCTGGAAGAAATAATTGCAGCAAATCCTGAAAATTATTATGCTTGGGAAAAGTTGCTCATAGTTTACCTGCAATTGAAAGATTATGATAAACTGCTGACAAAAGGAGAGGAATGTGCAACAAAGTTTAATACATCATTTCCTGCGAAATTATTATATGCGAATGCAGCGCTAGAAAGAGGCAAATATTCATTGGCTTTAGATGAATTAAGAAAAGGAGAGATCTTAGCTGCTGGAAATAGGGAGTTTATAGTTCAGGTGCTAACTATGAGAGCGGATATTTATTATAGAATGAAAGACTACATGAAAGCATTTGAGACTTTCAAAACAGCAATACAAACCGATAATGATGATCTTACTGTTATAAATAACTACGCCTATTACCTTGCTGAGCAAAATACAAATCTTAAAGAAGCGGAGGAAATGGCAAAAAGGGTAATAGATAAGGAAAAGGGAAATACAACTTTTCTGGATACATATGGATGGGTACTTTATAAGAGGGGAAAGCTAAAAGAAGCTGCGAGGATTATGGAATCGGTAATAAGTACAGGGAATAAAACTGATGCAGTTTGGTATGAACATTATGGATATATCTTAAAAAAGCAAAAAAAATGCGATGAAGCTGTTAAAAACTGGAATATTGCTCTGAAAATTGACAGCACAAAAAAAGAATTACTAAAAGAAATTGAAAATTGCGGAAAATAGTCTTCATATTGATTCTGGGAGTATTTATGGGGAGCTGTTTTGTAAGCCGAAACGCAGGTAATGGTGTGAAAAGAAATTCAAAAGTATTAATTTCAGGTAATATATTGGAAAGTGTTAAAAGCCAGAATATTACAAATGGCAATTTTTTTATTAAAAAAGCGGAAATTGAAGTTGTAAATCAAAACAGGAAAGAGAAATTTATAGGCAATTTAAAATTTGAGAACCCTGGTAAATATCTAATCAGCATAAAAAGCAGGACGGGAATTGAAGGAGCCAGGATATACATCTCAGGAGATACAATACTTGTTAATGACAGGGTAAACAAAAAAATGTATTTTGGCACTTCGTTTTATTTAGAAAGGAAGTATGGTCTTACTCAGAATTGTTTACCCTTAATTTTTGGAGATGTGGTTTTTGAGGAAACTGATTTATGTAATAAGGAGCTATGTTCAGGAGATAAATTAAACATTAGTTGCATTGTGAAAGGGATAGCTTTAAAATATGACATTGATTGTAAAATGAAAAAAGCAATTTCAATTAATATGATAACCAATGATGCTCAACCTTATATTCTGATAAAATATGAAAGTTTTGTAAATATTGAAAATATTTTAATTCCCAGAATAGTGGAATTTGAAGACATGAAGTACAATACTAAAATAAAGATTAGGATTTTAAAAGTTGAGTTGCCTTGGAACGGAAGTGTTAAATTTATTCCGGGAAAGGGCTATGAATTAATTGAGCTTGTATGAAATATCTGATTCTTACAAACCTTCTATTTTGGATTATATCTTCCTGTTTAACAGCTCAGTCGAAAGCGGAGCTTGAGGAAAAAAGAAACACAACTTTGAATGAAATTACATATATGGATAACATGCTTAAATCTACCGCCAGGAAAAAAGAGGAAAGCATGAATGAAGTTAAGATAATTGGCAATAAGCTAAATTTGAGAGAATCAGTAATTAAAGGAATGAGGGATGAAATCAATCTGCTAAACGAAAGAATTGACCTGAATACTATTGCAATTAACATGATGGAAAGTGACCTGATAGATTTGAAAAATGATTATGCCAGAGCAGTTATTAATTCCTATAAATCTCAAAAAGAAAATCCTGAACTGGTATATATCCTTTCAGCAAAGGATTTTAATCAGGGATATAAAAGACTTAAATATTTACAGCAGGTGACTAAATTCCGAAGAAGAGAATCTGAGATAATATTGGAGTTGAAGGATCAGATAAAAACATCTAAAGACAGACTACAGAATGACTTGTCAAGAATTTTTGATTTAAAATCCAGAGAAGAACGACAAAAAAACCTGTTACAGTCCGAACAGGAAAGAAAGCAGTCGATGGTTAAGTCGTTAAGTAAAAAAGAGAAACAACTACAAAAAGAACTTGAAGAGAAAAAGAGAATTGCTGACAAAATTGAAAAGGAAATTGCACGAATAATGGAAGATGAAAGAAAAAGGCCAATTAAATCTGACAATACACCGGAACAAAAATTAATTGGAGAAAATTTTGCTGAGAATAGGGGCAGATTACCATGGCCCGTTGAAAAAGGAATTATTACAAGTCAATTTGGTATCCAGAAGCACCCGGTATTAAAATACGTCACAGAGAATAATATAGGAATTGAGATTACAAGTCTGGGAAAAACTGCAGTTAGAAGCATTTTTAAAGGTGAAGTTGCGGAAGTATTTAAGATACCTGGAGCTAACACAACAATTATTATCAGGCATGGCAAGTATCTTACAGTTTATCAAAATATTGTAGATTTGAAGATCAAACGGGGAGATAAAGTCGAAACAAAACAGGAAATAGGAAATGTTTTTTGTGAAACGGGAAATGGGAATAAAGCAATCTTAAAATTTATGATATTTGAAGAAAAAGAGAAGCTGGATCCGGAATCTTGGATTTCGAAAAAATAGTAAATTTTTGAAACAAATAAATGATATTTCAGTATAAGGTTTGGCAGTTGACAAATTATGTATAAAAAAATCAGAATTGAATCTACAGTAGGAAGCTTAAGAATTGTTGAAAATGCAATTGATGAAGCAACAACAGTAATAGGAATTTCGCAGGATAATTATGGGAAAATTCTAGTCTCTGCAATGGAAGCAGTTAATAATGCAATTTTACATGGTAACCATTCGGATCCTGAGAAAATGGTGGATATTGAAATTACCTTCAAAAGTAATGAACTTCAAATTACTGTTACTGATGAGGGTGCAGGTTTTAGACCTGAAAAAGTTCCTGACCCAACAACACCGGAAAACATTGAAGCGCTTAACGGGAGAGGTATTTATCTTATGTCCCACCTGGCTGATAAAATTCAATACAACAAAAAAGGAAATTCAGTTACAATGACATTTAAGAATGACTTATCTTGAGCATCAGAATATACTATGATGATACTAGCTTCAGGCTTAAAGGATGGAGAAAAGCTTTGAAGATCATTAAAGAGGTCATCAGGAAAGCGGGGAAAGTTTCTGGTGACCTTAATTTTGTAATTACAAATGATGAAAATCTAAGAGTAATTAATGTTGAGTTTCTTGAACATGATTACTATACTGATGTTATTACATTTAATTATAATAAAGAAAGTGTAATAAACGGTGAAATTTATGTAAGCCTGGAAAGAGTGAAGGAGAATGCTTTAAACTATAATGTTAGTTTAGAAGCGGAATTGTTCAGGGTCCTGATTCATGGTGTCTTGCATCTGGTGGGATTTGACGATACAAATGAAGATAGTAAAAATGAAATGAGAAAGATGGAAGATTTCTGGATAAGGTCAGTTGAGGAGTAAGTTATGGATTTTCAGTACGATATAATAGTAGTTGGAGGGGGGCATGCGGGTTGTGAAGCAGCACATGCGGCAGCAACAATGGGAGCAAAAACGCTGCTTATTACTATGGACATGACTAAACTCGCTCAGATGTCATGTAATCCGGCTATGGGAGGAATTGCGAAGGGCCAGATAATAAGAGAGATTGATGCAATGGGAGGGATGAGTGGAATAGTGACTGACAGAAGCATGATTCAATTCCGCATGCTTAATAAGTCGAAAGGACCAGCAATGTGGAGCCCTAGAGCGCAATGCGATCGACAAAAATTTACTATAGAATGGAGAAAAGTTCTCGAAGGTTCAGATAATCTTTACATATGGCAGGAACAAGCTAATTCATTGATTTTAGATGGAATTAAAATACAAGGTGTTCAGACTTCCTTTGGTACAAGGTTTTATTCAAAAGCTGTAATTCTGACAAATGGAACCTTTTTAAATGGATTGATGCATATTGGGTTTAAAAATATCAAGGGAGGACGATCGGGGGAGCAGTCATCAACCGGGTTAAGTGAGCAACTGGAACAACTAGGATTTTCTGTGGAAAGAATGAAAACAGGGACAAGTGCAAGGGTAGACGGAAGATCAATTGATTTTAAGGCTATGACTGAACAGAAGGGAGACGATGAGGAGAGATCTTTTTCTTATTTAATGGAGAACAGAACATTACTGGAACAAAGAAGCTGCTACATTACGCACACGAATGAAAACGTACATGAAGAAATCAGAAAGGGACTTGAATTTAGTCCTCTGTTTACAGGAAGAATAAAAGGTCGTGGCCCCAGATATTGTCCTAGTATTGAAGATAAAGTTGTAACATTTAAAGAAAGAAATTCACACCAGCTGTTTATTGAACCTGAAGGAGAGGATACAGTTGAATATTATATAAATGGTTTTTCAAGTAGTCTCCCACTTGAAGTGCAATTGAAAGCGTTGAGAAAGGTTAGAGGTTTAGAAAAAGTAGAAATGTTCAGACCGGGTTATGCTATTGAATATGACTTTTTTCAACCTACACAATTAACACATACTCTGGAAACAAAGGCAATCAGTAATCTTTATTTTGCAGGGCAGATAAACGGCACAACAGGTTATGAAGAAGCGGCAGCGCAAGGATTGATTGCCGGAATAAACTCCGTATTGAAAGTTCGGAATTATGAACCCTTAGTTTTGGGTAGAGAAGAATCATACATAGGTGTACTTATTGATGATCTGGTTACAAAAGGTGTTGACGAACCATACAGAATGTTTACCTCAAGAGCAGAGTACAGGATACTTTTAAGGCAGGACAACGCCGATGAAAGACTTACAAGAAAAGCATTTGATTTGGGCACAGCAAAAAGAGATCGAGTAAGTCATCTGCAGGAAAAGGAAGACATGATTAAAGAGATAATTGATTTTCTTGCAGAAAAGAGTGTTGATCCTGAAGAAATTAATGGATTTCTTGAAGAAGTAGGAACTAAAAAAATTATTCAGAAAGTAAAGGCTATTTCGATTGCATCCAGGCCGCAGGTTGAAATAAGGGCACTTCTGAAAGTAATGAAAGGTGTGGATAAGCTTAAAGCGGTTAATTCAGATAGATTCAAAGAGATATCTGAATCTGCAGAAATTAAGATTAAATATGAAGGATATATTCAAAGAGAAAAAATAGTTGCGGATAAGATAAAGAGACTTGAGAGTTTAAGAATCCCGGAGGATATTAACTTTAATGAATTGGTTTCTATTTCTACAGAAGGAAGACAAAAGTTAACAAAGATAAAACCATCAAATATTGGACAGGCAGGAAGAATCAGCGGAGTTTCTCCTTCAGACATTAATATTTTATTAATGTATCTGGGGAGATAGAATGTTCCACGTGGAACAATTATTCTAAAAACAAATAAAATATTTTAGGAAAGTCTTTGGTCATTGGTAGATATTCATAACCGGGATATTTATCTTTCAGTAATTAGCTTTAAGGGGATAGAATTAAAAGAATTGAACCATCAAATTCTGATCAGGATGTATATACTATGCCAGGTCTGATTGATGCTCATATTCATGTTGAGAGCTCAATGATTACTCCAGGTGCATTTGCAACGACTGCAATGAAACTTTGTCTGAAATGATGAATTTCCCCGGTGTTATATTTGATGCAGAAGTTATAAAAAAACTGAATTGTGCTAAAGAATTAAATAAACCAATAGACGGCCACGCACCAGGATTATCAGGGGAAATGTTGAAGAAGTATGTAACGGCAAGTATTACTACAGAGCATGAATGCAGCAATTTAGCAGAGGCTAACGAAAAGATTTCTTTGGGAATGAAGATTCTGATAAGGGAAGGAAGTGCCGCAAAGAATCTTAATTCATCGAAAGATTTATTCAATACAAAACCTGATATGGTTATGTTATGCAGTGATGATTTGCATCCTGAGATGCTGCAAAAAGGGCATATAAACAAATTAATTGCACGACTTATTTCAGAAGGATATAATGCATTCGATGTTATTCGGAGTGCCACCATTAATCCATCAGAACACTACAATATGGATGCAGGATTACTCCGTCAGGGTGATTTTGCAGATTTTATTTTAGTGGATAGTCTGTCAACGATGAATATTCAGGAGACCCGGATAAAAGGAAAAAAAGTGTTCACGGAAGGCAAGGTTCTATTTAGATATAAAGAGAGAAGTCCTGTTAATAACTTCAATTGCGAACCGATAACTGATTCTGACATCCTTGTAAAAAACAAACATGGTGAAATAAGAATAATTGTTGCAGTCGAAGGAGAGCTCTTCACAAGTGAAATACATGGCTCTTCGCCAGAATCAGAGTTTGTGACACCGGATATTAGTAATGACGTTTTGAAAATTGGCGACCGCGGATTAAATGCCGAGAATTTCTCCCCCGGTCGGGGGAGTGCACGAAGGGCGAGGGTGTGCAACGAATTGGGACAAATACTATCTTTACCCCCAAATTCTTCAAATTTGATGGCAACTGAGGAAAAATATAAATCAATTCTTTCTTTGATTCCGGATAATCCCGGAGTATACCAGTTTATTGATTCTTCAGGAATAATAATATACGTCGGAAAAGCTAAAAACCTGAAGAAAAGAGTAACCTCATACTTCGCAAAAAACCAGTCAGGAAAAACGATTGCTCTTCTGAAAAAGACATCTGATATACGTCACATAGTTGTGGATAACGAATCAGACGCTCTCTTGCTTGAGAACAACCTTATTAAGAGACATCAACCCAGGTATAATATACTATTGAAGGATGATAAAACCTTTCCCTGGATATGTATAAAGAATGAACCATTTCCAAGAGTCTTCAGTACGAGAAACCCCGTTAGGGACGGATCTGTTTATTTTGGTCCTTATACCTCAGGATTGATGGTTAAAACATTAATTAGTTTTATAAGACAATTATATAAGTTAAGAACCTGTACGCATAGCCTGACAGAATCAAATATTGAAGCCGGAAAATTTAAAGTGTGCCTGGAATATCATTTGGGTAATTGCAAAGCGCCATGTGTAGGTAAACAGCCTGAAAGTGATTATCTTGAGAATATAGAACAGATAAGAGATATTCTAAAGGGGAATATTTCAACAGTCATAGAACACCTGAAAGAGGCAATGGCTCAATATTCTGAAGAGCTTCGCTTTGAAGAGGCCCAGTCAATTAAGGAGAAGATTGATATCCTTGCAAGGTTCAGAAGCCGTTCAACAGTGGTAAGCAATACTATTAAGAATGTAGATGTTTTCGCCATTACACAGGAGTCTGACAATGCTTATGTAAACTACTTAAAAGTAGTCGAAGGAGCTGTAATCCAGGCGCTTACTATAGAGCTTAAGATCAGAACCGATGAAGAAAAAGAATCTATTCTTGGTTTTGCCATAACTGAAATCAGACAAAGACTCTTAAGCGATTCTCCCGAAATAATTTTACCCTTCAAGCCCGATATTCTTCTGGATAGTGTTAAATATACTGTGCCAAAGGCGGGTGAAAAGCAGAAACTTCTTGAGCTCGCTGAACGTAATGCTATCTACTACAAACTGGAACAAAAGAAGAAAAGGATGGAACATTCTCCTCAGGTACGAACCGGGAGAAACCTCGAAAAGCTAAAAAATGATCTTCATATGCCTGACTTGCCGGTTCATATTGAATGTTTCGATAATTCAAATATTATGGGAACCAATCCGGTTGCCGCATGTGTTGTTTTCAGAAACGCCAGACCGAGTAAAAATGAGTACCGCCATTTTAATATTAAGACGGTAACCGGCCCTGATGATTTTTCCTCAATGGAGGAAATAGTCTACAGACGTTATCGAAGAATGCTTGATGAGAATCAAAATCCACCCCAGCTTATTATTATTGACGGGGGTAAAGGGCAGCTCTCATCAGCAATGAAAAGCATAGATAAATTAGGTTTAAGAGAAAAAATTACTGTGATTGGAATTGCGAAGAAACTTGAGGAAATTTATTTTCCGGGAGATAGCATTCCAATATATCTGGATAAAAATTCAATAACTCTTAAGATCATACAAAATTTAAGAAATGAAGCGCACAGGTTCGGGATAAATTTTCATCGTGATAAACGCTCGTCTGAAATGATAAAATCTGATCTTGATCAGATAAAAGGAATCGGTCCAAAGACAAAAGAGATTTTGCTTAAACATTTTGAATCGGTTGATAAAATTAAAAGTGCCTCCACCGAAGAACTTGAAAATCTTGTTGGATTTGCAAAAAGTGCTATTTTATCCGGATATTTCAGAAAATAGCTGTAGTTTCCACGTGGAACAATTTTCAAAAATATTATGTTAAGTGACACATAATGTGATGTTTAACGTTGATTCCATGATGACTTAAGTCGATGAGAATGAATTTTTTTCGTCAATCCAGCCTAATGGGTATGAATTTTACCGGCAGAATCGGCTAAGTGGCCAGTGCCTTTTCAATCTCTTTGGAAATCTCCAGCGACCCGTGAGTAAAAAGCCCTTTCATACCAATGGCTTCTGCTGTCTTAACATTTATTTCGAGATCATCAATAAAGAGGCACTCTCCCGGAATGAGTGAATATTTTTCAAGGAGGGTTTTATAAATCGGGTCATCAGGCTTTGAAGATTTTACTTCTGCAGAAATTAATCCGCCATCGAAATATTTGAAGAAATAGTATCCATCTTTTATCTCATCAAAAATATCAAGTGGAAAGTTAGACAGATAGTATAGCCTGAAACCTCGTTTTTTTAACTCAGGAAGAAGTCTGACGTTCTGATCGAGGGGAAACATCAGATCGGTGCGTAAATTGAAAATATGGTCTATTTCTTTCTTATTAAGCGATGATTTTTTTGCAATGGAATCTATTGCTTCCAGTGTAGTGATTTCTCCTTTGTCAAGCATAAGCCATTCCTGACTGCCAAAAATATCTGAAAGAATTGTAGCTTTAATGGTCTCAGGATAATTATTCTTATCAAAATATTCCGAAGGCTTAAAACTGATCAGTACATTTCCAAGGTCAAAAATAAGGTTCTTTACCATATCAGGGATTTTTCATGCTTATTGGTTGGCCGGTTGCCTCGAGGACATTCCACCATAATTCACCTTCAATATCAATCTTTTTACGTTTGGCAACCACCATCTCAATCGGTATCAGGGTGAACTGATTGTTCCAGAAACCGATAACAAAATCAGTTTTTCCTGAAAGTGCAGCGTGAACTGCGTTCTGGGCCAGCAGGTTGCAGAATTTACTGTCGTTAGCATTGGCCGGAGCACTTCTGATAATATAACTTGGATCGATATATTTGATTGAATGTGGAAAGCCTTTATTTTTAAACTCTTCTGAGATCTTATCTTTCAGGTAGATGCCAATATCCTTATATTTTATATTGCCTGAAATATCTTTGTTTTTCTCTGCAGATTCGAAAAACTCCTGCCCGACACCTTCAGCAACTACAATAACTGCATGGTGTCTTTCTTCCAGGCGTTTTTTAAGGATCCGGAGAAACCCACGTTGACCATAAAGATCAAAAGTAATTTCTGGTATAAGCACAAAGTTTACCTCCTGTATCGCTAATGCCGCATTGGCTGCAATAAATCCTGAATCACGCCCCATCAGTTTAACCAAAGCAATCCCGTTGAAAGCACCCGATGCCTCATTGTGCGCATTCCTGATAATATCATTAGCAATCGAAAATGCAGTTTCAAAGCCAAAGGATTTTTGAATAAGATCGATATCATTGTCAATTGTTTTAGGAATGCCGGCAATACAGATTTTCAATTTGCGTTTTTCTATTTCCTTATGTATCGCATGCGCTCCACGCAATGTACCATCTCCACCTATGCAAAAAAGAACATTAATATTCATAATCTCAAGAGTATCAACCATTCTCTCAATATCCTGATCACCCCTGGATGATCCCAGAAAAGTCCCCCCTGTGAGGTGAATATAATTAACCATTGGTGCTGTAAGTTCAATGACAGGATGATTATAGGACGGGATTAATCCTTCATATCCATATTGTATTCCCAGTACACGATTGATATCATATCTGTAATAAAGTTCATTTACGAGGCTACGTATTACATTATTCAATCCGGGGCACAATCCTCCGCAAGTGACAATCCCGACTTTCGTTTTCGCAGGTTCAAAATAGATATTTTCCTTCGGTCCGGCCTTCTCGAAAGAGACTGGAAGTTCTCCGGTTTCTTTGCATATTTTGAAATTGTCGAGAGAAACATCATATAAAATTCTTTCACTGTCGTCCACAAATTTATAGACAGGATTATCCACACGACGAGTATGTTTTAGCGGGGATACTACGCTTCCTTTACCAAGTGAGCTGACAATAAAGTCCTCGTATTTCATCTTTTTCTGATTACAACAATTATCAATTAAGTCACCTTGAAAACAGCGTTTTCAAAGAGGTCAAATTTAGATATTTTTTTGATTGATCGTAAAATTAGCAGAATCAGATTATCTGCTTAATTCTACCTACGAGACCATTCTCAAGCATAACTTTTATGCCGTGAGGATGATTCGGTGAGGAAGTAAGTACCTCTTTAACCTTTCCTTCAGTGAGCCGTCCTGTACGTTTGTGTTCAGTCAATTCTACCATAACATCTATACCAGGCTTAATATCAGCTCTACGGGTTCCTTCCATAAACTCCAGCTTTTAAAACTTATTTTGAAAAAATCAGGTTCAGAAAATTATAGATCAGAATACAATAATAAATAATTTTATTATAGGAAAATGTTAAAATGATAATTGTTTTGACCAGAGTACAAAATCAGGAGATCAATAAGCTCCTTTTATGAGTGTTCTGATTCTGTAAATACTTTTACTGGCAGTGATAAATAGATTTTTCATATCTTTTCCGCCAAAACAGACATTGGCAGTCCAGTTTTCAGGGACTGGAATAGTGCCAATAAAAGTGCCATTTGTGTCAAAAATAGTTACCCCTGTGCCTGTAAGGTAAATATTTCCCATGACATCTATAGTCATTCCGTCAGAACCCATTTCACAAAATAGCTTTTTGTTGCCCAGACTGCCGTCTTTGTTGATTGAATATTTCCAGGTCTTATTTCCACGGATATCAGCAACAAAAAGTGACTTGCCATCCGTGGTACCCACAATCCCGTTTGGTGTGTCAAGATCACCAATTACTCGGGTAATAGTTTTATGGTCAGGTGCAAGATAGTAGACCCCCTGGCAATCCTGAGGCATGGTGTCGTGATCCCACCATGTCCGTTTATAATATGGATCCGTAAAGTATATTCCCCCATCGGGGGTATTCCATAAATCATTCGGGCCATTGAGGGGTTTATCCTTGTATTTTGAGGGAATTATAGTGACTTTCTTATCGGGTGCAATGCACCATAATTCATTTTTCTGGTCAGCACAGGACCACAGATTACCATCTTTGTCAAAAGAAAGACCATTTGAACGGCCACAGGGCTGCATAAAGGTTGAGAGCTTTCCGGAAAGGCTCCAGACCATTATCCTGTCATTAGGCTGATCGGTGAAATAGACATTTCCTTTTGCATCGGCAGCCGGGCCTTCAGTAAACAAAAATCCATCAGCAAGTTTTTCAATTTTATCTCCCGGTTCAATTATTTCATCCATGCCCTTTTTCTGGACAAAGGACAGACTGATGAATACTAAAGAGAATGTAATCAGGATTATTTTCAGTTTCATGTGCGGATATAAGATTAATTTTGGCTCGGTTTTCCCTTTGTGTCACTTTGCGTTGCACTTCGTGTACCTCTGTTTCTATAACAGAACTCTCTTAACTCTTCCGATATAATTATCGATCTGTTCTGGCAATTCAAATCCCACAATAATCATGTCAACAGTTCCTAATCCAAGAACATATTTAAGTGAGGCATCTATTTTTTCCGGATCATTTTTGAAGTTGCCGTTACCAATCAGTTTCATACCGATAATACCCTTACCTGCTTTATGAAGTTTGGCAATCACCGGAATTACAGTAGACGGATTACTTTTATCCATAACTTCTCCAAATGGATTAATCCGGACATGGACAACATCAACCCAGGGACTATCAACACAGGCTTCCATTGCTTCGAGAGAATGAACTGATACACCATGTGCTCTGATTATTTCCTTAACCTTAAGGGTTTCAAGAATATCCATTTGTTTTTTCTGCTTATCTGTCCATTTCGGATCTGTCATACAATGAATCTGTACCATATCGAGATAGTCTGTGTTAAGCTCTTTCCGGAAACGATCAATAACCACGTCAGCATCAGGACGATCAATATCCGGAATGCCGCCAGGGCCAATCCATATTTTGGAGCTCAGGGTATATGATTCTCTTGGAACACCTTTAAGTGCTGCCGCAGTGAAGGGATGTGTCCCATAACTGTCAGCACAATCAAAAAAACGAATTCCCTTTTCGTATGCCTGCCGGATAATAGATTCAGCAACGCCAGCTCTAGTGATATTTGATGACCGGTTATATCCGCTGAATCCGGTCCCCATTCCGAGAAGTGTCGATTTTAAACCCGACTTTCCAAGCGTTACAATCTGGAAGGGATCTGCAAACATCACTACTGGTTTGGCAGGAATAACAAAGTCAGTCTTTCCAAACAAAACTGAACCTGCTCCTGCAGTTATGGTAGTTGCGATGAATTGCCTGCGTGTCAGATTTCTTTTTGCCATAGTAGAAGATTATTATTTAAAAGACTATACAACAACAATAAGAAACAAGTACAAATATAAATTGTTACTGTAAAACATTGATTTTAATACTGGAAGAATAACTCTCATCATGATAGATTCTCTGTGTCGCTTTTTGAAAATCACTCTCAGAACACCTGTAAATATCAACAAATTTTTGTGGATTTCTGTCGACCAGAGGAAACCAGGAGTTCTGTATTTGAACCATAATCCGATGTCCCTTTTTAAATGTATGTGCCACATCGGGCATACCGTACTTAACCTCTGTTACTTTTCCCGGTATAAAAGGTTCGGGTTTTTCAAAGCTGTTACGGTATTTTCCCCTGAACACTTCACCACGAACAAGCATCTGGTATCCGCCGAGCGGAATTTTAATATCGGTAGACACATCTGCTTTGGTGTCGGGAGGGAGGACATCAATTAATTTTACAATATAATCAGCATCTGTTCCAGTAGTCGAAATAAAAAGATCAGCAGTGAGAGGACCAGTTAATGTTATATCCTCAGGGAGTATATCTGTCTGATAAACCATGACATCAGGCCGGCGGGAGGCAAATCTCTGATCTTCTGTCATATATTCGGCAGTACGGTGAGTATGAATAGTCTCCGCATAAGGAACCGGTTTCATTGGATCTGAAATATATTCATCAAAACTCTCTTTTGCTTCAGGAGTTGTAAATGAAATAGCTCCGGCAGGTTGTAAATAAAGATTTTTTTCAACCACATTTTTCGGTGGCCAGGTGTCAAAGTTTCTCCATTCATTTGAACCGGTAACAAATATTGTAGCTTCAGCCATATCGGAATTGCCTTCTCCTTTCAGATATAAGTCAAAGAAATCTTTTTCCTGAGCCTGGAATTTTTTATTTGCGTCCAGTCCCCAGTAAATATTTCCAAGGTTATTTCCTTTTCCAAATTCCCACTGGCCATGTGACCATGGACCCATTACGAGAAAATTCTTTACCGATGGTGAATTCTGTTTTTCAATTGCATCATAAGTATGCAGAGCACCATAGAGATCCTCAGCATCAAACCATCCACCAACGGTCATAACAGCCGGGGTAACATTTTTCAGGAATGGTCGGGGATCTCTTGTTTTCCAGAAATCATCATAATCGGGATGTGAAAAAGCATCATTCCAGAATTTAACACTGTCCCCGAGAAACTCAGGTGCAATGTTTTTGTCTGCACCCAGGGAAAGAAAAAACTCATAGTTATCAGAAACAGGCCATTTAAATGAGGGATACCCGGTCCGGGTAAGCGCCCTGTGAGGCTGCCCGTTACTATAATAAAAGCTGAAACAATCAAGAAGGAAAAAAGCCCCGTTATGATGAAAATCGTCGCCTAAGAACCAGGCTGTTACCGGAGCTTGTGGAGAAACTGCCTTAACAGCGGGATGTGCATTTATAAGACCCATTGTTGAATAGAAACCCGGATAAGAAATGCCAAAAATTCCAACATTCCCATTATTATTCTTTATATTTTTAACAAGCCAATCCACAGTATCCCAGGTATCTGTCGATTCATCAATATCTTTATTGCTCTTTTTTACCACAATTATTGGACGAACATCTTCGAACTCTCCTTCACTCATATATTTTCCCCTGACATCCTGAAAAACCATTATATATTCACTTTCGGTATATCTTTTGTAAAGCTGCATGGAGAAATTAAAACTATTGGGCCCTCCCGGCTCAATATTGTAAGGAGTCCGTTTTAGAAGAACAGGATGAGTAACCGAGTTATTTTTAGGCGTATAAATTGAAGTAAACAGTTTTACACCATCTCTCATTGTTATATATACTTCCTGTTTATCATATTTCTGTCTTAATACTCCAATAGATTGCGAATAGGAGGGAGAAGAAACAGCCATCAGGATAGTGAGTATAGCTATTTTGAATGAAGAGATTGTTTTTGATTTCATTTTTTACTTTTCATATTTGAAATTCAAGATTCTAATCCAAGTTTTAAAACCAGATCTCCTGGAGGTACCGGTCTGCCTTTTTTGGTTGCCACTCCAGTTACTTTTGCCTTGACAACAAGCTTTAAATCAGGCATCCTGTAAATATCCTGAATAAAAAGGATCCTGGCATTTCCTTCTCTCTGAATGTTTACTGTGACGATGAAATTATCATGACTCTTTAGCGGATATTTATAATCGATCTCCACTCTTGTTACAATAAGATCTATTCCCTTATCATGAAGTTCAACGAAACTGACTCCTTTAGAGATAAGGAACTCGTGCCTTGCGTGTTCAAGATAGTGCTGGTAATTAGCGTTGTTTACAACACCCTGGAGGTCACATTCATAATCCCTGACAACAAATTTAAGATTGTATGGAGGCTTTTTTTCATTCATTACTTTGGAAAACGGCCGAAAAACTTTTTAAGACTTCCGTGAAACTTATGAAAACTGTGAGGTTTGTAATGCATGAGTATGCACTCTCCGGTGATAAAATTTATTCCTGAGTCTTTAAGTTCATCAAGAGCCTCTTTACTATCGGCCATCTGTTGTATCCATATCTGCTTTATCCCTTTTTCTTTGGCATCACGAATCACAGAGACAGTTTTATCCTTTTTTGTAAAGACTATTATACTTTGAACTTCTGGAGGAAGCATTTTTACATTAGGATAAGATTTTTCTCCCATTATTTCATCGGCCAGGGGATTTACCGGAATAATTTTCATCCCTTTTTCTTTAAGTTCTTTGAAAGTGGCATAACCGAATTTTTTAGGATTACGAGATACCCCTACCAATGCAATAGGCTGGGAATCAAGAAATTCATTAATTTGTTTTAAAGTTGCCATAATCTCTTATAGGTATAAATTTTAATATGGAAAAGTAATAATTTAAATTTAAAGTTCCTAAAGTTTTGCTTCCCTGGCCCCCTAGAGAAGGCTTTCCTCTTAGATATTTACCCCCTTTGTATTTCCCCCCAAGGGGGGAAAAAACTCGTTGGTTTGGCATAATTTGTCTAAATATCAGAGCATTATCTCCTCCGTGGGGGAGATGCCGCGTAGCGGTAGAGGGGGTCTTTTTGCCCAAAACTGAACCACTAAAGGGGGCCAGACTCAACCCATTCAAAAATCCTAATAAGTATAAACACTTAAAAATACAACAGAAAACCCAACTAATATTTATTTTTATTTACTTGGTATTGAGGTTTTATAAATAAAATGTCAGAATGAAAAAGCCAGAAGACCGCAGCGGGTACTTGTTCTCAAAGGGTTACTCCAATTATGTTTTTATGTTACTCTTCCTGTTGTACATGTTTGATTATGCAGACAGAATGGTCGTAAATTCCATGTTTACTTCAATCCAGAAAGATTGGTTTATTACAGATACGCAGTGTGGCTGGCTTGTCTCGGTCATTTATCTCACTATAGGGATTCTTACCTTTCCTATTTCAATCCTTGTAGATCGGTGGAGCAGAACAAAAACAATAGGCTTGATGGCTATTGTCTGGAGCCTTGCAACGGCTGTATGTGCATTCACAGGAAATTATATCCAGCTATTCATGGCGCGCATATTTATTGGATTTGGTGAAGCAGGGTATGCCCCAGGGGGAAGCGCATTAATATCAGGAATGTACCCGATGGAGAAAAGATCCAAAATGATGGGATTATGGAATTCGTCCATCCCGCTTGGATCTGCAATCGGGGTAACAATGGGTGGCATTATAGCACAGTCTCTGGGCTGGAAGCATGCTTTCGGAATTGTCGCAGTGCCAGGCTTAATAATTGCTATTCTATTCCTGTTTGTCAATGATTATAAAACGGTCGATCTTTCGTTTATTGATAAGAACAACAAAAAAATAAAGATGGGAAAGAAAGATATGATACGGGAGTTCATTGCAAAACCATCGGTAATATATACTTATTTCGGCATGGCTGCCGTGGTTTTTGTAACTACCGCTATGATAGTTTGGCTCCCCAAATTTTTCGAAACCGGAAACAAACTTGAGCCAAAGATTGCAGGCACGCTTGCCGGTTTTGTAATGATGCTGGCTCTTATCGGAGCTCCGCTTGGCGGCTTTCTTATAGACAGATGGAGGAAAACTGAACCCCGGGCACGACTGTTGTTTCCGGCTATATCAACATTTATTTCAGCCTTGCTTCTTTTCATTGCCTTTTTCATTTTAAAAGGGAACGGACAGATAGCAGTGCTTTTTTTGTTTGGCGTTATTATCATGACATTTATTGCAGGAGCTGCAGCAGTTACACAAGATGTCATTCATCCTGGATTAAGGGCAACATCATATGCCATTGCAGTGGCTGTTCAGAATTTATTAGGTTCTTTTACCGCCCCGATTATACTAGGGAAGGTATCTGACCTTTATGACATCAAAACAGCAATGGCAATCCTTCCCTTCGTTTTGCTTATAGGCGCCTTTCTTTTTTACATCGGATCGCGCTATTACATACAGGATATGTCAAAAGTTCCACCTGTTCAGCTGGAGGTAGCCACAAAGAAAGAATATGCATAAGATTATTTCCGAATAAGTTTTTATTTGTCCCGGGAAGTTGTATAAAAGACAAATTTTTTAAGGGATTCCTTCACCTCTGAATCGGGATAAGAATCAAGAATTGCAAGAGCTTTGTCACGGTACTGATTCATTTTTATTTCGGCATATTCAAGGCCTCCATAATCCATTACAAAACTTATAACCTCATTAATTTCAGCCTTTGTCTTTTTCTTGTTTCTTACAATGTTAAAAATATGTCTTTTTTTTGAGTTAGCAGATTGCTCCAGGGCATGTATTAAAGGAAGGGTTATCTTTTTTTCCTTAATATCATTTCCCACAGTTTTGCCTGTCAACCCTGTTCCTTCATAATCAAGGATGTCATCCCTGATCTGAAAAGCAATTCCAATATTCTCTCCAAAGTCCTTCATTAACTGGATAGTTTCTGCATCCTCTGATACCGATGTTGCTCCGCAGGCCGTACAGGCTGAAAGTAAAGCAGCTGTTTTACTTATTATGATCTTATAATAATCTTCTTCTTTAATGTTTAATTTTCTTGCTTTCTGAAGTTGTAAAAGCTCTCCCTCTGCCATTGACTTGACTGCTTCGGAAATTATTTCGAGCATATCATACCGTGATTTTTCAACACAAATATGCATTCCTGTCGACAACAGGTAATCACCAAGAAGAACTGCTATTTTAGAATTCCATAGGGCATTAATTGAAAGAGACCCACGTCTTTCATGAGCGTCATCAACCACATCATCATGAACTAGTGATGCAGTATGAAGAAGTTCAATACAAGTTGCTGCAATATAAGTGGATTCAACTATTTCACCATTCAGTCGTGCAGTAAGAAAGACCAGCAAAGGTCTCATCTGTTTGCCCTTACGACGGAGAATATAGTTCAGAATAATATTCAATAAAGGGATATCACTACGCATAGTCCTGCTGAAGAAGACTTCAAATTCAGCCATCTCAGTTTCAACAGGTTTCTTTATTCCGGTGAGAGCAGACATAAGTATTTATTTCGGTCAAATATAATAAAATCAGGGGCTCAAGATAATCTTTTGATTATTTGTTATTTTATTCAGATAATTTCCCGGTTTAAAAGAGCAACATTCATCATATCAACATATTTATATATATTTGCGCAATGAAATTTTTTAAGAATGGAATTTAAAGAACTTAATCCGGAAAATCTTGAAAGAGCGGCCGGAATGCTTAAAGCAATTGCCCACCCGGTACGTATAACAATTGTGGGATGTCTTGAAGACGGGGGGAAAAAAACAGTAACTGAAATTCATAAGCAGCTCGGAATAGAACAATCAACAGCCTCACATCATCTGGGAATACTTAAGGACAAAGGTGTACTCGCTTCAAAAAGAGTAGGTAAAAACACATGGTACTTTCTGAAACATGAAAATCTGAGGACAATTTTGAATTGTGTCAGTAGTTGTTGCCAACAGTAATAACCAGATTTATTTTCTATTTTGAAAATTTCAGGACAAATGCCTGAACATTCTCTTCTGAAATAAAACTATTGCTATAACTCCGCAGGTTATCGAAGAATCAGCTATATTAAAAACCGGTCTGAAAAACACAAGCGATTCGCCGGGTTTGAATGGCGACCATTGTGGCCAGTGAGTATTAATTATCGGAAAATAAAACATATCAACTACTCTTCCATGAAGGAAAGAGGAATAACCTCCTCCCTGGGGAAAAAGTACGGCATGCTGGGTAAAACTTTCACTAAAGATCATACCATAGAATGCGCTGTCTATGATGTTTCCAATCGCTCCTGCCATTATTGCACTGACAGCAAGTATTAGTCCTATGTTTGCCTTTTTCCTTATCAGGGAAGAAAGGAACCAGCCTATGCCAAAAATTGCCATAACTCTGAAAACGCTTAAGACCAGTTTGCCTGGCTTGCCTCCCATTTCCATTCCAAAAGCCATTCCATTATTCTCTATGAAATGCAGAATACCCCAATTATCAAAGAGATGAATTTCCTGTCCGATCTCCATATGGGTTTTGACCCAAATTTTCAGAATCTGATCAATTATCAGGATCAGAAGTATAAGTAAAACAGATTTTTTTCCTGATGACATTTTTATTTTGTTAAAATTGAGGAGCGCAAAATAGTAAAAATCGTGAATAAAAAATCCCGGAATCTGCCGGGATTTTTTATCTTATCATCTGCTATTATTGACAAACTGTATTAACTTTATTTGAATCCCAACAATACCAGTTGGAATCTCCCAGATAATCAACGGATTTCACACGGCCATTAAGGGTGGTTGTATTCCATTCGACATTAACATCTGAAAATTTCACGCCATTATAATAATGAATTGTATAATAGGCATTTAAAGCATTGGATGTCAATCCATACTCGATAAAACTATTTAAAAAGGAATCGTTTTTCAGATAAGTATATTTTACATATCCAACAACTGTAGCGGTTTTTGTCCAGTCAATCTGAAGATACGCAACTGGTGACGATGCATCCTGATACAGAATCCATTGCCCACCTGTACCATCAAGCTTGGAAGTACCTTCAAACCAGAGAAATTCTGCAAAACCACCTGTACCCTCCCGGGTAATATACATTTTCCATTGAACATCACTGCTCCTGATCAGACCTGTAAGTCTTGCTTTATATGTAACGTTTGAGAAAGTTACACTATAGCTCCATTGCCAGTTTTTTGATGAAATATATACAGGAACCTGGTCAACTGCTGCTTTAAAAGCAGTTACAGGAACAGCAAGATTTAAACTTATAATCAATTTCCAATACCCGGCAACTATTGCCGCATACTCCCAGTTGCTGTTTTCTGTACCTTTCTGTCCTGGGATCAGGTCAACTGATTTCTTTACAGTAGCAAAATTGGTGAAATCGATTATCATAGATTCCTGTGGTGGCAAAACGGGAGGTTCTCCTTTATTCTTTTTGCAACCGGTAAATAAACCTATGGTAATAATTAGTATAAGCACAAGGGAAAAGATCTTTTTCATAGTTTACCAGGTTAATTATAAAAAATAAACGATAATAGCTGAAACAAATTGTAGTTAATTTGCAAAGATATAAAGATGGATTCTAAAAATCGTACAATAATTAGTTATTTATTGCACGGGAATTCAGGGCAATTCATTTCAGTTATCCCCGTAAAACGGATAAAACTATTAATTAATCGAATAGAAGAAAAAACTGTCGGAGATTAGATTATATCAATCATTTTTATATTTTTGAGTTTGATGGATTTTGAAGGGGTGATTTGACTTAATTCCGATCGTTAGTATTAAATACGCTATATTTTAATACCATGTCCAAGGTTTCTCAGGCAGAAAAAATTAAATATTTACTCCCGTTTATCTTCCTTTCCTTTATTCTTAATCCGGCTCTGTCAAATTCATTACAGGTAGTAAAGACACTTAAAGTTCAGGTAAAGGATACAGCAAAAACTCAGAAAAAAGATACACTTAAAGTTCAGCCAAAAGAATCAACGAATCTTCAGGTAAAAGATTCGGCAAAAGCTCAGGGAAAGGATACATCTAAAATTCAGGTAAAAGATTCAACCAAAGTTCAGCCAAAAGACACTTTAAATAATCAGTTACCTGATTCTGTTATATATAAACAGACGAACTTTAGTACCGAAGAGCTTATACGTGGCGCAAGGCTCTTCAATGGACTTGTCTACCTGGGAGATAAATCAATTAATTGTGTAGCTTGTCACAATACACATGTATCTGATACTTTGAACTGGAATCCTGATGCACTTGAGATTTCCAGAAAGTATCTTGACAAAAGTGCCCGTGATTTAAGCAGAGTCCTGCTTAAACCGATAGGTCCGAAGATGAAGCTTGTACATAAAGGATTTCAGTTAACTGCCGGAGACATTGTACTGATCAAAGCTTACATGAATAAATTCGTGGGTATCGGGCTTAAGCAAAACAAGCCGGTTATTACCTATCTGTTATTACTGATCATTGCTTCGGTATTATTTCTTTTATCATCTGTGGATGTTGTGATCAGAAAAATATATAAGGATCAGCGTATCAACTGGGCTATACTTACATTTACCACCATTTTTATAACCTGGATACTCGCTGTTAATGCAATAGCCTTTGGTCGTGCCAAAGGATTTGCCCCTGCCCAGCCGATAAAATTTTCCCATGCTGTTCATGCCGGACAAAATAAAACGGATTGTAACTATTGCCACTATACCGCAAAAATCAGCAAAACTGCCGGAATTCCTCCGGGTAGTGTCTGTTTGAATTGCCACTTCCTGGTGCGTAACGGAACCAGGTCGGGGGCCACAGAGATAGCTAAAGTTTTAAAGGCGATAGATGATAAAAAACCGATTGAATGGGTAAGGATATACAAGCTTCCGGATTTTGTTTTTTTTAGCCATGAACAGCATGTAAGTGCGGGGGGAATCACCTGCGATGCATGTCATGGAAACGTAAAAGAAATGAATAGACTTTACCAGGTACCTGATCTTTCAATGGGATGGTGTATCGATTGCCATAAAACAAGAAAAGTAAATCTCTCAAATGAGTATTACAAAACCTATTATTCAGATCTTTACGATTCTTTAAAAGCCGGGAAGATTGATAGTGTCAGAGTTACAGGTATCGGTGGCAGGGATTGCGGGAAGTGTCATTATTAATAACAATAAAATCAATATAATTCCTCAGGAATGAAAAAATATTGGAAAGATATTGAGTCTAAGAAGAAGAAAGAAGAAGTCGATGGTATAATAAAAGCACCGGATGATGATAATTCATTGCTCGGTCTTTTGAGCGACAGGAGAAAAGACATGGCTGCATCCAGAAGGGATTTTTTGAAATTATGCGGATTCAGCTTTGCAGTGTCTGCGCTTTCATCCTGCCAGTCTAAGATCAGTAAAGCAGTGCCTTATGTTATTGCACCTGTTGAGTTAACTCCCGGAGAAGCCCTCTATTACGCATCCAGCTATATTAACGGTAGTGATTATTGCAGTATTGTAGTCAAAACCAGAGATGGACGTCCGATAAAAATCGAAGGTAATCCCGAATCGGGAATTTCCAGAGGTGGTACCAGTGCAAGAGTTCAGGCCTCTTTGCTTGACTTGTATGATGGAAACAGATTCCACAATCCATTGCGGGAGGGTATTTCTACCGGTTGGGAATCAATTGATACGGAAATTATCAGCAAGCTTCAGAAAATAGTCAGAGAGAAAGGCACTATCATCCTTCTTACACCCACTATTTTCAGTCCGTCCACCGAAGTGGTTATCTCCGGTTTTTTGAAAAAATTCACCGGCTCGGAATGGGTTCAATATGATGCAATCTCCTATTCTGCAATGCTTGAGGCTAATAAAATAAGCTTTGGAAAGCAGGTAATTCCGGATTACCGTTTTGATAAAGCTGATCTGATTGTAAGTATCGGTGCTGACTTTCTTGGAACCTGGCTTTCACCAATTGAATATACAAAACAGTTTAGTTCAAGAAGAGATCCTGGACAGGATATGAATTGGCTTATTCAACTGGAATCCAATCTCAGTCTTACCGGGAGTAATGCTGATAACAGAATTCAGATTAAACCTTCTCAGGAAGCTGCAATACTGCTTAACATTTATAAAGAGATTATTAAAGGCGTCGAAAATCGGCATTTCGAAGCCCCTTCTTCACCAATCGATGTAAGTGAGATATCAAAAAAACTTGTTTCATCAGCCGGTAAATCCCTTTTAATATCCGGTTCAAATGTTAAACATGTTCAACTCCTTGTAAACGAGATTAACAGATTGCTCGGAAATATCGGTAAGACAATATTGTTTGACTCTTTTCTGAGGACCCATCTGGCACTTGATAGTAATATGGAAATGCTTATCGGGAAGATGCAAAAAGGTGACGTTAATGCACTTCTGGTATGGAATGTAAATCCGGTATATAACTGGTACAACAGAGATGCTTTTACTGAAGGACTTAAAAAAGTTGGCCTTACAGTATCCCTTTCCGGTTCCCCCGATGAAACAAGCAGCATTTTACAGTACATCTGCCCTGATCATCATTACCTGGAAAGCTGGAATGATGCCGAACCAAAAAGAGGACATTTCAGTCTAATGCAACCTGCTATCAACCAGATATTTGATACACGTCAGATGACTGACACCTTATTGAAATGGTCAGGATCAACGATGGGTTACTACGATTTTATTAAGGCATACTGGGTTGATAACATGATGAGGCTGCAATCGGAATTTATAGATCCTGTCACTTTTTTTGATCATACTTTGCAAAAAGGAATTTTCGAACCTGCTTCCTCGATAGTTGAAAGTGCCGGAAAACCCGGAAAGTCAGGCTCAATACCTTTTGATCCGCTTTCTGTAAAAACAGGAGACAACGCCGGTAAAAACAGTACTGAAATTGTCTTTTATGAAACTATTGCACTAGGAGAAGGAAGGCAGGCCAATAACCCATGGCTCCAGGAATTACCCGATCCGGTCACAAGAATCTGCTGGGACAACTATGCATCAATTTCCCCCAAACAGGCAAAGGAGTTTAATCTGACTGATTGTGATGTTATAAATCTGGGTAAAGTTGAATTGCCGGTACATATTCAACCGGGGCAATCTTACGGGACAATAGGAATCGCCCTGGGATATGGCCGTAATAAATGCGGAATAGTGGGTAATGACGTTGGAACAGATGTCTGGCCAATGTTAACTTCAGAAAATGGGAATATAGTCTATACAGGTACATCTGATCACATAACCAAGACTGGCAGGACATACCTTTTTGCACAAACACAGACCCATCATAGTATGGAAGGCAGAGCCTTTGTGCGGGAAGCAGGATTGAATGAATTCAGGAATAATCCTGCAGCAGGAAATGAATTGCATGCCTATAACCTCGAACACAATAAAAGCTTGTATAAGGAAAGGACATATCCTCATCATCACTGGGGTATGGCAATTGACCTTAACAAATGTACAGGCTGTGGAAACTGTGTTATAGCCTGCCAGGCAGAAAACAATGTTCCGGTAGTTGGAAAGGTAGAAGTACACAGGGTTCATGAAATGCATTGGATACGAATTGACAGATATTATACAGGCGAAGAAGATAATCCTGAGGTTGTTTTCCAGCCTGTTTTATGTCAGCATTGCCAGAACGCACCATGTGAAAATGTATGTCCGGTTGCAGCCACAAATCATAGTTCTGAGGGTCTGAATCAAATGATTTATAACCGGTGCTTCGGTACCAGATATTGCAATAATAACTGTCCTTATAAAGTCAGAAGATTTAACTGGTTCAATTACAGCGCTGCAGGTACTCTGACGGGAAACCTTAGAGATAAGGAAGGAATGACCGGTAACCTGAGGCGAATGGTTCTAAATCCTGATGTCACAATTCGCGCGCAGGGAGTCATAGAAAAATGCTCCTTTTGTATTCAGCGTATCCAGGCATCAAAGCTAAAGGCCAAATACGAGAACCGGGCATTACATGAAAATGAGATCCAGACAGCTTGTTCTCAAAGCTGTCCGGCAAAAGCAATTGTATTTGGAGATATGAACGATCACAAAAGTGAACTAAACAGGTTGATTAACAGCGGACGAAGATATAATCTACTTGAGGAGCTGTTTACCATGCCTTCAGTCAATTATCTGACTAAAATAAAAAACAAAATTTTATAAGTATCAATTCTTATTTATATGCTTCAATCTCCACTACGGACCCCTTTAATTGAAGGTACCAAGACTTACCGGAGCATAACCAGCGACATCCTTAGTCCGATGTTGAATAAAGCCGGTAAATTCTGGTATATGGGGATGACTATAGCCGGCCTTGCTATGCTGTTTGGAGTATTCATGATTTTCTGGACAGTCTGGCAGGGGATAGGTACCTGGGGAGAAAACAGAACAGTAGGCTGGGCATTTGAAATAACCACCTTTGTCTGGTGGATTGGAATAGGTCATGCCGGGACCTTTATTTCTGCAATACTCCTTCTGTTCAGGCAGAAATGGAGAAACAGTATCAATCGTTCCGCAGAGGCAATGACCATCTTTGCTGTAATCTGTGCTGCACTTTTTCCGCTTATTCACCTGGGACGTCCGCTTCTTACATTTTTCATATTCCCTTACCCTAACACAAGAGGACTTTGGGTAAACTTTAATTCTCCATTAGTATGGGATGTCTTTGCAATTTCTACCTATTTTACCATATCACTGGTTTTCTGGTATGTGGGATTGATTCCGGATATTGGCACCCTACGCGACAAAATTAAAAAAGGACTAAAAAAGAACATTTATAATTTCCTGAGCTTCGGATGGAAAGGATCTGCCAGAGACTGGCACAGACATGAGATCACTTCGATAATGCTGGCAGCCATTGCTACTCCACTTGTACTCTCTGTGCATAGCATAGTTAGTATGGACTTTGCCTCATCAATAGTTCCGGGATGGCACACCACTATCTTTCCTCCTTATTTTGTTGCAGGGGCAATTTTCTCGGGATTTGCAATGGTACAAACCCTGTTGATAATCACACGAAAAGCCATGGGACTTGAAGACTATATTACTGCGAGTCATGTGGAAAATATGAACAAAATACTCATTGCAACTGGTTCAATTGTAGCCCTGGCCT